>JABEUX010000012.1 GCA_013044185.1 Vulcanimicrobiota bacterium | reverse complement strand
GTTCGATTCCCGTTGGCGCTACCACGTTAGCCCGAAATCGTTGCGATTTCGGGTTTTCAACTTCTACGATGTGCGACGACCTTCTCGCTGCACCAGACCGAGGCACCGAGGGACTCGAACCGATCGTGCAGGTCCTTGGCGCTCCGCCCCGGTCGTCCCGCGCAGGGCAGAGAAAAGCATCCCGAAGATCAGGCGGCATGAATGCCCGGAGCTCGGTATGCGTGCACGCTACCGATGACTCGGCCCGCGACCGTTGCGCTCGTACACTGCCGGACCCGCCGACCGCGCTCCCGCCTAAGCCGCCGTTCATCGGCGGGGAGTAGGGACGGTACGAGTACGACCGATAGCCGCCGTAGCTGCCACCGCAAGCAGGGCAGGGCACTCCACCGCCCGATGTGCGATGGCCATATACGTGTGCCGTGCATCGAGGTCTCTGGGCAATGATACCGGGCCCCGCCGTCGCTCATACGGCTTCATTGCCTGTAAGACCTAAAATCAGATTGATATAGGCCAGGCGACTTGCCTATAAGTAACCGTAATGGTATATTACAGGCATATGCCGAGACCCCATACGTACGCTCGCCTCTATGCGCTAGCCGAAGGCCAGGACGGCTATTTTTCGAGTTACCAGGCAGAAAAGGCTGGTATACCTCGCATGACGCTGCTCCGCGCCGCCGTTGCCGGCGTGCTTGAGCGAACTTCGCGCGGCGTCTATCGCCTAACTCATTTTCCGGTCATCTCCAATAACGCCCATCTTTGGGAAGCCGTCCTTTGGCCGCAAGTCCGTAAGCCTTACCTCGGCACCTTGTCTCATTACACCGCGCTTCAACTGCACGAACTCTCTGATGTTAATCCTGAAGCGACGCACATAACCGTGCCCATGGCGTTACGCAGCGGGCGTCGAACCCCGCCGCCGCTTCTTGTAGTACACCGCGCAGATCTCGAATCATACGACGTAACCTGCGTCGATGGTCTCCCCGTCACGTCGATTGAGCGCACGCTTCTTGACATTGCACAAATGCACGACCCGGTCGCTCTTACCGATGCCTTGCGTGATGCGCGCACGCGTAGATTGCCGATTCCGCGCGAGCTCGAGCGTGTCTGATCCACTCAGGCCAGAACCAGGCATCGCAAGGGTGCCGGCAAACGTCAACGTTCTGCGCGCGAACGTCGACCGCTACGCAAGAACGGCGGGGCTCGGTATCAAGCGCGTTCAGCAACGCGTGTTTGCCGAGCTGGTCATCGGTTTACTAGACAATGCAAAAAACAAAGGCGTTATTCCGCTCTATGTTGTTAAGGGCGGCATGGCCCTCGAGCTGCGATTTGGTATACGCGCTCGTGCTAGCGGCGATCTTGACATCGCACTCTCGGGCGACGATGTCCTTGCATTGCTCGATGACGCGCTTGCAGTAGGCTTCGGCGAATTTGCGTTTGAGCGCCGCGATGGCTCTATCTATCTTCAAAATGCAAAGACGCATCGCATAGGAATCAAAATTTCATATAAAGGTCGAGCGTTCGGTACTATTGACCTCGATATCAACGAGGAAAAAGCCGAAACTGCAACGGACATGATGACGACGAGCGTCATCACCCACCTGGGGCTTCCAGGTCCCCTGCGTGTGCCGATAATCGACGCTCACATTCACCTCGCGCATAAGCTTCATGCCGCCACTGAACCGTCACGCGCTGACTACAAAAACGAACGTTACCGCGATCTTATCGACGCACTCGTCATTGCACGCGACGGCAACCTTAACTTCGCACTTTTGCGAAATGTCGTGCGCGACGAATTTCGCCGCCGGAAGCATCACGCGCTCTGGCCACCTAACTGGGCGCTGCCGGACGAGTGGCATACGCCACTCCAGGCGTTAGCTAGGCTTCATAAATTCGAGCCATCCGATCCCAAGACAATCGAGCGTGAAATTATTGCGCTTATTGCGCGCATCGAAGGAGTTCTCGTGAAAACAACTTAGGAATACCACGTTCTTGTCCTCGAAGCGCACCCGACGGTCCCAGATATAATGGGCGGCTCGTCATATGATGCAGTATCCGTCGCGTGATGTGAGACACGCTATGCTTGCGGTGCTAGAACGCCCGATCGAGCTGGAAGGTGCAACGCAGGCGTAGGCTAGAGGCGCCTCGTGCGACTGGGGCTTCCGACTCGCTCCGTCGGCCCAATGTTAGCCAACGCGCCGGGAGGTGGAGAGATGGCGCGGGCTCAGCAGAGAGTCCGATTCCCGTTGGCACCTACAGCTTTTCGATCCAATTGGCGATCTGTTCGCCGCCGGGCTCTTCCACGGCCATTCGTGCGGCAATCTCCCGGCACGTGTTCGCGACCGCCGGATCGTTCAACAGCCTCGAGAGTGCGCGCGCCCACTGCGTCGCCGGTGCTTTCGGTGAAACGCTTTCGGCGACGCCGAGTTTCTTGAGCCGCGCAGCATTGTCGGGCTGATCGAAGGTGAACGGCGTTATCAATTGCGGCGTGCCGGCAGCGAGCACCGTCGCGCTCGTCCCAATGCCGCCGTGATGGACGAACGCTGCAACGCGAGGCGCGAGTAGGTCGTAGGGAGCGTACGGCTCGTAATGCACCCACGAAGGCAACGCATCGGGCAACTGATCGCGATAGCGCGTGACGAACACGGCGCGCATCCCGAGTTTTTCGGTTGCCGCGAGGGCGCGCTCGAAGAACGCTCGCCCATGCGCGTGGGCGGAACCGGGTGTATACGCGATCGGCGGTGCCCCGGCATTGAAGAACGCGAGCAACTCGCCACTGAGCCGCTCATCCTCCGCGGCTACCAAGCGTGGAAACGTCGTGCTTACGGCGTTCGCTGGCCAATCGCGCTGCGGCGCCGCAAACCATGGTGGAAAAGCGCAGACGACGCGCTCCGGCGAATTCATCCATCGCCGAATACTTCGGACGGGCGGCAGCGCAATCGTGGCGCGAAACGCATTTAACTTCGGGCACAGCAAGAAGCTCATTCCGCGATCGATCGACGCTATCAGGGCGCGTGCGGCCCACACCGGCAGGTACTTTGCCCACGGCAGTGCTGCGAGCGCTCCTGGATCGGTCGCCGAAAGCAAGGACGAGGGCTGCAGATGCACCGTCACGAGCTTCGTTCCCAGCTTCTCTTGCAGGAGTCGCGCGGACATACCCAAGGTGCTCGTAACCAAAACCGTGTCGTGCGGTCGAACGTGGTCGACCAGAAAAGCATACGCCAAGGGCCAGCCGTCGCCGAAGAGCCGTAAGATAACGCCGGCTCCCTTTTTCGGGTGCCAGAGATCCGGGTTTTGAATGACCTCGTCGTATTGTTCTTGGCTACCGGCTTCGATGAAGCCGAGGCCGGCGCGCTCGATCTTGTCGCGAAAGAGGCCTGCCGTCAGCACCTGTACCTCATGCCCGCGCCGTTGTAACGATTCGCCGATCGCGATGAACGGGTACACGTCGCCGGCGCTGCCGACGCAATAAATCAAAACGTGCATTGCGCCGCCCTAGACGTCAGCGCTAATTTTTACGCGTCATCTGAAAAGCCGATCCGAGCGGCGTTACGACGTAGTCGGAGATGCTGTTCGGGTTCCCGTCGGTAACGAATCCCGTATAGATCGGCGCGCTCAGGGAGCCGTTCGCATCGCATTTCCAGATCGTCCACTCCAAGAACCAATCGTGAATGTCGCGATCGTAATGTAGGATCTGGTCGAAGCGCGCTCCCGGCCGTACTCGATCGAACGTCGCCGGCTTCTTCTGGTCGCGTTGCTGGACGGTCATGGTGAAGCAGTGCGCCGTGTCGTTCCAGACCACGAATCGGTGGGCGAGAAATGCGGCCGATGCGGAATGGGGAGCGAGGCTGAACAAGATCGCGGCCGCGGCAAGGAATCGAACGAAGCGTTTCATTCAGGGATCCTCAGTTATGGCTTCGGCGTCGGCGACGATTGGGGAGTCGGCGACGATTGGGGAGGCGGCGATGTTGTCGGTGTTGTCGGCTGATCGAGGGAGTGGAAGCTCTTCGAGAGGACGTGCGGCGTGATAACCAAGTAGAGGTTCGTTTTCTGGCTCGTCTTGTTCACCTGGCGAAAAAATGCGCCGAGGATCGGGATATCGCCGAGCCCCGGGACTTTGCTGAGCGTTTTGATTTCTTGGTCTTGTAGCAATCCGCCGATGATGACCGATTGGCCGTCCCTGACGGTCGCAGCGGTAAGCTCTTGGCGCACCGCGATGCGCGGCGCGGTTTGCACGTAGCTCAGTATGCTTGAAACTTCGGAGAAAATGTCGGCGGTCACCTCACCATCCACGGCGATGCGCGGCAAAATTTCGAGGCTGACGCCAACATTGATGTATTGGAGTTGCTGCTGCACGATCGTCGTGCCGCCGGAGGGGACGACGACGGAAGTGAAGATCGGGACGGCCTCTCCCGAAAGGATCGCGGCCATGCGGTTGTCGAGCGCGAGGATGCGTGGTTGGGCGAGAATCTTCGCTTGCCCTTGTTGCTGGAGCGCCTGTAACTGAGCGGAGAGCGCAAGCCCGGAGGTGGGCCTGCCGTTCCCGCTTACCGCTCCGGGTATCGTTCCTGCGTTGAAGGTTGCCGTTGCGAGGTGCCCGTTCGGCGAGTAGTCGATGCCGAGATCGTATTGTCCGGTCTGCGTGAGTTCGACGATCTGCGTTTGGAAGAGCACGCTGCGCTGCGGCGTGTCGACGAGGCGAATCAAGCGCTCGTACGGCGCAATCTCGGCCGGCGTGCCGCGCAGAATTACCGCGTTCAAGCGGCGATCGACGCTTACGTGATCGTTGATATAGACGGCTTGCGGTAGATCCTTCGGAATGAGGGCGTAGGTCGGCAACGTCACGTAGCTCGGAGCGGTGCTGTTCGACGACGACGAACTCGAAGATAACGACGAATTTGGCGTCGGCTGCGCGAACGGCGACTGCGCGCGGAAGTTGTCGACTGACGGAACGGTGACACCGCTCTTGATCAGTCCCGCTACTTCGCTGACGTCGGCGTACGAGAGCGGGATGACCTTGATGCCCTCGGCGGCAGCTGGCACCGGGCCGGGCAGGTGCGCTTCCTGGTCGCTACGGTATGCGGGGATATGCACGACGATGCGCGAGCCTACCGTATCGACGCGTGGAATGACGTCGTTTTTGAGGCGGATGTCGACGAGTAGCCCGATGCCCGCGAACGGCGCGATCTTTGCCGACACGATTTCGCCGGCCGGGTCGAAGATGCCGGGCAGTCGCTTGCCGCGTTCGACGCCGAAGAGCAGCACCTTCACGTCGTTGCGCTTCTCGTGGACGACCTGCGACGACGGCGCAAAACCGTCAAAATCGAGAATTAATTGCACGCTGCCGTCGCTGGCCGGGGTCTCGCTGTACGCGACGAGCTCCGTTTGGCGAGCGAGCACCGAATGCACCGGCATTATCAGTACGCAAAAGAAGAACGAAGCCGCAAAGAGCGCTATGAAACGACGCATGGGCTCCACTTTGCGGAGCGGCAAGGTTTAACCTCTTAGAAGGCTTACGAGCGAACGTCGCCTCGCTCGGCTCGGGCCGCAATGGCGTGCGCCATGCCGCCGAAGATTAACGCATGAAACGGCGCGACCGCATACCAGTAGAGCACGCCAAAGAGGCCGCGCGGTTCGAAAAATGCCGTTTGCGTGAGCCGTGCCGTGCCGTCGGGCAAGGGCTCCGCTGTGAATTCGAGCCATGCATCGCC
>JABEUX010000107.1 GCA_013044185.1 Vulcanimicrobiota bacterium | reverse complement strand
TGAATCTGACCGACCTTCAGAAAGATGCGCTGAAAGAAGTCGGCAATATCGGCGCCGGACATGCAGCGACGGCGCTCTCGCAATTGCTCAATGCGAAGATCAATTTGAGCGAGCCGCGGATCGACGTCATTAAGTTCCGCGATCTTGCAACACGCGTCGGACATGAGAATCGCACCGTTGCCGCGTTGCACATGTACGTTCGTGGTGAGGCACCCGGCCAAATGGTCGTGCTCTTCGATCGCGAACAGGCGCTCGATTTCGTCAGCCAGTTCCTCCATCGAGTCATCGGCGATATTCAAATTTTCGATTCGATCGCCGATTCCACGCTCAAGGAACTCGGAAATATCATCGCCGGCTCCTATCTCACGGCGATCATTCAGCTGACCGGTGTGAATCTGCTTCCCTCCGTTCCGACGCTCTCTTACGGCACCATCCAGGCGGCCTTCCGTACGCTGATGTCGATCTTGCCGGATCAGGACGTCTTCCTCATCGAGAGCAGTTTCCTCGATAAAGATAAAGAAGTTGCCGGACAGTTTATCATGATTCCGGAGACCGGCTCGCTCACGCCGCTGCTCTCGGCGTTCGGCGTCGAGTAGACGCTTCCGGCAGTACCGAACGAGCGCTTGAGGATCGCCGATGTCCGACGAACCATTCGATAAAGAAGAGTTCGTTGCGTACTTCCGCGACGAAGCAGAGGAGTTATTGCAGCAGATCGACGGCGATCTGCTGCGTTTAGAAGAGTTCGTCGATAGCGGGCAGGCCGATCCGGAGATCGTGAACTCGCTCTTCCGAGCGTTGCATACGATTAAGGGCAGTTCGGGGATGCTCGGCTTCACCGAGGTTCAAGGGCTCGCGCACAAGCTGGAAAACTTGTGCGACTTACTGCGCAAAGAGCGAATGCCGCTCTCCGAAGGTAGCGTCGAGATCCTCTTCTCCGGGCGCGACTTTTTAACCGATCTCGTTCAAGCCGCAATCGGCCAGAGCGCGTCACCGAGCGGGCTTATCGAATTTACCGGTCGGCTCGACCAGTTCGTCGCAATCTATAACGAAACGTCGAACGTGATCGAGGGCAGGGCCCCCGATCGCGGCGATGGCGGTAACTCCGCCGGCAGCGAGCCGATGAACGAGGCGGAGATCGCTGCGTTCGAAGCCGAGGTCGAACGCCTGCTCGCCGAGGCAGCAACGACGTCGCCCCCCGCGCCAACGCTTCCAACGACCCCCGTTGAGAGCGTTCTCGCAACACCGAGGGCGACCGCCGTAACGGCTGCGCCCGCACGAGGAAGCGCCGAGAACGCAGACGCCAAGAAGGGCGCCCCCCAAGGGAAGCGGAGCTCGCTCGCCCAGACGATTCGCGTTGATATCGATCGGCTCGACGCGCTCTTAAATCTCGTCGGCGAGCTCGTCATCAATCGCACGCGCATCTCCGATATCGCGACGACGCTCGGGCGGCTCATGGGCGATCGAGCGCTCAAGGCCTCGATCGGCCTCATCGGCCCGCTCTCGAAGGATCTTGCCGACAGCGCGGCATTGCTCGCGCGCACGACCAACGAGATTCAAGAGTCGATCATGAAGGTGCGCATGGTGCCGATCGGCCAAGTCTTCGATCGCTTCCCACGTACCGTTCGCGACGTTGCCAAAGCGCGCGGTAAGGAGGTGCAGTTACAGATATCAGGTGCCGATACCGACCTCGATAAGACGATCGTCGACGAAGTCGGCGAACCGCTCATGCATCTGCTGCGGAACTGCGTCGATCACGGGATCGAGGCTCCCGACGAGCGCGAACGGCAGGGAAAGCCGCGCATGGGCACGATCGCGCTCAATGCCTATCACGAGGGCAACCAGATCATCATCGAGATCTCCGACGACGGCGGCGGCATCAATCTCGATAAAGTCCGTGCAAAAGCGATCAAGAACGGCCTTATCGGCACCGAAGATCGCCTCACCGATCGCGAGCTCATCGAACTCATTTTCACCCCGGGTTTTTCGACGGCAGAAGAGGTCTCCGACGTTAGCGGCCGCGGCGTCGGCATGGATGTCGTGAAGCGAAACATCACCAAACTCAAGGGAATCTTCGACGTCGATTCCGCTCCCGGGCAAGGTACGCGTTTCACGATTAAATTGCCGCTGACGTTGGCGATCATTCAAGCGTTGCTCGTTCGCGTCGTCGACGAGCTTTACGCGATTCCGCTCGATTCGGTGATCGAGTCGCAGCGGGTGGAGATGCCCGACGTGCGCACGGTTCACGGAGCGGAGGTCATCACGCTGCGCGGCCAGGTCGTGCCGTTGCTGCGTATCGCCGATTTCTTCGAACTCGGCGGCGAACGCGACCCCGAGAAAGTGATGATCGTGATCGTCGGGCTTCAGGGGCGCCAGGTTGGCCTCGTTGTCGATTCCTTTGAGGGCGAGCAAGAGATCGTTATTAAGCCGCTCTCCGACGTCGTTGGGCGGATTCCGGGTATCTCGGGTGCAACGATTCTCGGCAACGGGTCGATCTCGTTAATTATCGACGTTCATTCACTCGTGAGCGATGCCTATGCCGGGGGCAAGGTGACGCGTGCGGAGTTTTCGGGAGTATAATATTCATGATGGCCGAGCAAAGAGAAGAGAAGAAGCAGCAGTATTCGGGCGAGACCTTCCAGGTCGTTTCGTTCCGATTAGGCGGCGAAGAGTACGGCGTCGATATCTCGCAAGTTCAGGAAATTATCCGTATGGTCGAGATCACGCACGTGCCGCGCGCACCGCGCTTCATGGAAGGCGTTATTAACCTGCGCGGCCAGTTGATCCCCATCATCGACCTCCGCACGCGCTTCGGCATGAACCGTGCCGATCACTCGAAATCGACGCGTATTATCGTCACGGATATCGGCAGTAAACGGGTCGGCATCGTCGTCGACAGCGTCTCCGAGGTGCTCAATATTCCGGTCGAAAACGTTGAAGACGCCCCCGAAATGGTCGCCGGTATCGGGACCGAGTACATCCAAGGCGTCGGCAAGGTCGACACGCGCTTGATCATTCTCCTCGATTTGAGCAAGGTGATTACCTCCGAGGAGAAACAGGTACTCGAAACCGTCGACGAGGCGGCGGAGTAGCGAGCACCGAAATGATTCTCACGGCCGGATCGTTCCGGTACTGAGGAGGATCGATTTCCATGAAATTACGCGCTCGTTTGCTCGCCTCGCTCTCAGCGGCGGGTCTCTGCGCGTCGCTCGCGGCTACCGGCTTAGCACATGGGAAGACCGCAGCCGGGGCATCTCCTCCGCCGAACGACCTGAAGCTCCCGGTCATCATTCACGTCATCGCGCGCCCGCTCTGCAGCGGACTGCATCGAGCCATCGGTCCGGCGATCGGCCTCATGTTGCAGAACAATGCGATTATCGCCAAGAGCCAGCCGCTCTTCAACGATTACGTTCGTTACAATATTGAAGGGAGTGCGGGCAAGGCGGCTCGACAGCTCGCTCAGGTAAAAATGGAATATCTTGTCGGTCCGTTGGTGAAGAACACCGCAAAAATCGATAAAATACTTGCCGATCCGGCGGTCTTCAATGACGGCGCGGGAACCGATTCGCGAAATTTAAATCAAATGAAGGCCAAGCTTCTCAAAGCCCTTACCGTTCAAAAAATGGCGCTCGACCTTATTAACGGTTTTGTGTCAACGAGACAGCTTGCGGATTTGCAACATTCTGGTTTCGAATATCTCAATGCAATTAACGGGACGCAAGAAATAGTATCCAATCCGTCTGCAACGCCGACTCCAAATCCAAATTTTTATAACGAAAATTATGCCGGCTTAGCACCGCAAAATCTCGGCCCCGGAACCATGAATCTCAATAACCTTCCGGGGCTCAGCATCGGCTATAACCCGATTAAGGCGGTAGCTACCGCCATGCATTGGGTGCGAAAGGATATGGTGCAGCAACAGAATGCTGCCGCACCGCAGATCATCGCAGCCGCCCATATCTGTACCGGCGGCCTTCCGCAAAAGACGCCGTAGGCGGTCACTCCTCGACGAGCACGCTCGAGGAGTCTCCCTGCTCGACCGTCACGTCGCCGCCGCCGAGCGCGCGCGCCGCCTCCCATCCCGCCGCGGCTTCGCCCGCCGGATAGAGGACTCGTTGCGCTCCGGTCGCGGCGCCAGCGCGCGTTACGAGAAAACCGAGATGTTCGAAGTGTAGGGCCATGTGTGCGCTTCCGTAGAGCGTAACGCGCACGCTGTCGTGCGGCGGAAAATCGATACCGAGGCTCGGATTTTGCGCTCCGAAAGGCGCGAGCCGTCGGGCGATCTCCGCCGGATCGAGCACGTCGTAGTCGGCGCCGTCGAGATAGCCCTCGGCGTTGATGCCCGGGACGCTCGCCGGCGCGAGCGTCATCGAATCCTCGATCGAACCGAGCGGCACCTGGTAGACCGGTGCGCCGGCCATCGCGATGCCGATTTGGATCAGGCGCGCCTGCGGGAGATCGGTAGCGATATCGCCGTGCATCTTCTTGACGAAGGTGGGGATCAACGTCGCCGCATGCGCCGGGTCGAGCAGTTCGTTACGTAGTATTCCCAGCACCTGAACCTCTGCTTGCATGCGCTGGAAGTCGTTGATGCGGTAGGAGTTGCCGGCGATGTTTTGCCGGACGCGCACGAAGGCGAGAGCTTCTTTCCCGTTCATATGCTGTAATCCGGGCTGAAAATTCGCTCCGCTATGGCGTGGATCGTAGATGCGTTTCTTGACATCGACGGTGATGCCGCCGACGAGATCGATCGCGCGTTCGAAGCCTGAGAAGTTCGCCGCAATATAGCCGTCGACGGGTAAGCCGGTGAGCTGCGCGACGGCTTTCGCAAGCTCTTGCGGCCCCTTCGGCGGGCTATCCTGATCGCCCATAAAAAAAAGCGTTTTGATTTTCGGTACCGGATCGTTCCAACCGGGTTGCGCGAAGAGGGTATCGCGCGGGATGGTGATCGCATAGATGCGATGCGCTGCGGGGTCGATTCGTGCGAGAAGAATAACGTCGGCCTGCCCCGCCGCGGTGCCGAGGCCGAGCGGGTCGTTCGCGGCAACGCCGCGCGCGTTGTTGGCAATGACGAGAATATCGATCGGCTGCGTGCCCAGCGTCAGGCGTGCGGCGACGCCGCCGGCGAGGCGTCGAGCGCCCTGCGAGAAGAAGATTGCGAAGCCTCCGATGAAGGCGAGCAGGGCGCAGGCGATGAGAATGCGCGCCATATTCGGGCGCACGCGTTGTCGTTTCATGGGCGAGAGAATACTCCGAATGGTGTCGTGTGATTGGGGGAGGTTACGCAATCACCCGCATCGGAGGGGCGCGCTCGCCGACAGAACCACAAACGAGATCGGAGAGCGTCGCGAAGGGCGCGGCGAAGCTGCGACGCGTACTGGTCGCGCGGGCACTACGGATTTCTCTGCGTAGGCGCACCGCCGCTGCGAGCGCCGGTGCGCGGCGCGTGAATTCACGGAGCGTCGTTGCAACGAGGAACGCGGTACCCGTTGCAAAGAGCGCGTGAATGGCGAGGGCGATAGGAATCGGCGCACCCAGCCAGAGCGCTCCGCCGAGAAAATGCCCGTCAACGGCGCGCTGTTCGATGCTCTCGATGACGAACAATAACGCGAGTTGGAGCATAAAAATGCTCGGAAGCAGCGCCGCGAGCGGTTGTCTCAGAGCTTCGTCGAGCCGCGGGCGGGTGCAGGCACGCCGAAGGATCAGGAGCAGTTGGACGACGAGGAAGAAGAGGCCGACGAGCAACGTCGGCAGGACGTCGGCCATGCTGCGGTCGGTAAAACGACCGGCTCCAAACCAGCCTGCGTTCGAAGCGAATTCGAGGCACGGGTCGGCGAGTGCGGCAGCGAGTACTGCAACGGTCGCGCAGAAGGCACGTTCCTGTCGCGAGGCACGGGGGAGAGCGAAGCCGGGCACCCTTGGGCGCTTCGACGAGGAAGGGAGAAATCCGGTGTTGACATCGAACATACGTTCGATTACGATGGGCTCCCATGCTCTCCGTTGCCGATCCCCACGCAACCCGACGTGCGGCGTTCCGCTCCCTGAAGGAGCGTCTCGCCGCCGTGCAGCGCCCCGCTCCGCCGCTGGAGCGGCGGTTGCCCTGTGAACTTCCCGCGCTCGATCTCGCGCTCGGTGGTGGGCTTCCCATTGGACTTGTGACGCTTGAAGGGGCCGCGAGTTCGGGGCGAGGGGCGATCGCCTTTCGCGCGCTCGCTGTAGCGAGCCGGAGCGCCTTCGTCGCCCTCCTCGACGATGGTGCGTGCTATCCGCCCGCGCTCGTCGAAGCCGGCGTGTTGTTGGAACGCTTGTTGATCGTACCGGTGCGCGAAGGGCGACTGCTCGCTCGTGCGCTCGATACGCTCTTGCGTTCGCGCGTCTGCCGCGTCGTCGTCGTGCGAGCGCGCGCCTGGAGCGCGGCGATCTGGGGGCGTTTCTCACAGCTCGCGCGCGAAACCGGCAGCACGCTCCTCACCTTTCTCGACGAGGGAGTGCACGCCCCGGCAGGGCTTCCGGCATTGCGTTTGCGCTGCCGCAACGAAGGGTTCGTCCTCTGCGGGCGCGGTAGCGTCGGCAGCGCGTTCCTCGGCTATACCTTCTGCGTCGAACCGCTCGCACGCACGCTGCCTTCGCGCTCCCCGCTCTCGTTGCAAGCGATGCGCGCGAGCGAACGGATGGTTCTGCGCGAACGGGCCTTGCGCTCTGCATCTGCACCGCAGCGAGCGGCGCAGATGCAGAGCGCCATCTAGCGCACGGGCGGAGAGTCCGCGATGTTGCTCTGCGCGATCGTCGAGGGAGAGGATCTGCACTGCCGTTGGGAAGAGCTGCTCGATGCTCTCGATGCAGTGAGCCCGACGGTCGAAGATGCCGGTCTCGGCTCTGCGTACCTCGACATGCACGGCATCCTGGGGGAGCCCGCACGCTGGTGCGCGCAGGTGCGGGCGACGCTCGCTCCGTTTCCTGTCGACGTGCGCTGTGGATGCGCCGAAGATGCATTCTGTGCCGGGGTGGCGGCGCGGCATGCCGATGGCTGCGTCGTTGCCGCAGGCGGCGAGGCGGAATTTCTCTCGCCCTTTCCGTTGAGCGCCCTCGGCATCGATCCGAGAACGATCGAACGCTTCGTACTGTTGGGCATCGAGCGTATCGGCGAACTCGCGGCACTTCCGCATGGGGCTTTCGTGCGTCGATTCGGCGCACGCGCGGCGCTCTGGCACCTGCGCGCCAACGGCGCGGAGCGGCGTTCGCTCGTACCGCGTGCCTTTACCCTGCCGATCGAAGCGAATGCCTTGGGGGAGGGCGAGGTGCAGACGCAAGAGCAGTTGCTCTTCGCGTTGCGCGTATTGATCGGTCGTATCTCCGAAAGTTGTACGCGTCGCGGCCGTAGCGCCGGCGGCATCCGCGTCGATTTTTTCTGCGACGATGCGAGCGAACGAAACATCGAACTATTTTTCGCACTTCCGACGGCGGAGGAGCGAGCGATCTTCGACGTTCTTCGGGCACGCTTGGAACGGGAGCGTTTCGATGCACCCGTCGTCGGCATGCGCGTGCGCGCGCTGCGTCTGGAAGAAGCGGGCAGTAGCCAGATGCTCTTCGTTCGCGAACGCGTTCAGCGACAAGATCTTGCCGTCGCGCTCGCTCGCCTGGAGGGCTTGCTCGGAGAGCCGGTGCGGCGTGCGCGCTTGCGCCCGGCGCATGCCTTCGAAGAGCGTTTTAGTTTCGAACGCTTTACGCCCGATCTCGCTGCGGTGGAAGAGGTGCGCGTCTCGGCGCTCCCGGCCTTGCCGCTTCCGCCGTTGCAGCTCATCGCGGAACGAGAGGTTGCGGTGGAATTACGCGGCGGAGTTCCGATCGCGCTCGGGAGCCCACCGAGCGTGCTCTGCGAGTGCGTCGGCCCGTGGCGCACGCAGGATGTCGCGCGCGAACTGCCGCCACGCGACGAATACGACGTCGCGCTCTCCGATGGGCGATGGTATCGCATCGTCCACCGTCAAACGCGATGGTACCTCTGCGGCGTCTATGAATGAGCGCGCGCGCTATGCGGAGTTGCATGCGCGTTCGAACTTTAGTTTTCTCGATGCCGGATCGCACCCCGAAGAGCTCGTCGATCGTGCGGCCGAACTCGGTATCGAAGCCCTGGCAATCGCCGACGCCGACGGGTTGTACGGTGCGGTGCGCTTCGCACGTCGTGCCCGCGAGCGCGCGTTGCCCGGTATCGTCGGAGCCCGTCTGCACCTACCGGGCGGTATTCCGGTGCTCTTGCTCGTCGCTGAAGCCTGCGGCTACCATCGTCTCTGCGAACTGATCTCGGGGGCACAATTGCGCGGCAGCAAAGGCTCCCCCGAACTCATCGTTGCCGATCTCGAAGGCGATAACCGCGGCTTGATCGCGCTCTGCGGCGATCTTCGAGCGCCGTTTGAAACGTTACGTACCTGTTTCCCCGATGCGCTCTACATCGAGATCGTCCGTCACTTGCACGAAAGCGACGCACCGCGTAACGAATCGCTCATCGCCGCGGCACGCCGACTTCACGTTCCGTACGTCGCGAGTAACGATGTCGCCTACGCACGTCGCGAAGATGCCGAAGTCGCTGCGGTGCTGCGTTGCATCAAGCACGGAGTGACGCTCGAAGAAGCCGTCGCACGCAAGCTCCTCGATTCCAATAGCGAAGCGCATCTGAAGAGCCCGCGTGCGATGGCACGCCTCTTCGCCGATTACCCCGGCGCGCTCGAACGGACGTTAGATATTGCAGAGCGGGCGAGATTTCGCCTCGAAACGCTGAGCGAACAGTTTCCGCTTTTTGCCGTCCCGGATGGTTGTACGCGGCAGAGCTATCTGCGTGCGTTAACGATGGAAGGCGCCGCAGGTCGCTACGGGAGCCCGCTCTCCGTTGCGGTGGAGCGTCAACTCGAATACGAGTTGGGGATTATCGCCAAGCTCGATCTCGCCGGTTACTTTCTCATCGTCTGGGATATCGTCCGTGCGGCGAACGAGATGGGGGTACTCTGCCAGGGGCGCGGATCGGCGGCCAACTCTGCGGTCTGTTACGCATTGGGGATCACCGCCGTCGACCCGGTCGGGATGGATCTCCTCTTCGAGCGCTTTCTCTCGGAAGAGCGCAACGAGATTCCCGATATCGATATCGATTTCGCGCATCGCGACCGCGAGCGGATCATCCAATATATTTACGAACGTTATGGGCGCGCGCACGCTGCGATGGCGGCGGAGGTGATAAGCTATCGTTCGCGTTCGGCGTTGCGGGATATCGGTAAGGTATTGGGTGTAACGCCCGAACGAGCCGCCGATGATCCCGCCGCTCGGGATCGCCTCGTGCGACTCTGCGAACGCATCGAAGGCTTTCCGCGCCACTTGGGGATTCATTCCGGCGGCATGGTGCTCGCGCGCGATCCGCTGGTGCGCGTCGCGCCGGTGGAGTGGGCGACGATGCGCGATCGCAGCGTCATCCAGTGGGATAAAGACGATCTCGCCGCGCTCGGGCTGATCAAGATCGATCTCTTGGGGTTGGGAATGCTCTCGTTACTCGACGAGGCTTTCGCGCTCCACCGACGTTCGCGCCCGAACGAAGCGCCGCTCTCGTTAGCGGCGATTCCATCCGACGACGCCGCAACCTATGCGATGCTCGAACGCGCCGATAGTATCGGCGTCTTTCAGATCGAATCGCGCGCGCAGCAATCGATGCTGCCGCGCATGAAACCGCGCTGTTTCTACGATCTCGTCATGCAGGTGGCGATCATCCGCCCCGGGCCGATTCAAGGGCAGATGATCCATCCGTTTTTACGCAGGCGTGCGGGTTTGGAAGCGGTGGAGTACCCGCATCCGAAACTCCGCCCGGTGCTCGAACGGACGCTCGGCGTGCCGCTCTTTCAAGAGCAGGGCATGCGCCTTGCCGTCGAAGCGGCGGGCTTCTCGGCAGGGGAAGCGGATCGTTTGCGCAGAGCGATGGGGCACAAGCGGTCGCGCGAAAAGATGCAAGCGTTACGGACGCAGTTAATCGAGGGAATGGAGCGCAACGGCATCGAGCGCGATGCGGCGGAAAAACTCTTTGCGATGCTCGAAGGATTCGCCGATTACGGATTCCCCGAATCGCATGCCGCGAGTTTCGCATTGCTCGCCTACGCGTCGGCCTATCTCAAGTGCCGCTATCATGCCGAATTCACCGCCGCGATCCTCAACGTGCAGCCGATGGGCTTCTATGCAACCGAAGTGCTCGTGAACGATGCAAAACGGCACGACGTGGTGGTGAAGCCGGTCGAAGTCAACGCGAGCGAATGGTGGAGCTTTGTCGATGGGAGCGGCGCGGTGCGGCTCGGCTTTCACCTCGTACGCGATCTCGGCAGCGTACAGCGCGAATGCCTCGAAGCGGCGTTGAAGGCCGGTGCGTTCGCAGATATCCTCGATTTTGCGCGACGCACCGATCTCAGCCGCGAAGGGCTCGAGAGCCTCGCGGTCGCCGATGCCTTCGCACCGTGGTATCGTAGCCGGCGCGAGGCGATGTGGGCGTTACGCGCGCTCGACGAGCGCGAACGGCGCGGCGAACTCGGGCGATTGATGGAGACGGAGGAACCTGCGGTGACGTTTGCGCCGTTGCAACCGCGCGAGCAAACGGCGTTCGATCTCTGGGCGACCGGTGTCACGACGGGGCCGCAAGGTATCGCCCACCTGCGCGCCGGGCTCGATGCGCTCGGCGTTCTCTCCGCTACGGCGCTCGCGCACGCAAAGCATCGGCAGCGCGTGCGCGTCGGCGGATTGGTGATTACGCGGCAGCGCCCCGGTACGGCGAAGGGCTTCGTCTTTCTCACGCTCGAAGACGAAACGGGGCTGGTGAACGTCATCGTGCGCCCCGATCTCTACGAACGAACGAGCCGCATCATCGCTACGAACGCGACCCTCATCGTCGCGGGAACGTTGCAAAAAGAGAGCGGTTGTATCGACGTACTCGCTGCAGAGATCGAACCGTTGGAGAGCGAGAAGATGCTCGCTGGCGTTCGCGCGCATAACTTCCATTAAGGTGCTTGTCGGTTTCAAAATGTCACCAATGTCTTGGTCAAATGGGTGGGGCGTAACACGCGGGCGGAATTCGGCGATCCCCGAGATCCCCCTTAGATGCTACGGCGCATAAAAAGAATCGGCACTCAGTGAAGAGGGGCCAAACTTCGATTCTGCGAGAGAGAAAGTTCTCACGATGGCGAACTCCCTGCTACGAGGAACTCGGCGCCCTTCAACCCCGCAAGCGTATTTTGGAATCGGCCGTCGGGCGCGACGCTCGCGCGATCCTTAGGAGAGATGATGAAAAAAGTCTGCGTACTCACCGCGATCCTTCTTGCGCTCACCGTAACTGCGCGGGCGAACCCTCCGCGCGCGATGCGCGCTTACGTTATCGTGCAAACGAACGGGGGCGGCGTTATCGAGCAACTCGTCGCCCGTCCAAGCGGGATGCTCGTGCCGCTTCGTTTTCGCGGTGATGTGGGCAGTCTGGCGAGTTGGACGCTCGCCCCTGGTCGATCGGTGCGCACGCTCAGCGCTCCGGGAACGATCCTCGCAACCCCGAACGGCAAGTTCTTATACGTGGCGGGCTGCAGCGCTCGGGAGAGGAGCGAGGAAATCGCTGCGTACCGTATCGATGGGAAAAATGGGCTGGCGCACCCATTAGGGGCTCCGGTGCGCTTGGAAAATTGCCTCACCGGAAACGACGCGCCGTATCAAACGATGGTGATGGATCGTTCGGGCAATGCGCTCTTTGCTTTGGGAGGCACGACCAGCGACGCCGCGAGCGTCCGATCGATCGTTCACGTGCATTCCTTCTCGATTGCCGCCGACGGCCGGCTGGTACCGACTGGATCGGTACAAATACCGCACTACGAGGCGGCCTCATACCTTACCCTGGATAGCTCGGGAACCGGGCTTTTCTTCGCCGGATTGCCCACGTATGGAACGGGCTCGATACGTCTTCAAGCGCTGCAGGTAAGCGCCGATGGGACGCTTACCCCGGGAACAAGCATTGCGTTCAGTCACACCAATGCAATCTCGATAACCGGCCTCATTGCCAATCCGGTCAGCCCAATGCTGTATGCTGCGAAGTACTCCCTTTCAGCGGCAGATCTCGGCACGACGCATATCATTCAGATCGCCATTGGTGCCGATGGATCGCTGCTAGCGACTCCAAGTGCGCCGATCCACGGAGCGCTAAGTGCCACCTCCGGCTCGGTTAGTAGCGAATCGCTGGCCATTGCACCATCGGGTCGCGCGCTCTATATCATGGGGTCGAAAATCGGCTTCATCCCGCTGCGTCCCGACGGAACGCCGGCTGCTCCTGCGCGAGCGACCTCCGCCAAACTCTATCAGCCCCAAATGCTCGCGTTCGCGCCATCGGGTCGCTTTCTCTACGATATGGATGGCAGCGGTGGTTTCATGGGCGCGCCCGCCATATTCGTTTTTCGTGTCGCTCCGAATGGGAACGTGAGCATCGACAAAGCGTGTATCGGGGGCGGACCGAATCAGGTCCAATTCTGTGGGCGTACACCGGTACGCACGGGGGCGATCGTTTTTGTGCCATAAGCGGCACACGGTTCTTACGGTCCGGTAAGGCTGAGCGCCGGCATTTGCAGTGCACCCGGCGGATTGGGCCCGGTAAGGCTGAGCGCCGGCATCTGCAGTGCACCTGGCGCATTGGGTCCGGTAAGGCTGAGCGCCGGCATCTGCAACGCGCCTGACGGATTGGGCCCGGTGAGGCTCATCGCCGGCATCTGCAACGACTTCGTTTGACTTGGCGCCGGGCGGGAACTCTGCGCCAAACCAGCGACTGCGACTCCCGTCGCGCCTTCGTCATCGGTTGGAACGAATGCAAACGGCGAGAGTGTACCGACAAAGGGCGCGTGAAATGCATACACGCCGCCTTTTCCGGTTCCGCTACCGTACTGTGTTGCAACATACAGAGTTCCCATAGCATCCAATGCCAGGTACTGCACGTCCGATCCAACGGCGGGCAACATGAGATGAGCGAGCGGATGGATATAGGGCGGCATCAGCATTTGGATTTCACCGGGATCCTGAGGCCGCGGATTCATCCCGATAAAAATTGCATCACCGAGTACCGCGATGCTTGGCGCGAAGCCACGTGCATACGGTCCGTCGGGGTTGTCGCTCGATGCTCCCGTGTGGTTGGTCATCAGCACCATCGGCATCGATCCGGCCCCAACCGGCGCATGGTATTCCAAAATACGCTCGGTCTCGGCGACAAAGAGATCGCCCGCGCCGTCTACTGCAACACCATTGGGTGTATCGGTATCGGGAAACGTGATTTTGTAGAGTGCACGGCTTCCCGCTCGTAGTGGCGCGCGAAAGACCTGAATTGCCTCGTTTGTTGATTCGCTGACGAAGACGTTACCACGAACATCAACCGCGACATCTTCGGCCGGCTTTTCGGTCGCTACGGAACCAGTCTCGATCCACGCACAGCCGCGGTGCGGAGGGCAGCTCCAATGAAACTCATCGACCTCATTCCCATGCGTATCGGCGATGAAGAGGTTATTATGGCTGTCGACCGCCATTCCCGACGCACTGCTTCGAACGTTCAGTGCAGTCGGGGCATGTTCGCCGGAATGGAGAGGCAGCGCGAAGCCTTGAATGCCACGCAACATCGACGACACGAATAGCGTTGGGGCTGGAAGCCGCGGAAGCCGAGACGGCCGATGGTGAGGAACGATAGCCAGCGTCACGACCAAACCTACGGCCGCAGCAACACCGATCGACGATCGCCCAAAAAACGTTCGTAACACGCGATTTTTCACAGCGAGCACGACGCGCCTACGGAAGCGTCAGGCTGTCGGAAGAATTGCCGCCGGATTTCGTGTGAAAGGTCGATGGGGCGAGGCCACAGGAAATAGTATTGCCCGTCACCGGCGGGGAGCTGTTCCCTTGAGCATTCGGCGTCATGCTCACGTTCAGGGTGCCGCGGTACGATGCGACCCCGGAAGCAACGACGAGAGGCACGTTGGCTGTGGCCGCTCCCAGGACCGGGTAGCTACCATTTGGCATCTGACCGGCGAGGTTGCAACTCAACAACACCTTGAAACCGGGCGGTGGATTTGGGTACGAGACCGTCACTGGAACGGAGAGGGCGAGCGGCCAGGAGTAGGTTCTGGCCGAAGCTACCCCCACCATCCCCATGAAGACGGCGAGCGCGAGAGCCGAACGTAGGAAATACGACATCGTGAACCTCCAAAAAGCCGAGCGGGTCACGAACCCTACGTTACGTTAGAGGCTTCAGGGCACCTAGGAGATTCCTAAAACCTCCTCACATTCGATCGCGTCGTAGCTACGACCGCAAAGGCATCATCGCCTAAGGTGGGAAGCAACGTTCGTGGCACCTGCCGTCGGTATAGCCGCCTTCCGAGCAGACTCGGGGCGATCCAGAGATACGAACCGAGTTGCAGTCAGGCGTTCTCCACGAACGCTAAAGGAGCCGCTCTATGAAGCTATGTTTTCCCTCGCTCGCCGCCTTTGCGGTTACTGTTTTCACCGGAGGTCTGCTCTGCGTTCTCGCCGCACCCGCACCGGCGCAGGATTTTGGGAGCTCGGCTGCGCGCTCGCCGATCCGCGTGATCAGTTGCGGCGCGAGCGAGGGCACGAAGCCGACGGCGACCTCGCGCGGATCCTCGACGCTCGACATCGAGTACCAGAACCTCTCGTCGAAACGCATCGTGAGGATCGAGTGGGGCTATGCAGTTGACGAAAAGATCGTCGCCCGCGTCAACGACACCGGCACGCTCGCGCCGCGCGCCACTGCCGAGCACCGCTATCCGCTGGACTACGACATCTTCCCGCAGGGCCGACTGCTGGGCGATGCGACCTGCCGCGCTCTCTCGGTGAGGTTTGTCGATGGATCGCTATGGAGCGCCGCCCATCCGCCGACGTCGTTACGCGCGGTCGCCACCCCACCTCCGGGCGAGGACCTGGCGATGCAGATGCAGCCCGACGGCGCGAAGATCGCGGTATCGAGCTGCTCGATGAGCGTCGAGCAGAGCCGCATGCCGGTCACATCGACCGTCGAGATCGCCTACACCAACACTGCGACGCGCGCGATCTCACGCGTTGATTGGGGGCTCGCCGCCGAGGGAACGATCTACGAGCGTTTCGTCGACGCTGCGCCGATCGCCCCGAACGTCGGCGTCGATCGTCGATGGCATCTCCCGGGAAATGTACTCCGAATGAATCGGCCGCCCGGCGCGCCGCTCCTCCACGTCAAGTGTGTCGTACTCCACGTGCGATACGCCGATGGAACGCAGTGGCCACCGGCGCACTAAGCTACGATTTCGCCTCTCCCCGATCGGCAACTCGACCGTAACGCCGTCATTTGATTACGGTCGGGGCGCGACCGCAACACCGGTCGCCTGATCGAGCGGAATGAACCCGGCGATGGCGTTCGTCGTGCCGCTCCTCAGCGGTGCTTTGAATTCATAGACGCCGTTGCGTGGGCTCCCCGAACCGAACTGCGCCGCAACGTAGAGATCGCCTCTCCGGTCGAAGGTGACGTACATGATGCTTGCATGCGACGGAAGGTTGAACCCGTAGAGACTGGCGGAGTGGTGCGCGTATGGCGGTTTCGTAACCTGTAGGTGAGTGCCGTATCCGAAGAAGACGGCGCCGCGAATATCAACCCCGATGCCTTGCCCAAAGTCGGGCTGCGACTGAGCGGCGACGGCGATCGTAGCGTTGCTCTGAGTACTAGCCCCAAACGGTGGTGCGTACCTCATTACCGAGCGATCGTTGCAGACGAATAATTCACCTTTCGGGCCGAACGCCAATCCGTACGGTGCTTCAATGCCGGCGGTGATGTTGAAGGCCGCCGTGCTCGAACTTTTGATAGGTGCCCGAAAAACCTCGATCGTGTTTCCGCTCGGCTCGGCAGCATACAGATTGCCGGCTGCGTCGACGGCGACATCGTAGGCGGGTTTTGTGGTGTGGATCGAGGCCATC
>JABEUX010000106.1 GCA_013044185.1 Vulcanimicrobiota bacterium | reverse complement strand
TCGGCGGTAACGTAACCGAGTTTGAGCGCGGTCTCTTTAAGCGTTGCGCCATCGTGGTGCGCTTTCTTCGCGATCTCGGCGGCCTTGTCGTAGCCGATCTTCGGCGAGAGTGCGGTGACCGTCATCAACGATTCGGCGAGGTACTTCGCAATCACCGGCTCGTTCGCTTGCAGCCCTTCGATGCAATGCTCGCGGAACATCGTGCAGGCGTCGCGCAGCAACGTCGTGCTGTGGAGGAAGTTCGAAATCATCACCGGGTTGAAGACGTTGAGCTCGAAGTTTCCCTGGCTCGCGCCCATCGTGATGGCGACATCGTTGCCGAAGACCTGCACGCAGACCATCGTCATCGCTTCCGACTGCGTCGGGTTCACTTTGCCCGGCATGATCGAGCTACCAGGCTCGTTCTCGGGGAGCACGAGTTCGCCGATGCCGGCGCGCGGGCCGGAGCCAAGCCAGCGAACGTCGTTCGCGATCTTCATCAACGCCGCGCCGAGCATCTTGAGCGCTCCCGATGCGAAGACGAAATCGTCGTGCGATGCGAGCGCCGTAAATTTGTTCGGGTGCGAACGGAACGGCAGTTTGGTCAGTTCGGCGAGCTTCGCCGCCGCGCGATTCGCAAACTCGGGATGCGCGTTGAGCCCGGTGCCGACCGCCGTGCCGCCGATCGCGAGATCGTAGAGATGATCGAGCGCTTCGCGGCAGGCGACCATCGCACGGTCGAGCTGGGTCACGTAACCGGAAAACTCCTGCCCGAGCGTGAGCGGCGTCGCATCTTGAAGGTGGGTGCGCCCGACCTTCACGATATCTTTCCAGGCCTTCGCTTTCACATCGAGAGCGTCGCGCAACTTCTGCACGGGCGGCAGCATCGCGACCATCGCCTCGGCGGCGGCCATGTGCATGGCGGTCGGGAAGGTGTCGTTGCTCGACTGCGACATATTGACGTGATCGTTCGGATGGATCGGTTTCTTGCTGCCCATCTCGCCGCCGGCGATCTCGATCGCGCGGTTGGAGATCACTTCGTTGACGTTCATATTCGTCTGCGTGCCGGAGCCCGTCTGCCAAATGCGCAAGGGGAAGTGCGCGTCGAGTCTCCCGGCGATCACCTCGTCGGCCGCAGCGACGATGAGCTTCGTCTTCTCGGCATCGAGTTTCCCGAGGTCGTGATTGACCAGGGCGGCAGCCTTCTTCAGCTGTGCCATTGCAACGATAACTTGCTTGGGCATCACGTCGCGGGGCCAGGTGCCCTCGCCGATCTCGAAATGAATGAGCGAGCGCGCCGACTGCGCGCCGTAGTATTTGTCGGCGGGCACATCGATGGCACCCATAGAGTCGGTCTCTTTGCGCGACTGAAGCGCGCCGTTGGAGGCGGTGTTGGTGATCGTCATAGCTCCGCTATCTTTGCGCGAAGCGGGGGTAGACCGCCTGGACTTAGGTCGCTCGGGGCACCCGAGAGGCGGCTCGTTTCGGAGCGATCGCGCCCACCTCACCCAGAACGCGCATTTCAACGACCTCGTAGACCGTGAGCGGATAGCGCGGATCGTGTCGGCGCGGATTGCAGCGCCCGCAGGTCATCGCACGGCTCGGCAGCCGGCGGCGGAGGGCCTCCATGCCGCAGTGCTCGCAGCGAAAGATGTAGCGGGTGCTCGCCTCCTGGAGCGGACGCACGGTACCCAGATCATGGTGGATCGAGGTGATGCCGCAGCGCTTCATCTTGCGACGAAAGTGTGTGCCGTGCCCGGTCTCCCCGAAGCGTCGATAGCACCAGACGTGGATCATTTCGTGCAAGAGCGTCTCTTCAAGCGCCTCCGGATAGCGCCGAAAATGCTTCGGCGAGAGCTCGATCAACGCCGGAACGCGATAGGTCGTCCGTCCCGCGCAATTCGAAAAGCGCTCGTTATAGGCGATCGAACACGCGCCGATCTCGCCGTCGAAATGTGCGAGATTGAGGCGCGCAAAGAGCATCTGTAGGTCGGCTTCGGTCGGCAAGGGAGCGCTCATCGCTGCAGGTATTTCGCCGTCACCTTCGCTCGTTCCGTGCGAGGTACGCGCGCGGTACGGTCGAACGAAGCACGCATGCAATCTCCACCACCTTCGCGGCGCGGCCTTCCGGCGCCGCTGGCGATCGGGCTCTTCGTCGCCTTTGCCGCCGTCCTGCTGCTCGTCACCGGCGACTTCATCATCAAGGGATTCGACGTACGCGGATCGGTCTTCGGTGCGGGCGGCCCCTCGATGCAGCAGAACGCCGGGAGCGCGGCCGCCGTTCAGGGCGGGCCGCCGCCGGCAGTGATGCTGCAAGTCTCGCAATTAAAGGCGCGGATCGCGAAGGATCCCCGCGACGCCGTCGCGCTCACGCAACTCGGCGATCTCTATCTCACGTCGTCGCAGTTCGCGCGCGCGATTCCATACTACGAACGCGCGCTCGCCATCGATAAAAGCAACGTTTCGGCAAAGACCGGGCTCGAACAGGCCCGCATCGGTTTAGGGGAGGCGGCGAAGGAGTGACCCCTCTTCTGCGGGCGACGTTGCTCGCACTTTCGTCGATGCTCGCCGTCATTCCCAACGGTTTTACCTACCTCGCCTCGCTCGCTCCGCAGATTCGTCAAGATATTCGATATGCGACGCCGAATAATTTTACCGGCGCGCGCGTCTCCGGCTACGACGCCCCCTCCTGCATTCTCACGACGCCTGCGGCAGACGCGTTGGTGCGCGTCGAGCGAACGCTCCTGAAGCATTACTTAACCCTACGCGTCTACGATTGTTATCGCCCCAAGAGCGCCGTCGACGCATTCGTCGCCTGGAGCAAGCGCCCAAACGATTTGAGAGACCAGGCGCTTTACTATCCGCACGTCCCGAAATCCGATCTCTTCGCACGCGGCTATATCTCCGAACGATCGTCGCATAGCCGCGGTAGCACGGTCGACCTCACCATCGACGGCCTCGCTATGGGAACGCCGTACGACTACTTCGATCCGCTCTCTCGCGGTGGCGCACCCGTTCCCACACAAGCGCGAGCGAATCGTATGTTTCTCGCGATGCTGATGGAGCGCTATGGTTTTAAACCCTATCCCGAGGAGTGGTGGCACTTCACGCTCGCACGCGAGCCATTTCCGGCGCGATCGTTTAATTTTCCGATAACGGCCCAGCACTCGCGGTAACGGCACGCGCGCCGATCGCGCGTGCGATATCCACGACATCGTCGGCGTCGAGCGCCAATCCGTTCGCAATCTCTCCGTACCGTTCGATCGCCTGCCGTGCGAGGTTTCCGGCAGCGCGCTCCTCTCGAACGCGCTTCACCTGTTCGGTAACGGCGTGTGCGAGTGCGTTCGTCACCTCGATGCCGCTCGCTCGTAGGCGATCTTCGTTCTCGCGAAGCGTCTGCTCCACGAGTGCGACGCCGGAGTGTTTGCCGAAAAGAAACTCCGTGTGCGCACCGACGAGTTCGCTCGGAACCGCTTCGTAGATGCGTCGGTCGATCATGATGCCGTGCGTGTGAATCCCCGATTCGTGCGAAAACACGCGCGTGCCGACGATCGGTTCGTGCTGTTGCATCGGAACGCCGCTCATCCGCTCCATAAAGCGAGCGAGATCGCGCAATTTATTGTATTTAAACCCGGGAATTTCGATGCCGTAGAGCTGCCGCATGGCGACGACGTATTCATGAAGTTTGACGTTGCCGGCGCGTTCGCCGTAGCCGTTGGCAGTAACGGAGATCACCTTAAAACCACACGCGGTCGCGGTAATGGCGTTGATCGTCCCAAGCCCGTAATCGTTGTGCAGGTGCGCGACGACCGGAATGCCTTCGGGCAAGCCGGCGATGAGCCGCGTACCGTGTGCGCGCATCGCTTCCGGCGTCAAGCAACCGACGGTATCGGGCCACGCCGGGCGCGTTCCACCGGCGGCGAGTACGCGATTGTAATACTCGATAAAGTACTCGACATCGCCCCGACTACCGTCCTCTCCGCCGAATTCGATCCGTTCGACGCCGTGCGAGCGCGCATGGCGGACGGCATCGCACTGTAGTTCGATATTCGCTTCGCGATAAAATGAAAGCGGAAGCGAGAGCCATTCCGATTCGTCGCGACCGGCAAAACGTAGCAGAACCTTTCCCACCTTATATTTGAGGTGCAGATCGCTACCGCTGGAGAAAATAAAGAACGTGACCTCGCGAGGATCGACGCCAATTTCGCGGAGCGCCGCAACGGTAACGTCGATATCGTTGCGATTGCTCCGACACATCACGAGGATCTCAACGTCGCCGAGTTCCCCGCGTCGTTTCGATTCCATGACGAGTTGGAGCGTGCGACGGTCGCCCGTAGAAGCAGCTGGGAATCCAACGCTGATGATATGGAGACCGATATCGGCGAGCGCCGTCGCGATCTCCAGTTTCTGCTGAGGCGTATAGCAGACGCCGGGCATCTGCTCGCCATCGCGGAGGGTCTCGTCGTAGAGACGGATCTCCGATGGATCGGGGAAGCGCACGTCGCGAGTAAAGCGCGTCGGCTCGGCGATCAGCTGCTCGATCGGCTCTTCAAATTTCATGGCTCTTCCTGCTTCGACGGACGAGGGGGGGCTTCTTCGCGGTCGAAGCATCGTCGCGCATGGAATCTTCGGATCGACCGCCCGAGCAGCCGAAAAAAAAGGGAGTCAGCGGGATCGCCGCCCTCCTTGCCGCGGCGGGTGGACTGCTCGCAAAATTTAAAGGTTTCCTGCTCTTGTTCGTACACGCGCCGATGTTGCTCGGTAGCCTCAGTTTTTTCGCGACACTCTGGCTCTACGGGCTCACGCTCGGATGGCGTTTCGGGATCATTCTCGCGCTGGTGCTTCTCGCTCACGAACTCGGGCATGTGGTCGCTTTTCGCAACTATGGCCTCGCGGTGCGCGCTCCGGTCTTCCTTCCCTTTATCGGGGCGCTCACGCCGGGAGCGAGGCCGGCAAACGCGGAGGACGGCGCATATATCGCGCTCGCGGGGCCTCTCGCCGGCATGGGGCTCGCGGCTGTCTCCCTCGCGATGGGTTTGGCGACGCACGACCCGTTCTGGATGCTCGCAGCGAATATCAGCGCACTGCTGAACCTCTTCAATATGGCGCCGGTTCTTCCGCTCGATGGCGGCAGCATCATCCGCGCCGTCTGGCCACCGATTGTCGTCATCGCTCTGCCCATCTTTATCATCGTCGCGATCCTCGCGCAGCTTCCGCTCTTACCGATCGCGTTAATCGCGCTCTTTAGCATTTTTTGGCTCGTCGGATCCTGGCGCAGTGCGCTCGCTTCTACCGTCGACGGCATCGAGACCCCCGCGCGTATCCGCATCGGCCTCGCCTATGCGGGAACCTTGCTGGGGCTGCTCTTCATCGAGGCGCGCATCCATCTGCCGGTGCTCGCCACCCTGCACCGATGAGCGAACGCGAAGCCCCGGATTTCGCGATGCGCCGCGCGGTCGAAGTGCTCGCAAGCATCTACGAACGGAAGCGTCCCGCGCGCGAACCGACGCTTCCACCGCGCGCCGACGCACCGATCGCGCTCTTCAACGAGCGCCTCTCGCTCGTTGTCGGAACGAGCACGCGCCGCGAGGTCGAACGCGAACTCGGCATCGCCTATCGCTATCCCGCAGCGGGATGGCACACCTATTGCATCCGCATCGCCGGCGAGCGCGCATTTCTGAGCCTCTTCTTCAGCGGAACGAGCTTGAGCGCGGCGGAACTCTATCGGCCACGCGCCGCGCAGGCGCCACCGTTGGAAGCGCGCGATTGCGGGGCCTATCGCTTGGTGCCGGGCGAGATCGGGTTGGGAATGCAGATCCTCGCACTGCCCGACTACTTCACGGAGATTCCCGCACCTGGAGGCGGCAGTTACGCGCAGATTTTTGCGACCGGCTTTCCGGGAGGCAGCGCACTCGTGATGGGAAACGATGGAACGGTCGAACGGCTCGCCGTCTACGTCGATTCCTCGACCGCTCCGGCTACGCAGATCGAGTAAGCGATGTCATCCCGAGTAGCCAAGTTCTGTCATCCCGAGTAGCCGCGGAACGCGGCGTATCGAGGGAGAGCACGAGATCACACGCGCGCCTCGATACGCCGCGTTCCGCGGCTACTCGGCGTGACAAGCGCAGCGGCGCGCGTCGCGGCTGCGGCGATCGTGGCGAGCGCTTAAGCGAGCGGCGAGGAGCCTGACATTGCTTCTCCGAGCCGCGAGCGTCTAGCGAGCCACGATCGATGCAGCCGCGATGGAGGCGCCCCTAGATATCCACCTTCATCATGTTATCGAACGGCGCGAGCACGCCGGGATGGAAGTGCTTGAGATCGCGGTTGTAGGCGTAGATCGACATACGCCCGTCTTCGACGATCGAGGGCACCTCTTTGACGAACTGCTTGGTGAGAATCGCGACGTCGGCATTGCGCTGCTTTTGCGTGAAGTGCGAGAAGAGCGCCTTCATCGCCGCATCGGCCTTGGGGTCGCACCAACGGAGATCGTTCTGCCCGTTCGGCGGAAATTGATTGCATTCGTAGATGAACGAGTAGTCGCCGAGCGGGTCGTTCCCCCACGCGAACATCGTGACGTCCCAGCTATTGCCGTAGACGATGCCGCCGTTCTGAAAGGGCGCGAAGAACTCGGCCGAGGAGTAGTGGCGCACGCTGATGGCGACCCCGATCTTCTTCCACGATTCGCGCATCAACTCGATGATATTATCGGTGTCGGGGGTACCGACGACGGTTGCGAGGTCGAGCATGAGGCGCACGCCGTTCTTTTCACGAATACCGCCCGGGCCGCGCTTCCAGCCCGCCTTATCGAGAATGGCGTTCGCTTTCGCGATATCGTAGTGCGTGTAACCGATACCGTGAACCCAGTAGGGGGCGGTCTTGGGGCTCGGCTGATCCTGAAGGTTGCCGATGTTATGGCGAATCTTGCGATTGATGCGCGCGAGCGGCGTCGCATAGCGCAGCGCGCGTCGAACGGCGAGGCTCGCGACCTTCGGATGCGAGAGATTAAAATCAATGTGATCGTAGTAGTAGTCGGGTTTCACCGAGACTTTAAAGGGCGTCATCTCTTTGAGGCGATTCACGTAGGCGGGCGACACATACATCCAGAGGTCGAGTTGCTTCGCCTGCATCTGCGTTAGCACGGTGTCGCGGTTGGGGATAATCTCGAAGATGATCTTCTTGAGCTTCGGAAGGCCGCGGAAATAGAGCGGGTTCGGCACCATGACCACATCTTGGCCGCGATTCCAACGCTGATATTTGAACGGCCCGATGCCGACCGGTAAAGAGTTGTACGGAACGTTATTGATATTCGGGTACTTCGCCAAGAGATGTTTCGGCAGCACGCACGGGTTCGCATCGGCACTAGAAAAAAACGTCGTAATAAATGGCGAGTACGGGTGCTTGAGGTGGAGGATAACCGTGTATTTATTCGGCTCTTGAATTTTGTCGATCAGGTCCCAGCCCGTGCGGCTCACGATATCGTTCGCCGGGTTCATGATCGCGTGAATCGACCAGACGACGTCGTCGGCGGTAAAGGGAGCGCCGTCGGACCATCGCACGCCGTGGCGGAGGTGCCAGGTAATCGTCTTGCCGTCGGGGCTAATGCCGCCGTTCGCTTTCGTCGGCTCGACGGTGAGCAATTCCGGGATCGGCTTATTCTGCGCATTCCATTTCGTCAACCAGGCCATCGTCAGCGAGGACATCAGGCTGAGCGTCGTCTGCTGCGTCAGGACCGGGTTGAGTGACGAGACATCCTCTGCGGTCGCGTATCGCAAGACGTGTGGAATAGTCCAGGCATTCAACTGCCCGTTCGGGCCGACGGCGCCGCTTTTTTGCACGCGGCTACAGGCGGACAGCGAGAACACGAGGGCAAGGGCAAGAACGGCGAAGCGTTTCAAAACGAGATCTCCTCCCGGGCAGCAAGGCAACTAGGCCGAGGAGAGTGCTTCGCCATCCTCCGCCCGCATCGCTTCCGGATCGTTACCGAGAGCGCGATGAAATGCCTCGAAGGCCGCCGGAGCGATCTCGGAGGGTTTGATCTCGCTCCGCCCACCCCAGAAGACGTTGGTGTAATCGAAGAGAATGCCGGCCTCACGCAGGTGGGCATCGATCGCGGCTTTATGTTCGAGGACGAGCGCCTTCTCGGTTCCGTGCGCGACCGCCATGATATTGACGTTCATGAACTCCGGGCCGCCTTCGCGCCAATAGCCGTGCGTGATGACGTAATGGCGAGCGACCTCGCGACCGGCGGCAACCTCGCTCCCCGGCGCGACGCGCCAGTGGAAGAGCGCGTTATAGCGCGTGACCCGTTCGTTCGCGGCATTGGGCTTCACGTGCTCGAGGAAGGTCGAGAAGCGGCCGATCACCTTGCGCCGTTCGAGTGCCTCGGCGACGGCAAAGAAGCGCTCCAGAGAAACGCCCGCCTCGGCGGCACGCGCGCTCCAACAATCCTCCGCGATCTCTTCGATCGCGAATTCGCGTTTGAGTGCGGTGAGCACGCGCCACTCCTCTTCATCGAGGAGCACGATGTTGGTGCTCTGGATCTCGCCCGGTGCATCGGCGCGTGCCCCCGGTTCGAGGCCGCGACGGCGAACGTGTCCGACGCCGAGCGCGAAGAGCATCTTCGCCGGCATGAGTTTGAAAGCGTCGGCGCCGACGCGTGCGGCTAAAAACTCGGCATGCTTTCGCAGCGAGTATCCCTGCGGTACTTTCAGCGTGGTCCAGAGCCGATAGGCACTCCCCGGCGAGTCGCCATCGGTGCTGCGAATCACGATATGCCCCGAGAACGGATCCTCGTTACTCATGAAGTCGAACGCCGCGTCGAGTCTCTCCGCCGGCACCCTCCAGGCAACGAGCGCGCCCGGTGCGAGGCTCGTGGCGAGTAAGGTCTGCCGAACGCGTCGGATCGTTCCCGCCTGTACCATCGCAATGATTCGGTCGAGAACCACCGGCAACGGCACGCCGCTGCGGCGCGCGATCTCGCCGAACGGGTCGCGCTGAAAGCCCGCCAAGCGATCCTCGGAGACGGCGAGGATCTCGGCGTTGACCGGGTCTGCAATCGCGATCACTTCGTATATTCACTTTCGCCGAGCGCGAGTTCGTAGTTTTGCCGCGCCGTTTGCAGCGAATAGACGGCGGATACTGCATTCTTTTGCGCGGTCGCGAGCGTCGCTTCCGCGGTGACGAGTGTCACGAGGTTCGATACCCCGGCCTTATACTGAGCGCTCGCCGCATTGTAACCCACCTGCGCCGCCTTGAGGCTCGACTGCGCCTGGTCGAGCGCCGATTGTGCGGCCGCGAGTTTAGCGATCGCACTACGGACGTCACTCTCTACCTGGAGCCGCGAGAGCGTAATGCCGGCCTTCGCCGCATCGGCCTGCGCTGCGGCGACGGCGACGTTATAATTCGTGAGTCCCTGGTCGAAAATCGGCACCGTCAGCGTCGCTCCCAGCGATTTCGATTGCACCGGGATGCCGTTGAGCCCGCTCTGATAGCCGTCGCTCGCATTGGCGTTCACCGACGGAAATTTCGTCAGCCGATTGAAGCGGACGTTCTCTTTCGCGGCCTGATAGCTATTGAGCGCGGCGAGATAATCGGGGCGCATCAGTAAGGCGCGCGCGAGCGCACGATTGTAAGGCAGCACCGCAAATTTCGGCGCCGGCGCGGTGAGCGAGGTTGCAGTCGTATCGATCGGCTCGATCAGCGCATCGGCGTCGAGCCCCAATGTTGTTGCGAAGGTTGCCTGCGCCGCAATGCGCGATCCTTGGTCGGTGACGAGTTGCAAGCGCGCCTGCGCGGTCAGCGCCTGCGCGGAATAGAGATCCGATGGCGCTGCCGATCCGACACGAATCTGCGCCCGTACGAGTTGCTCTTGCGTGAGGTACTGTTTAACGATCTGTTCGTCGACGCTCACGGTGCGATCGGCGAGAAGCACGCCGTAATAGGCCTGTGCCACCGTGTACCCGAGTTGTTGCAGGGAACGAATCAGCGTATCGCGCCCGGCAACCTGCCCCGATTTTGCAACGTGAATGCCGGCGATCACTCGCCCACCGTCATAGATGAGTTCGCTGAGCTTGAGCCCGTAATTCACGCTGTTGTAGATGCCGTTCGGCGTTCCGAGGCCGGTTCCAACCCCGCCGATCGTTCCCGAAGAGTACGATCGCGTCGCCGCGGCGCTCCCCGAGATCGAGGGAAAGACCGCGCTCTTTGCAACGTCATATTTCGCGAGCGCCTGGGCGTAGGTCGCGCGCGCCTGCGCCAACGTCGGTGACTGAGCGACGGCGATCGCTACCGCCTGCACCAACGTCACCTTCGTGGGAACGCCGGCCTTAACGACGCGCGGCGAGATGAGATCCTGCGTCGCTGCAGCCGCAGGCGTCGGGAGCAACGCGCGCACGAGCGCTGCGGCCAAGAGTAGCGCAGAGATACGCGCTCCGCGGCGATTCACTGCCCACCGCCGGGGACGACATGGATGGGGCTGCCGTTCCGCAACGAGTCGGGGCGCGTGGTGATCACGCTCTGCCCGGAGGAGAGCCCCGAAAGAATCTGCGACTCGGTGTCGGTCTGTAGGCCCACTTTCACGCTCACTTGCTTCGCCTTCGTACCGTTGACGACGAAGACCGCGTCGCCGTTCTGAACGCTCGCTATCGCCGAGCGCGGTACGATCAACGCATTATTTGCAATTTGCTTCACCAATTGCGCGGTCACCAACATTCCGCCACGAAGAACTTCGCCGGGGTTTTGCATCTTCACGCGAGCGAGATAGGAGAGCGTACCGTTCGTCGGCACCGCGTTCACCGCGCTGAGACGCGCGCGAAAAACCTGCCCGGGCAGCGACGTGGTCGTAAACGTCAACGGGGTTCCTGCATGCGCGTACGAAAGATCGCCGTCGGGAATGTTCACGTTCACCCAAACGAGATCGACCCGCGAGACCTGCAACGCCGGAGCGGCCGGCGAGGCCATCGTTCCGGGATCCATCATGCGCGCCGTCACGACGCCATCGAAGGGTGCGTAGAGCGCGGTCTGACCGATCTGCGTGCGAATGAGATTCGCTTGCGCCGCTGCGGCTTGCGCTGCGGCCTGCGCAGCCTTCACCGCTTCGGCGTTCGATGGATTCGCCTGAGCGTTCGCCAACGCGGTATTGTAATTACTCTGCGCACCCGCGAGCGCGGAGCGCGCCGCTTCGAGCGCCTGCTGCGAGAGATACTTCTGATTGAAGAGCTGCGTATCTTGGTTGAAGACGAGCCGTGCGTTCGCAAGGGCGGCCTGCGCGCTGGAGAGCGCCGCATCGTTGGCCTGGTTGCGCGCGGGAAGATCGATCTGCTGGCCGCGGGCGTTCGCCTGCGATTGCATCGCGGTCGCCTCGGCGGCACGCAGTTGCGCCTCCAACGTCGAGGGATCGATCCGCGCGAGAATCTCCCCCTTGGTCACACGATCGCCGACGTTCACGTAGACCGCCGAGACTGGCCCCGACTGCTGAAACGAGAGCGTTGAGTTTTCGTATGGGGCGACCTGCCCATCGAGGGAAAGGTAGGTGGCGATACGTCCCGTCGTGACGGGGCTCGCCTCGACGTCGAGCGGAATCGGCGCTCGCGCGCCCTTTGCCCCGCAGGCTGCGAGGAGGACGGCGATCGTCGCCGCCGAGATCGTCATACGGATTGGACCGGGCATAGCGCTCCTATAGAAGACAATGAGGTCGTCGTTCTCCATATACACCACAAACCTGAGAATTGATTCATAGCTTATCGGCAAGCGGGGGATTTTCCGCGGGGCACAAACTACTGAAACCCGCGCTATGTCCAAAAACATCCTCCTCGGTCGATCTCACAGCTTCCAATGCCGCGTCGAGGAGTGGATGACCGCGCATAAGGCCGGCAATTCCGGGGTCGAAGTCCTCTCGACCGCTATGCTCGTCGATCTCGTCGAGCGCTCTGCGCTCGCTTGCTTGGAGGGAGCGCTCCTCCCCGGCCAGATCTCGGTCGGCACCCATATCGAGCTCGAGCATCGGCGCCCCGTTCCCGTCGGTTTCCTGGTCCGCACCGAGGTGGAGGTCGCGCTCGTCGATGGGGCGCGCGTGAGCTTCGCCGTGCGAGCCTTCGACGAGTCCGACGCCATCGCCGAAGGCACCCACGAGCGCTTTATCATCGACCGCGAGCGCTTCAAAGCCAAACTCGCCGAAAAGCTCGACTAAATTCCTCCTCCCCTCAAGAGGGTGGCAGAGGCCCAGGCAGAAGAGAGGAGGGACGGTTTTTCGGGGGCCCCGTCGTCGGCGAAGGCCGGCTACGGGTTCCTGGCGTTGTTTAAAGGGCGACGCTTAACGAGGAAACCGAGGCATCTTTATGACTCTTTCACCTATCGAGGAGGATACTTTGAAGCGACTGAGCACCGGAGTCCTAGCAACGCTGATTGCAGCGTTCTGTGGGCTCAATGCGGTCGCAGCTCCCTCCGGCGCGTCGCATGGAAACATTGGCAACAAAGCGATCGTAGCGGATATGGGCTCGACCAATGCGGCTCCGCCGGCGAACTTCGGTTCTCCGCCGTCGGGGCAAGTCCCAATTCTTTATAACGACCACCACGTGTACTCGAAACCCGACCTTCTCAAGAAGGGCCGCGTTCTTTCGGCACTCGTGCGTGGCGGCACCGTCCTGATTCCCCTGCGTTCGATGTTCGAACAAATGGGCGCGACGGTGAGCTATAACGCTCGCACCAAGCAAGTCACCGTCAGCAAGCCCGGCGCCGAGATCAAACTCACCGTCGGCAAGAAGACGGCGATGATCAACGGTGAAGAGCGTACGCTCGACGTCCCCCCGATGATCTACAAGGGCTCGGTCCTCGTGCCGGTCCGCGTGATCTCGGAGACGATGAACGCTTACGTTCAGTGGGTTCCTGAGAAGCGCGTCGTCGTCGTTCGGTACATCCCGCCGACCCCGCCGCCGGCCCCACCGACCGCACCGCCGGCTCCGCCGACGGCCGCTC
>JABEUX010000105.1 GCA_013044185.1 Vulcanimicrobiota bacterium | reverse complement strand
CGAAGTATCGCTTCCGACGCTCCAGTTCACGCCGACGCCCAACTCGCAAATCAACAGCTACGGGTTCGAATGGGATAAGACCATCACCAGAGATCTTACTTTGGCGGTGAACGACGATTACATCACCCAACGCAGCGCTAGCCAGCGTTTAGCTGGATGGGACAACCTCACACTGACCCTCAAGGATCAGCATCCCTGCCTTACCCGTTACTCGCACGAAGAAGCTGTTTGGTCGATCGGCGTGATACGCCTGATCCCCGGAACTGGTTCTACGCTGCTTCGGAACGCCGGCGCTATCTCGACCTTCGGAAGCACCGCGCCAACGTTTTACTTCGGTAAGGGCATGGGCGCTCTAACGAATGGTGCCCTCCGCCCGATCGCGATCACCGGTGAAGTGAGCCGCGTCTTTTCCGACAGTCAGAGCTTGAGCCCGAATGCCTGGGCCTATGCGGCGTCGTTGCAATACTCGATGCCGTATTATCAACAGAACGTTAAGGCGCTGAATATTCCACAGTGGATCACGCGTTTAACGCCGCTCGTCGAAGTTTCGATGATGACGCCAGACTTGGGCACGCCGACGGGAACGATTGCGCCGGGCTTTCTATACGATGCTCCCTCATGGCAGTTGGGCGCAGAGGCTGTAATCCCAGCCAACAACGCGACACGACAAATGCAAGGCACGGGATTCATCATTCAATATCACGTGTTTCTCGACACCTACTACAAGAGCTGGTTCGGGAAACCGCTCATTAACAAGAATTTTTGGAGAAAATAAAAAGTGGCTACACGGACACTCGCGGCAACATTCGTGCTTCTGGCAACACTTATTGCCCCGTGCGCGGTTCAGGCGCATGCGTTCATCGACCATTCCAATCCAGCGGTTGGGAGTACCCTACCAACCGCACCTAAAGTCGTGCACATTTGGTTCACGCAAGAGCTGGAACCAGCTTTTAGTTGGATCCAGGTGACCAATAAATCGGGAGCTGCCGTAAATGACGGGTCGTCCTTTGTCGATGCGAGCAACAACCAGGAGATGGACATCAAGCTGAAGCCGTTGCCGGCGGGCACCTATACCGTGAAATGGCATGCGCTCTCGGTCGATACGCACACGACCCACGGCGAATTCACGTTCCAGGTCCAGGGGAGTTAAGGCCATCGATCCGCTCTTATCCTCGACTCGCTTCATTCACTACACCGCGTGTGTGTTGCTGGAAGGCGTATTCGTATTCTGGTGTCTGATCGCATGGCCGGCGTTGCGTCGAACGCAGACGTCGGCGACGTTCACAGAGCACCTCGATCGGCGACTCTTTGCGCTCGCGTGGGCGAGTCTGCTCGTCGCACTCGTAAGCGGCGCCGGTTGGCTGATCGTCGTCGGGTCGAAAATGAGCGGCGCGCCGATCACTTCGGTTGTTCAGGGCGGCGTCCTCGGGATCGTCTTAACGCAAACGCACTTCGGCATCGATTGGTTGATACGCGCTGCACTCATCGTCGTTATCGCCGCGTGCCTGGTCGTGCAGGCGCGAACGCGCAAACATGCGGCGGCCTGGGTGGGTTTGCTCGCGGCTTCGGCATTCATTGGTTCGTTGGCGTGGGCGGGTCACGGGGCGGCGGCTGACAACGTGCCGTTCGACGCCATCCATGCACCAGCCGACATCTTGCATTTGCTCGCCGCCGGTGCGTGGCTCGGCGCACTCCTGCCGCTCGTAATATTTCTCGCCCAAGTATGGCGCGATAAGAGTCCGCAAGCAGTTTCGGTCGCGCGAACGGCTACGCTGCGTTTCTCGGTGCTGGGTATATCGAGCGTGGGAACGTTGATCCTTACCGGCGTCGTGAATACGTGGTTTCTCGCCGGCAACGTTCCGGCATTAATTGGAACGTTATACGGTCAGCTTTTACTGCTCAAAGTAGCGCTCTTTGCAGCGATGATTGCCATGGCGGCCGTGAACCAGCGCCGGCTGCTACCAATTCTCGCCGACAATGCAAGCGAACCCGGCCGCTGCCTGCAAGCGATTCGAGAAGTGCGCCGCAACGCGTCGATCGAAGCAGCTGTTGGTGTGCTCGTCCTTGCCATCGTTGGCATCATCGGCATATTGCCGCCCGGCCTCCACACCGAGCCGCGCTGGCCGCTCCCCTTCCGGTTCGATCTCGCCGAGGTTGCTCCGCGCGGACAGTCGATTTTCGAGGTCGCGATTGTCGCCTTCGCGCTTTGTCTTGTAGCCACGATCGTTATTGCCGAGAGAAGACGCTACCGCGCAATGACCGCGTCCGTCCCATTAATGATTCTTTTCGGGATCGTTAGCTGGGTTGCGCTGCGCCCGGGGATCGTGCATGCTTACCCGACGAGCTTCTACGCGTCGACGCAGCCGTATTCGGCACCATTTATCGCCAGCGGCGCGCCGCTTTACGCGCAGAATTGCAGCGAATGCCACGGAGCGGCCGGTCGCGGTAACGGTCCCCTTGCCGGAAGCCTTCCGATTCGCCCCGCGGACTTGACCGAGCCGCATCTTTTTGCCCACAAAGCGGGCGACCTCTACTGGTGGGTAAGCCACGGGCGCGACAATGGGGTCATGCCGGGCTTCGCCGACAAACTGACTCCGCAGCAGCGGTGGGATTTGATCAATTTCGTGTTGGCGCGGACGGCCGGCGACCTTTCGAAGCAGACGGGTTCCCAAATCAGCACGACGGCAGCCGCTCCATTTCCGGATTTCGCATTCGAGAAGAACGGTGCGCAAAATACACTGAGCCTTATGCTGAAGAACGGCCCGGTTCTGGTCGTCTTGTTCGCAACGCCACCAAATGCGCGACTCAAGCAACTGGCGAACTTGCAGCCGCGCCTTACGGCTGCGGGATTACGCGTCGTTGCAGTTGGGCTCGGTTCATCAACGGGCAAGGCACCCTTGATCGTCGACGTGGCGCATAACGTTCGTACCGCGCTCGCGTTGTTCCGATCGTCAAAGGATGGCGGAGAGACCGAGCTGATGCTCGACCGTGGCGGCAACGTTCGCGCGCGCTGGACGGCAAGCGGACCAGGCGGCCTTGCAGACTCCGGCACACTCATCAGCGATGCCGTGCGTGTGAAGAGCATCCCCGTTGCGGCTGCAAATCACGCCGGCCACGGCGGATAAGTACCGTTTCACCGATCGAAAGCGAGCGCGCTCGACGCGCTCTGGCTTTCTTTTACGCGTAACCGTCTTCTCAAGGCCGTCTTGACGGCGAGCGGGCTATCGTGCTGAGCCGTTTAGTTCTGTAGCAATAGATTGGTCGTCGCGTCGTCGGCGGTGAGCGGTGTGGCGTGCGCTTTTAAGTTCCACGGAAGTAGCTCGGCGATCTGGTTGATGGGGTGGTCGGCGATGCGCGCGAGCACTTCGCGCAAAAATGCTTCGGGGTTGTAGCCGTTGAGTTTCGCGCTGCCCAGCAGGCTGTAGATCGCCGCCGCTCGTTCGCCGCCGGCATCGCTG
>JABEUX010000001.1 GCA_013044185.1 Vulcanimicrobiota bacterium | reverse complement strand
CTCGTTACCCCGGTGCTCTACGTGGTCATCAAGAGCTTCGAGGAGCGCTTCTTCGGCCGCCCCTTCGTCGAAGCGCATGGCACGGCGGCCGGGCTCGAGCCCGGGGAAAATTCGACGCCTCCGCAGGGTTAAGGCGCCGTTCGGCGCCAGGGAAAGCGGGCCATTAAGAGCAACTTAACCCTCCAACCGGGGGACGCTTTTCCGTTTTCCGCCGGGCTCCCGATTTGGAGATGCGAATGCACAAACTTTCTCTTCGCGCGGTGGCCGCTGGTGCGGCTCTCATCGCGTTAGGGCTCTCGGCGGCTCCGGCCGCCGCTACCACGAGCCAGGCCTTTGCGACGAACGTGGTCGGTGGTGCCAACACCGCGATCAAGAACGCTATGAAGGCCCCGAAGGCGAAGAGCGCCGTCGGCAAGCGTACGGTCGCTCAGGTTCCACCCGTCGAGCAGCACCCCGTTGGCGGCGCGACGGTCCAGCAAGGGCTTCCGACCGGCTTCACCTATACCGCCGATGCATCGATGGCGTTCCCCTACGGCAACATTGGAACCGCAAAAGGTCAATGGCTGCCCGGAGGCGTCGATCTCGTTGCCGGCTACGGGTTCAACCCCACCAGCCGTTTCATGGTCTCGATGTACCAGCTCCAACATTACCCGTACGGCTTCAATAGCGGAACCGTACCGCTCTATTTACAGGGTTTCGCCAATCCTATCGGTTGCGTAAACCTCGATAACACCACCGCAAACGGCTGTACCCCCCAGAACATTAACGTCACCACCAAGGACACGTTCCTGTTCTTTAACTACGAGAAACTCTTTTCGATTAAGTTCAAGAACGGCCGCGTACTGCCGATCGTCGTTACGCCGACCTACGTTTCGCGTTGGTCGAAGATCGGAGCCTCGACCCAGAACGACGACACCGTGCCCTTCGCCATCAATCCGCCCGACGGCCCGCTCTTCTTCAACACGAAGACGCGCACCGCGCAGGTTTGGTCGCTCGCCGTTACCGTACCGTTCCTGAAGACGCCGAAAATGTTCGGCACCTTCACCGTCGCCCCGGGCTGGCTCAACCATCCCAACGGTATCAACGGCGTCAACAAAGCGCAGCTCTATCAGATTCTCTATCTCGAATACACGCCCGATTCCAAAACGAAGTTCTTCTTCGAGCCGCAGAGCTCGCGCGACTATCTCCCGACCGATCCCTACGCGCAGCATCTCTTCGCGTACTTCCTCGGCGTCTCGCGCCGCTTGACCAAGAACACGTTCGTTCAGCTCCAGCTCAACAGCGGTGGGCCTTCGAACGAGACTCCCTACGGCGTCTCGGCGATATCCTGCGCCTCGGTCACGCAATGCGCGCCGGTCGTCGGCGGCCTCAAAGCCACTCAAATTCAGATTCAGTTCGGCATCGGTTCGCCGAGCGTGATTCAGTTCTAAGGCAAGGATGAGAACGATGAAGATCAACCATCTCCAACGCGCGCTCGCCCTCGTTGCTATGGCCGCGCTTGCGGCCTGCGGCGGCGGCGGAAGCAGCCCCTCGACGATTCCGGCGCCGAGCCCCGCTGCCTCCCCGAACATTCTCTCGGTCATCGTCGGTGTCGGCGATAGCCTGACCGCCGGCTACCAATCCGCAGGATGGCTCGGCGCGACGAACGTTCCGAACCCACTCCTCACCGGTACGCCGTATGCTGGCGCTCCGGCACCCTTCGGGCAAGAGAACGGATGGTGGTCGCTGCTCTACCAGCAAGCGCAGACCGCTTACACCGGCACGCCCTTCAGCCCGCTAGCGATGGCCGCCCCAACGAGCCCGCTTCCGCTGATTGCGGGCCCGGGCATCGGCAACGAACTCGTCCCGGCGAACCCTGCGCTCACCGGTGGCCTTTCCTTCGGTCCGCTCTACGGAACCGCGCCGGGCGCCGGCTGTAAGGCGAACGATCAGGCGGCGTACAGCCTCTCCACGGTTGCAACGACGCTCGTGAATCCCCGCTCGATGCCGCTCGATCTCGGGATCCCCGGCCTCACGATCCACGAAGAGATCGCGATGCATCAGCCGCTCGTTCCTAGCTGCGCCTCGATTCCAGGCATTCCCCCCTCAATTCAGGGCGTCGTCGGCGGCGAGAGCGAAGATTTCTGGCCGGTGCTTCAAAACTTCGCGAACCTCGGATCATCGCTAACTCCGCTCTCGGCGGCGGTCTCGTTGAAACCCACCCTCGCAACGGTCTGGCTCGGCGCGAACGACCTGCTGAAATACGCGTTCAGCGCAGGACAGTGGCAGGGTGACGACACCAGCGTTGCACAGGTACAGAGCGATATCACCACCATCATCAACCAACTGAAGGGCTCCGGGGCCAAAGTCGTCGTGGCGAATATCCCCGACATTCTCGTCGCTCCGCAGTTCTTCACCGTCCAGGATCCGACGATCCTCGCCGGCCAACTCGCTCCGACGCTGCAACCCTCCGTCTGCGATATCCAAGCAAACGCGGCTTGCACGATCGAGCTCTTTGCCACTTCGCAGAGCCCGGCGCTTCCGATCTCCCTCTCCGAGGCACAGAGCCTCGTCGTCGCCGTCTCCAACGCCTACGGCTTGGGCGCGACAACCAACACCCCGGGCTACCTCACGGAGACCGGTATGCTGACCACCATCGAGACGCTCGGAGCCGTCATTAAAGCGCAGCCGGCGCTGCTCGGCAATCCGACCGCCCTTGCAACGGCGTTAACCGGAGCGCTCCAACTCGATCCGAGTGGAGCGGGCACG
>JABEUX010000011.1 GCA_013044185.1 Vulcanimicrobiota bacterium | reverse complement strand
GCATACTTCACCAAACTGGCCGCCGCTCGAGCGGTCTTACTTGCGGAGAAACCACTTATCGGCGCGTGATTTTCAGCTCGAAAAAACGAGGCCACCTCTAAAAAGCCCGCGTCGCTAATAACGACGCGGGCATAGACTTGGTGGAGATGTGCGGATTCGAACCGCAGACCCCTTACATGCGAAGCAAGTGCTCTACCAGCTGAGCTACATCCCCAAGGGCGCCGGGCTCGATTCTACGCAGGGGCTGGTGGCCCTGTCAAAGCATTTGGGCGCACCCAGGAAAGCCGGGGCCGCCGGGAAGCCATCGGAAGCCTCGTTCTCGACCGGTGGGGGAGGGATTTGAGACTCGGTCTCAAAACCTAGCCGCCATGGAAACCGAATACGAGACCAGGCCCCGGGAGGCGGTCGCTCGCATCCTGCGGGCCGAACCTCGTTTTTTTTCAGTGGCCGAGCTTTGCGCGCGCCTCGACGAATCGGGCACACCCGTTTCGCGGGCAACCGTTTATCGGACGCTCGAACGGCTCGCTGCGAAAGGCGAAGCAGCCTTGCGGCTGAACGACCGCGGCGAGGCGACCTTTATGTCCTGTGATAACGGCCATCACCATCATGCGATCTGTCGCTCCTGCGGCCGTGTCGAAGATGTTGCATGCGGCGCGCTCGATAGTTTCGTCGATCGCTTGCGTTCGCTCCACGGTTTTCAACTCGACGATCACTCACTCGAATTTCACGGAAAGTGTCGCTCATGCGTATAGTCCCGCGCGCGCTCGCGCTCCTCGCTCTCCTCGCCGTCGCCGCCTGCAGCGGGCAAAAGGCTCCCACTGCCTCGCCCTCACCCTCGGGCGCAGCGAGAATCGATGTCGTTACCACCTTTTCGACGCTGAACTCTTTCGTGAACGGCGTCGGTGGGCGCTATGTGCGCGCGACGAACATCGTGCCGGTGGGGGCCTCGCCGGAGACCTTTCAACCGACGCCGCAGAGCATTGCCGTCCTCAACGGTGCGCAACTCGTTGTTGAGAACGGCACCGGTATCGATGCGTGGGTCGATCGCATGGTGCGCGGCGCCGATGTGCCGCGCTCGCGCGTGCTCGTCATTACCGACGGCATGCCGGTCGTCGGCGGGAATCCGCACCTCTGGATGGATCCGGTGCTGGCAAAAACCTACGTTGCGAAGATTCTCGCCGCGCTCGTTCGCATCGATCCGGCGCACGAATCGGCGTTCAAGAAGAACGCAATTGCGTACGATGCGAAACTCGATGCACTCACCGCCTGGATCCGCTCGCAGGTCGCAACGATCCCTCCGGCGCGCCGCCAACTCATCGTCTTTCACGATGCATGGCCGTACTTCGCGAAGCGTTTCGGCATTCATATCGTCGGTTCGCTCGTTCCGGCCCCCGGCCAGGAACCGAATCCCCGACGACTCGCGCAACTCGTAACCCTCGCCCGCAAACTCCACGTACGTGCGGTCTTCGCCGAGCCCGAATATAGCGCGAAGCTCGCCAACGCCTTTGCAGGGAGCGCAGATATTCACGTCGTCACCGATCTCTACGACGATTCGATCGGTCACCGCGCCGTCGTGCACGATTACCTCTCGATGATGCGCTACAACACCGAACAATTGGTGCGCGCGCTGAAATGAGCTGCGATGTCGAGCTGCACAACGTGCGGGTCTCCTACGACGCTTTTTGCGCGCTCGAGGGGATCGATCTCTGCATTCAGCACGGAGAGGCGCTCGGAATCGTCGGCCCCAACGGATCGGGGAAATCGACGCTGCTCAAAACGATTGCCGGGCTGCTCCGCCCCGAGCGCGGCACGATCTGCGTCTTCGGCACCGAGCCGCGCCGTTTACCGCGCGGCACGATCGCCTACGTTCCTCAGGTTGAAGCGGTCGACTGGGGCTTCCCGGCGACGGTGAGCGATGTCGTCGCGATGGGACGCTTCTCGCACCTTCCATGGTGGCGGCGTTTCGGGCCCACAGATCGCGCCTTGGTGGATGAAGCGATCGATGCCGTCGGCATGACGCCGATGGCGGGGCGGCATATCGCCGAACTCTCCGGCGGGCAGCAGCAGCGCGCCTTCATCGCGCGCGCGCTCGCGCAGCAGCCGCGCCTGTTGCTGCTCGACGAACCGACCACCGGCGTCGATGCCGCGACCGAGGAAGCGCTGCGCCTGGTGGTGCGCGGCGTGGTCGGGCGTGGAACTCCGGTGCTGATGACCACCCACGATCTCGAGCGCGTCGATGAATGGTTCGACCGGCTGATGGTGCTCGATCGTCGCACGCTCGCGCTGGGAACCCCCGATGAAGTCGCCGCTTCGGGGGCCTATTCGGCGATTCGCGAACACACGCATACCCACGGCCACCTGCGCGTCGATCACGATCCGCACGAAGGGCACGAAGCGCACCCCGAGGTGCGGGTATGATACACGCCTTGCTCGCTCCATTCGCGTACGCGTTCATGCAACGGGCGTTGGTCGCCGCATGTATCGTCGGCATCCTCTGTTCGATGATGGGCACCTACGTCGTCTTGCGCAAGCTCGCGTTCATCGGCGACGGGCTCGCGCACGCATCCTTTGCGGGGATCGTGATTGCGTACCTGCGGAACATCGATTACCAACTCGGTGCGGCGGTCGTCGCCGTGCTCACGGCGCTCGGCATCGGTTTCGTGCATCGCAAGGGAAAGGTCTCGCTCGACACCTCGATCGGCGTTCTTTTTACTGCCGCATTCGCGCTCGGTATCTTCCTCATGAGTCGGCAGACGCGCTACACGCTCGATCTCCAGAGCTTTCTCTTCGGCGATATTTTATCCGTAACGCGGGGTGACTTGATTTTTATCGTCGTCGTCAGTGCAGCTGTCTTCATCGCTGCGATGCTCGCTTTTCGCGATATGCTCTTCGCATCGTTCGATCCCGTCGTCGCCGAAGCCGCCGGGCTTCCGGTGAAATGGCTCGATTACGGATTGCTCGTCGCACTCGCGCTGACGATCGTGGTCTCACTCCAGTCGGTCGGCATCGTGCTCGTCGCCGCATTATTGGTAACGCCGGCGGCGGCGGCATATCAACTGGCAAAGCGCTTCACGCCGATGCTCCTGCTCTCGGCCGCCTTCGGCGTGACGAGTACGGTCGGCGGCCTCTACGCCTCGTATTTCCTGGGAAGCTCGAGCGGTGCGACCATCGTCTTGGTCGCCACGCTATTGTTCTTTATCGCCGTTGCGCTCAAGCGGCTTCGCCCCGCGTAGCACGCGCAGGCGCTGCGGATCGATACGCTCCAGGTAGCCCGCTGCGACGAGCGCGTCGAATGCTTCGCCGAGTAAGGCGCGTTCGTTTTTGTTCGGCATTCCCGCCCAACGCATCGCCGCTTCGTTGATATCGATCTCGCTTCCGAGAACGAGCAGAGAGGCGAGAAAAGCGATGGGCAGCTTGACGCGCTCCATGCGCCGTGCGAGCGGAGCGAGCGCATCCTCGAGAGCGCTCGGCGGCGCCGTTTCCGGTGTCGGCTCGGGGGTTGCCGCATCCGCGCGCGGTTGCTCCGCTTCGGGTGCTGCAGCGCGCGCGCGCGAAACGATGCGTGCGATCGCGGCATCGGCGAGCCCCGGAAAGGCGCGAGCGAGCCCAAGCAGCCACGGCTGCATGCGGTTGGCATCGATGCGGGAGCGTCGTTGCTCGATTCCGTCGAGCAACCGCCGTGCAACCTGCCGCGGGTCGGCACGTCGCATGCCCCCCGGAGCGGCGGTTCCCGATACGGCGGAAAACTCGGTCGCGACGACACCCGGGTCGCAGTAGCAGACCGCGATTCCATCGGCGCGCAATTCACGGCGAAGTTGGGTGCAGGCCGCGCGTACCGCCGCCTTCGCCGCGCAGTAGGCGCCGAAGCCGGGCACCGGCATCACCGCAAGCCCCGAGCCCATCATCGCAATCGCGCCGCGGGTGGCGCGCAGATCCGCGAGCAACGCGCGCGTGATTTGCAACGGAGCGGCGAGATGCAAGTCCCACTGCTCGCGTATCGCCGCATCGTTCTGTTCGAGCAGCGTTCCGGCACGTGCGGCGCCGGCGTTATGCAGGAGGATATCGATCCGTGGGAGCGCCGAGCGGGCGGCGGCGGCGATGCGCGCCGGTGCATCGGCGGCAGTAACATCGCAGGCGAGAGTCGCGAAAGTGCTGCCGTCGCCGAGTTCCGCTGCGAGTTCGGCGAGCCGATCGGCGCGCCGCGCAATAGCGAGCACGGCGTAGCCGCGCTGCGCGGCGAGCACCGCGATCGCACGGCCGATGCCGCTGCTCGCGCCGGTGACGATGATGCCGTGCCGTTCAGCGGACATCGGCGAGATACCGGGTGTAGTTCGTAGCGATCGCCTCGGGCATTCCGGCGTAGAAGGCGGTTTCGTCGACGAACGGCGGGCGGGTTTGGGGAACGATCTCCATCTCGCGTGCGGCGAGCGTTGCGAGCGCGTGTGCGACCGGCTTGAGCGTTCCGTCGGCGCGCACCATGCCGAAACGAAATTCGTGCGGTGCAAGATCGAACGGCGGAAGCGCGGCGAGCGATTCGTCGTAATCGCTCCAACACCACCACATCGCTCCCAGTGCGCCGCGGCTCTGCAAACGGTCGACGACCGCTATGCAGTACTCGGCCATCTCTCGCTCGGTCAGGCAAGGGAAGGGTTTGGCGGCGGCGGGATCTTTTTCGGACGACGCACATGCGGGGTTGCCGAACTCGGAGAAGAGCACCGGCTTCTCCGTAAACGAGCGCGCGAGTTCGCAGAGATAGGGCACGACCTCGGCATCGAGGCGATCGCGTGCGAACGCGCTATAGACCGAATAGCCATGCATCGTCGCAAAGCGCCAGGGTGCGGCGATGCTCGACGGGCGAAGGTGACGATCGCGTTCGAAGTCCTCACCGTGAATGCCGCCGGTGACGCCGACGCCGGAGTGTTCGGAGAGCACGGCAGCGAGTGAGGCGCTCCAACGCGCTGCATCCTCCGGCGTGCGCGGCTCGCGCAGGTTGGAGAATTCGTTTCCGAGATCCCAACACCAGAGCGAGCGATGCTCGCGAGCGCGCTCGGCGATCCTCCGTGCAAAGAGGCTCTGCGCTTCGAGCAATCGGGGATCGGCGTAGAAATCCCCGATGCCGAACGGCGATTCGCCGGCGAGCGTCATCGTGCGAAAGCGGCCATGCGGAGTCGCCGAATCGAGGCTCCACGGAGGCAACCAATTCACCCCGCTCATGTGCCCGCAGAAGAGCGTCGGCATGGCCAGCAATCCCGCATCCTCGATCGCTTGCATCGCTTCGTCGAAACGATCGAGTGCGGCCGCGTCGATTCGATCCATCTCGGGCTGGAAGCTCTCCCAGCGGAGGAAGAAGCGAACGACCTGCAGCCCCAGGGCGGCGATGCGCTTCATATCGGCGCGCCACTCCGCAGCGTCGAAGCGCTCCCACGCATACATCGCGCTGCGGGCCGGCCAGTAATTCACGCCGAGTCGAAATCTCTCCATCGCTCGCTCCTCCCGTTCGCCATGCTTCGCTGCGAGGTCGCACGCGCCGTCGGCGCGAAACGCCCGCAGTATATGGATAGCCCGCCGCCGCTCGTCGGTATCGTGATGGGGAGTCGATCCGATTGGGAGACGATGCTTCCAGCACACGATACGCTCGTCGCACTGCATATCCCCTGCGAGATGCAGGTACTCTCCGCCCATCGCATGCCCGATGAGATGTTTGCGTATGCCGCCGCAGCGGCCGGGCGCGGCCTTCGCGCCATCATCGCCGGTGCGGGCGGGGCCGCGCACCTGCCCGGAATGATCGCGGCAAAAACGACGCTTCCCGTGGTCGGGGTGCCGGTGCAGTCGAAGGCCCTGCGCGGCATCGACTCGCTGCTCTCGATCGCGCAGATGCCGCCCGGCGTTCCGGTCGCGACGATGGCGATCGGCGGAGCGGTGAACGCCGCGCTCTTCGTCGCGCGCACGATCGCGCTCCACGATGCCGGCGTCGCCGACGCACTCGCAACCTACGTTACGCGCATGCACGACGAAGCGGCCGCGAGCACGCCCTAATGATGCACCGTCTGGGGGTTATCGGCGGCGGCCAACTCGGCCGCATGTTTGCGCTCGATGCCAAGCGTATGGGCTATCACGTCACGGTGCTCGACCCGCAAGAGCATTCGCCCTGCGGGCAGGTCGCCGACGAACAGCTCGTCGCTTCCTACGATGATCTCGCGGCGATCGAAGAGTTGGGGAAGAAAAGCGACGTCGTCACGTTCGAATTCGAAAATATTGCGATTACGTCGATTGAATATTTAGAGAGCGCCGGCTTTCACGTAACGCCCGGGAGTGCGGTGTTACGCATAACGCAGGATCGCTTGTTGGAAAAGAGATTCGTGCGTGAATGCGGCATTCCGACCGCCGATTTCGCGCGAATCGACCGTATCGGGGATCTCTCCGAGGCGGCGATGATGGTTGGTTTTCCGGCGATCATGAAGACGGTTCGCGGCGGATACGACGGCAAGGGGCAGTGGCGCGTCGATACGCTCGACGCCGCGCAGGCGGCCTTTGCGGCCGGAAAGGGCGCGACGCTGATCTTCGAGCGCATGATTTATTTTACCAAAGAGCTCTCGGTCGTCGCCACCCGAAACGCGCAGGATCAGGTGGTGACCTATCCCGTCGCGGAGAACGTTCACGACCACGGCATTCTTTCGATGACGATCGCTCCGGCACGCATCAAGGCCGACCTCGCGGCGCGGGCCGCGGAGATGGCGACGACGATCGGAAGGAAGCTCGGTATCGTCGGCACCTATTGCGTCGAATTTTTTCTGAACGAACGGAACGATCTGCTCGTGAACGAAATTGCACCGCGCCCGCACAACAGCGGGCACTACACCATCGACGTGACTCCCTGTTCGCAGTACGAGCAACACGTGCGCGCGATCTGCGCGCTGCCGCTCTCGCCGCCGCGCCTCTTCGCCAATGCGATCATGATAAATATTCTCGGCGCCGGGAAGGGCGACACGCTCGGCGGTGTCGACGAAATGCTCGCCGATCCGAGCATCGTGTTGCACATGTACGGCAAGCATCACGCCGTCGCTCGCCGAAAAATGGGGCACGTAACCGCGATCGTCGACGGACCGGTCGACGAAGCGGCGATCAAACGCGCACGCGGCGCGTACGGTCGTCTTCGCTGGCTGCCGTAGCGCCTCCCTGATACGCCGCTTCGCGGCTACTCGTCGAAACGTAGCGAGGGCGGGCGCGTGGGAATATCGGTAAACGCCATCGGGCGATCCCACCAATCGTGCTTTCGCGCGGCGGCTTCGAGCGCGCTCGGCGCTCCGGGAAGGCGTTCGCGCAGCGCGATGCGATAGGCGTCGAGATATCGGTCGACCATGCGTTCGACGCTAAAGTTCGTCTCCACGTGCTTGCGACAGAGCGCGCGGTCGATACGATGGAGGTTTGGAACCGCGGCGACCGCGGCATCGAGATCGTCGCAGAGTACTCCGGTCACGCCGTCACGCACGACCTCGGGAATCGAGCCCATGCGTGCCCCGAGGACCGGCGTCCCGCAGGCCATCGCTTCGACCAACGTGAGCCCAAAACGCTCCGGGCGCGTCGTCATGTGCACCAACGCCAGCGCGCCTCCAAGCACCTCATCGCGGCGTGCGCCGCGCACCTCTCCGAGAAACTCGACGGCGTCGCCGTCGATATGCGGCGATACGAGTTCGTCGAAGTATCGTTCGTCATGCGGAATGCCGGCGAG
>JABEUX010000104.1 GCA_013044185.1 Vulcanimicrobiota bacterium | reverse complement strand
TCATTGATTATCGCTGTGGTATGGACTCCACGAGGAAACCTACGGCGAATTATTTCGGCCCGCCCCGCATCACGGCGAGAAAGGAAACTGTTCATTGAGTATCGTGAAACGCAACTCGAAAGAGATCCGTGAAGGGCGCGGACGCGTGAACTCACCGATGCTGGCGCGCTTCACGGAAAAAGAAATTGCGCGGTTTGCTTGCGAGGACGACAGCGATACGACGGAACTCGGCGAGCCTCGGCAGATGCTCCCCCAGACCGACGTGCGAGCCTTGCGTAAGCGCCTGGGGCTCTCCCAGGCCGAGTTTGCGAAAAAGTACTTTCTTTCGATTCGAACCGTCCAGCAATGGGAGCAAAAGCAGCGTTCACCATCGGAGTCGGCGCGAGTGCTTTTGTACGCAATCGCTCGCGATGCAAAAGCCATCGAACGCGCCCTACGAGGCTAGGCGGCTCGCCAGTGTACCCGAACTCCCGGTCAAGCATCTGCGAGTAGGTAGTGTATATTTTTCGACTGACCTTCGCGGCGTAATATACCATTCGCGACGAGATTTGCCAGGTCGCGGTTCGCCGTGTCGTGCGATACCTTCGTGAGTGCAGCGTATTTCTTCGCGGTGAGGTTGCCTTGAAGACCATCGAGCAGCTTACGCACGACTTTGCGTTGGCGCGTGTTGTATATCGCGTCACCATGGAACTCGAACAGATTGGTAGCGCGAATCACGTCTTGCACGATTGCAATTGACGCCGCGGCGGCGCGCTCATAGCATCCAAGGAACCACGCGATCCACAGGGTCGCGTCGAGGCTCCCGAATCCGGCACGCTCGAGCTCCTCGTAGTACGTCGCCTGCTCGATGAGAATCTGCCTTGAGAGGCTGCAATAACGGTTGGTCGTGCCGCGCGCGCGTGACAGCATGAGGTCAGCGAGCGCGCGCGCAATCCGCCCGTTTCCATCCTCAAACGGGTGGATGAGCAAAAACCACAGGTGGACAATCGCCGCGCGAATCATGCCGTCTTCCGTCGATGGCGTTTCAATATAGGCAATGAGGCGCTGCATTTCCTCGGCAACGCGATTGGCCGGCATCGCCTCATAGTGAACGATGGGATCGCGACCGGCGGCGCGGCTTGATTGCACGGTCATCGGGCCTTCGGCGTCGTCACGATAGGCGCCGATAACGCGGAGTGGGCGATTGTTCCGCACGATCGAGAACAACCTCTCGTGCCAATTCAGAAGGCGCCCTTCAGTGACAGGCTCCGCGTCGTGTAGTGCGTCGAGAGTAATATCGATGACGCCTTCGGTTCGATCGTCTGCACGGCGCAGACCGGAACCCGGAAGCGAGAGGCGCCGAACGATCGAATCACGGACCGTATTTTGGTCGAGTTTTTCGCCCTCGATTGCCGAGGTGTCGACTGCGTTGGCGACCAGGGCGCGGACCTCGGATTCCTCCCGGTCTCGCTTGGTGGCGCCGTCGATGATCCCGGCAAGCTGGCCGAAGCGTTCGGCAGCGGCCACCAGCGTTGCGATGAGGGCTCCGCGGTCATAGGTTAGGGCGGGCCATTCGGGTTGCTCCCACAGGTATGTTCTACGCATTTCTTGCGTAGAATCATATCAAATTCGACGCGTCGGCACCAGCGATACGACGCAAATCATGCTTAAAATCGCTACAACTACTACGCAACGTAGATCGGGCGATCAAGACGGGAGCCACGTTACTTGACTAGTTGACCTGTTTGCTCTAGAGTCTCCCCGATGCGGTATATTCCTGCGTTCGAAGCGAAGGCACATTTTTCGGCGCTCATCGACGACGCGGCGCGCGGCGAAAGCATCGTGATAACGCGGCGCGGGGTGCCGGTGGCACAAATCGGGCCGGTCGCCGAGTCGCACGCCGATGCCGAGAACGCGATCAGTTTTCTGCTCTCGCAGAAAATACGACTTGGTGTTCCCATTCGCAAAGCGATCGAGGCGGGCCGCAAACGGTGAGAACGGTGGTCGATGCCTCGGCGGTTTTTTCGTGGATCTTCGACGATGAGCGCGACGAGCTTGCGGTAGCGATGGCGCGCTTCGTCGTCGCCAACGGTGCCCATGTGCCGTCGCTCTTCACAAGCGAAGCACAGAACATCTTGGCCGTTGCCGTGCGACGCAAACGAGCGACGACCGCCGAGGCCGACGCGATCCTTGCGGCACTCGCGCGGCTTCCGCTGCGTGTCGAAACGAGCGGCACCGAACTCGGCTCTCAACGCGCGTTCGAAGCTGCGCTTCGCTGGGGAATCTCGGCATACGATGCGGCATATCTCGTGCTCGCCCAGGATCTCGACGCAACCTTGATGACGCGCGATCGGCGCCTCAACGCGGCCGCCGAAAACTCCGGCATACGCTGGGTCTGCGCCGACTAGGCAAGCCGAATGGCGCTGAACGTCACGGCAGGCGACGCGCTGATGTTTGAGATCGGGCCGGATGGCGTGCGCGTGCTCCCGGCGCCGCGTCCGAACCGCTTTTCGGCGTTCGCCGGGCGGTACCGCATCGGGGCGGGGCGCTCGCAAAAAGAAACCAACGCGTGGTTGCGTGAGCTGCGAGGTCACGAGAGCAAGCGTTGAGCCTTGCAATCGACACCAACGTCATTATCCATTTCGTCGTGTGTGCTTACGCCGCAACATCGTGATTGCGGCGACCGGCGTCCTCGGCCGGGATTAGCTCACTCATGAGCACCGACTGTGCTCGTCCCCGGATCACCAGCGCGGCGTTGACATCGGCATGGTGACGAGCACCGCACGCAACGTGTCCGCAGTGCGAACACTCCTACGACGAGAATCTTGGGTTCACGCGAACGACTCTGCGCCCAGCCTCTTCCGCCGCTGATGCATTTCAGCCGCCCCGAAGGCGGTCGGAGGAGAAAATCGCGATCGGCATCGAGCGGCTCGCCGGCGCGGTGCGCACCTACCTGGGGCGCTAGGCAACCTTTCGGAAGCGCTCACCCACCCGGCCGTCTTGAAGGCTTGCTTCGGCGGCGCTTTTTTGGTATATCTGTTATACCACTATGCGCTTCCATTTCGACGCCAAAAAAAGCGAGCAGCTACGTGCAAATCCAAAAAGAGGCATCGGGTTCGAAGAGGCGAGGGAGCTATTCGCGCAACCATACTTCTTGGATCAGCGCTCCGACGTTCCCGAACAGTACCGCGCTATCGGATGGGTGCAAGGGCAACTGTATTCGGTCATCTTCGAAGTCAAGTCCCGGTTCTGCTGTAATTTGATTTTCGGCTGAAGTCATTGGCTAGCTCGCTACCGACAGCAGCGCGTCCGATCCGGAGCCCTTCGTTCGG
>JABEUX010000103.1 GCA_013044185.1 Vulcanimicrobiota bacterium | reverse complement strand
GGAACGCCCTGCGCGTTCGCTTCCCGTTAACGTAACGGCCGCGATACGCGGATCGCCGATGAGGCGATCGGTGCGCTCGTCATCGATCTCCAACGCCGTAACGAGCCCCTCGGGAAACTCCGCTTCGCGAGCGATTCGCACGAAGGCGTCGCCGACGCGCGCGGTGATCGGCGCATGTTTGAGTGCGATGGCGTTGCCGACTGCGAGTGCGGGCGCAATGGCGCGAGCGACCTGCCAGTAGGGAAAGTTCCAGGGCATAATCGCGAGCAGCGTACCGAGCGGACGATATTCGATCGAAGCCTGGAGATCGCCCTCGATCGATCGCGTGCTCGTGGCGAGCGCACGCGGAGCGATCTCGGCATAATAACGAAACGCGGAGGCCGACTTCTCGATCTCCGCACGTGCCTGAACGATGGGTTTGCCCATCGTTTCGGTCGCGAGCCGGGCGAGCGGCTCCCGTTCCCGGAGGAGTGCGTCGGCGAACGCAGCGAGCTCGGCGGCGCGCTCGTCGGCGGTACGGCTTGCCCAGTCCGCCCCGGCTGCGTGCGCGGCATCGAGTTTCGCCTCGAGTTGCCGTTCGTCGGTCACAGAGAGAACGCACTCCTATCCCAGGGCCCGTGCGGGCCGGTATAGACCGCGATGAGATGATGCGGGCGAAGGTAGCGTACCGCCACGCGTTCGATCGTTTGCGGCGTTATGTTCGCGAGCCGCTGTTGCAGCGTCGCGTAGTAATCGGCGGGTACGCTCCCGTCGGCGATGCTCAGGGCCTGTGCGGCCTGTCCACCGCTCGACTCTTCGCCGATCAGTGCGTCGGCGAGCAGACGGGTCTTCGCTTCTTCGAGCGAGGTCGCACTCGGAGGTGCTTTTCGCATCGCATCGAGTTGCTCGCGAACGATGCGAACGGCGGCTTCAACGTTGCTCGGTGAGGCGGCAAATTCAATCTGCAGCGCGCCGCGCGAGCGGTCGGCCTGGAGCTCGCTCGCCACACTATAGACGAGGCCGCTGCGTTGTCGGAGCGCCTGCCAGAGTCGCGACTCGAAGGCGCCCTGCGCGCCGAGCAATTGATTGAGCAAACGAAACGCGAGGAAGGAGCGACTGTCGAGCCCGACCGCGGGTTGCCCCATTTTTACGTAGACTTGATTGGCGTCGGTGATAACGCTGGCACTCGCTTCATGGGCGAGCGGTAGCGGCGCGAGCTTTGTCTTCGGACGGGGACCGAGGTTTTTCCAGGATCCGAATGCCGCCGTGAGCGTACGCTCGACGACGCTCGGTGAGAGATCGCCGACGACGGCGATCGAGGTGAGATCGGGTCGCCACGCCGAGCGAACGTATGCGAGGAGATCGGAGCGACGAATCGATGCGATCGAATTGCGCGTCGCTATGCGCAGTGCCGGATCGCCCGGCGGAAGGAGCAATTTGTCGTACGCCTCATCGGCGAGAACGCTCGCGATATGGGAGCGCGTCCCGACGCTGTTCGCGAGTTGCCCGCGCTCTTGGTCGAGCCACGGTTGCACGAATGAGGGATGGCGCTCGCCATCGGCGAGGATGGTGACGAGATGTGCGAAGTCTTCAATCCGGCCGCGTGCGCTGAAGGCACTGCCGAAGTTGACGCTCGCGCCCATATCTTCGATCGTTTCCGTGCGCCGGGCGAACGGTCGCGAGATGCTGCCGAAGTTTGCGAGATCCGATGCGAGGCCGGCGATCCCGACGAGCGCGTCGGGTTCGAGGCTCGGCGCCGATGCGATCTCTCCGCGCAACACGAAGGTCGGACGATCGGGTTTGTACTGTACGACGATGCGGATGCCGTTCGCTAAGCGAAACTGCACGGGTTTGAGGACGCTACGCGCTCGTGAGGGCGTGCGAATCTCGCGCGCGATCCATGCCGGCTCGCGAATCGTTCCGTGCGGTGCCCGCGCGGTAAAATTATCGCTCGCGGTGGTGCTCGTTGCGGTGCCGGTTGCGCCGGGGCTATCGCTCGGGCTGAGGTGGCCGATGACGTTGGGCGCACGAAGGTAGCGACGGGCGACCGAGAGCAAAGAATCCGGAGTAATCGAGGCGAGGCGAGCATCTTCGGCGCCGATCTTTTCGCCGACGACGCCGTAGGTGTACCCGGCAAGGTCGCCGATGCCGACGATCGAATCGCCGGCTTCAACGCGCTGCGCGATCGTGATGCGTTTCGCGGTGCGCACGAGGCTCGGCGGAAAGCCGTTGCTCAGCATCGTCGCCATGGTGGCGTTGTAGATCGCGGTCGCTTCTTCGGGCGAGTGTCCGGGATTGAGCACGACGAGAACGTCGAGCAGGCCCTGGTGTAACTGCGTATCGGCCTGGGCCTGGACTTGCAGCGCGACGTTGCTCTGCACGAGCGCGCGATAGAACGGCGAACGGGCGTCGCCGATCAACGTAGCGAGGGTGCTGATCTCCGGTTCGCCGGGATCGCGATCTCCGGGAACGACGTAGGCAAAGTCGAGAACCTGAAACGGGAATGGAAAATTCGCGCGAACATCTTTTCCGGTCGCCGGCGTCCCGGTCGTTTTTGGATGCGGCGGCAGCGTGCGCCGTGGAATCGCGCCGAAGTAGCGCTGCGCCAGCGCAAAGCCGCGCTTCGCAGAGATATCGCCGGCGATCACTAACGTCGCGTTATTCGGGGCGTACCATTCGTGGTAGTAGGTACGCAGGTCGCCGACGTTCGCCGCCTCGACATCGGCGAGCGAGCCGAGCGCGGTTCTTCCCATCGGGGATCCTGGAAACGCTGCGGCGCGGACGCGCGAGAGCAAACTGTAGAACGGCGAACTTAAGTCGCCGCGAATCTCGTTGATGACGGCGCGCCGTTCGATCGCCCACTGTGCGGGTTTAAGATCGAGGTGCGCCATGCGGTCGGCTTCGAGCGCGAGAGGGACCGCAACTTTGTCGGCGGGAACGACGAAATAAAATTCGGTGTAATCGTAGCTCGTCTGCGCGTTCATCTGCGCGCCGAGCCGGGCCGAGATATCGTCGATCCCCGCCGCCGAGATATGCTCCGAACCACGGAACATCATGTGCTCGAGCGCGTGCGCGAGCCCGGTTTTCCCGGGCGTCTCGTAGAGCGAACCGAAATCGTACCAAACGCTCGTCTGCACCACGGGCGCCGCTCGGTCGACGGCGACGACGACACGAAGGCCGTTGCCGAGCGTCGTCGTCGAGATGCCGGCGTCGCCGGGGCCTTGGTCGTACGGCGAGGGCGTCGTTGCCGCTCGGGCGATTCCGGCGAGAAGGAGGCCACACGCGATGGTGAGGCAGAGCGCACGTTGAAGCGATAATTTCACCGAGGGAGTATTCGTCATTGCGGGTTCGTCGTCCGTCCGAAACGAAGCGAGAGATCGCTATGATGCACGCGCGAGGCAGCACGATGCTGGAGATCAAGGTAAAGCCGGGTTCGAAGCGGCCTGGCGTCTCTCGCGAGGGCGAGCGGCTGGTTGTGGCGGTTGCGGCGAGACCGGTTGAAGGTGCGGCGAACGAGGGCGCGCTGAACGCGCTCGCCGAGGCCTTGGGGATCGCGCCGTCGCGACTAGAGATCGTGCGCGGCCATCGAGGGCGGCTCAAAACAATCGCAGTCTCGGGGCTCGCACCCGAGGAATTGCAGGCGCGCGTCGCGAGCATCGCGGCCGCAAACTAGCGTTCCGAGTGTGGCGCCTGCGGCGTTGACGGAGCCGCGGAAGAATCTTTGTCGAGCGCAAAGAACTCCGCGATCGCATCGTCGAGTGCATCGCGCGGAATGAGGCCGATGAGTTCGCCGTTCCCCAACGCTATTCCACGTTTTACAGCGGCCGCTTCGACGCTGCGCCGTAGTTGCATCGGTGAGGTCGCGCGATAGTTCGTGATATTAAACGAGAGCTGCACGCGTCCATCGGCGAGCCGAAAGGCGAGCGCGCGGATCCCCGGAAGGCCGCCGCCGCGTTCGCGTAACTCCGCGGCGATTGCTTTTCCGGCCGCGAGATCCTCGCTCTGAAGTTCGATGTTCCACGCAACGAGCATCTCGCGCGCGCCGACGGCGATGGCGCCGGCGCTGGGGTGCGCCGCAATATCACCGATATCGGGGCGGTCGTTGCGGGCGAAGCGAGCCGCGAGCCCTTCGAAGCCGTCGCGCCGTGCATTGGCGAGCAATCGCCGCTCCGGAAGCAACGCGGCTTCGCCGTAAAGAAAGCACGGAATTTGCTCGCGCTCCCAAATCGCTCGCGCAGCGCTGCGTGCGAGTTCGACTGCCGCTGCCATCGGCGCATCGCCGAGCGGAACGAAGGGCAGGACGTCGAGTGCGCCGATGCGGGGATGGAGGCCGCGGTGCGCGCGCAGATCGATCCGTTCGCGTGCGACCCGCGCGAGCGCGAGTGCGGCTTCGACGAGGCGATCGGCGTCGCCGACGATCGTAAGAACGCTGCGGTTGTGGGCGGCATCGGAGCTGCGATCGAGAACCCGCGCTCCCGTTGCTTCGACCGCTTCGACGGCGCGATCGATCGTTTCGTCGTTCCGCCCCTCGGAGAGATTGGGAACGAGTTCGAAGAGCTGCACGATCTCCTAGCCCAGCACCTCGGCGATCGCCGAGCCGATATCGGGAAAGCGCTCCGCGCTGATATGCGTCCCGTACCCGAGCCGCTTTGCCTCCGCCGCTCGCCGGGAGGCCGCACTCACCGCGCGCACCTCGCCGGAGAGTCCGAGCTCGCCGTACGCGACGACCTCCGCGCCGACCGCGCGGTCGCGCAACGATGATGCAATCGCCAGCGCGATGCCGAGATCGGCTGCTGGCTCGCTGACGCGCAGCCCGCCGGCGACTGAAGCATAGATATCGTGCGATCCGAGCATCATGCCGGCGCGCCGTTCGAGCACGGCGATAATCATCGCGAGCCGCGCCGGATCGAGATTGTTTGCGAGTCGGCGCGGCGTTCCAAAGC
>JABEUX010000102.1 GCA_013044185.1 Vulcanimicrobiota bacterium | reverse complement strand
TAACGCACGGAATAACAAAGCACATCCGAACGAAAATTACGCTCGGGAACTAATGGAACTCTTTACGCTCGGCCTCGGGGCCTATACCGAAGAAGACGTACGGCAAGCGGCGCGTGCCTGGACCGGCTACGAGGTTTTCCCACTGCGTGGTATCGCCCGATATAACCCTCGCAAACACGACGACGGCATCAAGACGTTCCTCGGACATACCGGAGCCTTCAACGGCGACGATATCGTCGATATCATTTTCGAGCAACCGCAGTGCGCGCGTTTCTTTGCGACGAGCTTACTGAACGCATTTCTCTATAACGATCCCGAAGATGCCTTGATAACGCAGACGGCATCGTTGTTGCGCAAACACGATTACGAACTTCGTCCGACCATCGGGGCGTTGCTGCGGAGCGACGTCTTCTACTCGCCGCGCGCCTATCGAGCGCTGGTGAAGAGCCCGGTGGAATTCGTCGTCGGTGCGCACAAGGCGGCGGGGCTCGCGAGCATCGATCCACGCTCGCGCGGAGCGTTACGGCAGATGGGACAGATCCTGTTCTTTCCGCCCAACGTCGCCGGCTGGCCCGGGGGTGAGAATTGGCTCACCAGCGACATGACGATCGCACGCGACAATTTCCTCGCCGGTCTCGTCACCGGCCGAGCGATCGAGCGGTCGTGGCTGGCGAATGCACCGACCGATGCATCGCAGGCCGCTGCAGCGATGCTCGCGAGCATTCTGCAGGGCGATGCCTCGGCATCGGCGCGCAGCGATCTCGAACGCTACCTCGACGGTGCGGGGAGCTCCGCGCTCGGAACGCTCTCGAACGAAAATTTCGACCAACGCATGCGCGGCGGCGCCTATCTCACGATGGCTATGCCGGGATTCACGCTCGCGTGAACGATGAAGAAGGAACGGTGACCCGATGAAACGCTCGAAATTTGTCCTCGGAACGCTCGGAGGCATGGCGCTCGTTGCGAACCCACAGCACGTGTTCGCGCGCGCGCTCTCGGCGGCGGTGCACCCCGGCTTACCCGGAGCCGAGAATCGCGTCTTCGTGCTGATCAATCTCCAGGGCGGGAACGACGGCCTCAATTGCGTGGTTCCGCATGGCGACCCGCTCTACTATCAGCTGCGCCCGCACTTAGCGATTCCCGCAAAGGACGTGCTCGCGCTCGACGCGCGCATCGGCTTCAACCCCGCAATGCGCTCGATGAAGGCGCTTTACGACCGCGGAATGCTCGCAGTGGTTCAGGGCGTCGGTTACCCACACCCGAATCACTCGCATTTTCGTTCGACCGAGATCTGGCAGACCGCCGCTCCCGATCGCTACGAGCACACCGGTTGGCTCGGACGTTATCTCGACGAAGCGGAGATTCCCAAGAGCGAGCTCTTCGCTGGGGTCTCGATCGCGCAAGTGCTCCCCGAGGTGATGATCGGCAATCGCGTCGACGTGCCGGCGATTCCGAGCGCACGCGGCTACGGTTTCGCGGGCAATCGCAACCCGATCGTGCGCCACGCATTCGGCGGCATCCTCGGCGATCGCGCGTTGCCGTTCTCCTCACCCTATCTCGCGCACGTGACCGAGATTACCGAAAATGCCGAAAGCGGCGCGAAGGAGCTGCCGAAACTCATCGCCGGCTATCACACGAAGGCGAGCTATCCGGCAACCCCGCTGGGGCGCAGCCTTGCGTTGGCCGCGCAGATCGCCGCGAAGAGTGCGGGAACCAAGGTGCTCTACGTCGCGCACGGATCGTTCGACACCCACGTCAACCAGCAGCCGACGCAGAGTCGCTTGCTCGCCGAGCTCTCCGATGCGCTGGCGGCGTTCTACGACGATCTCGCCGAGCACGGCAACGACGGCCGCGTGCTCACGATGACCTTCTCGGAATTTGGCCGACGGATCGCCCAAAACGGCAGCGCCGGAACCGACCACGGCGAAGCCTCGCCGCTCTTTCTCGTCGGGAAATCCCTAAAGGGCGGCATCTATGGTGCCTATCCCGACCTCGCCGACCATGACGCCGGCAACCTCCGCTACACGACCGATTTCCGCAGCGTCTATGCGACCGTGCTGGAGCGCTGGTTGGGGCGCCCTTCGCGCCCCGTTCTCGCGGGAGCGTTTCCCGTGCTGTCGATGCTTGGTTGATCTGGCAGGCGCAGGAGCGCTCTCATCAATCTCTAAGGTTGTAGGACGTCACAGAACCCGTCGGAGGTCGCCCGTGCGAGCGGGCGGAGGTGGTTTTTTGTACCTACGCGATGAGAATGCCGTCGTTCCGGTGCTCGGCCGGGAGAGTGGCTTGCCGCCCCGCGGTATGCCGAAGAACTTCATGCTCGCGTGGCTACTCGTCATGCTCAACCACAGCGACCTGCACGGGTACGAAATTATGAAAACGCTCCGCGAACGATTCGATGTGAGCACCGACCCCAGTTCGCTCTACCGGGCGCTCCGTCGCCTCGAAAGAGATGGCTATATTTCGTCGTGGTGGGACTCGCGGGAATGTGGCCCGGCACGGCGCGTCTATCAAATTACGGTGACCGGACGCTCGACGCTCGCATTGTGGAACGAGGCGCTCGAACAATATCGTTCGCACCTCGAATCGTTCTTCGAACTCTATAACGGCGCGAAAACCGACGCGATCTCCTCGGCGATCGGCGCATAAAAAGCAACCCTATCGTGGCCACCGATGCCCGCGTTCTTTTCCTGGGTAGCGGCGGCGCGCGTTTCGTCGTGGCGCGGCAGTTGCGCGCCTCCGGTGGGATGTGGTTTCACTTCGGTGCGACGCAAGTACAGCTCGATCCCGGCCCCGGTGCCTTGGTGCGTGCGCTCTCGCACGTTCCCCCGCTCAATCCGCGCGAGCTCGACGCCATCATCCTTTCGCACAAGCATCTCGACCACGCCGGCGATATCAATGCGATGATCGAGGCGATGACCGCGGGTGGTTTTCGCCGGCGCGGAGCGCTCTTTGCGCCGCGCGATGCCTTCGAGGGAGACTCGCTTCTGCAGCCCTACGCCGCCGCGTTCGTCGAACGCTGCGAGGTGCTCGAGCCGTCGAGCGCGGGATATCGCGTCGGCGAGGTAACGATTGAGAGCTCGCCGCTCCATCACCACGCGGTGCAGACGCTCGGCGTGCATCTCGAATATCGCGGCCTCCGCGTTGCGTACTTGCCCTGCGGGCGCTTCGACGAAGCGATCGCTGCCGATTACGCGGCGCATCGCCCCGACGCGATCATCATCAACGTGCTGCGCTTCGAGGATGCAATGCAGGTGGATCACCTCACCTGGCCGCAGGCCCGTGCGATCGTCGAGATCGTTCGGCCGCGGCTTGCGATCTTTCAGCACTTTGGAACGAAGATGCTCGAACAGAACCCCGCGCGGCTCGCGCAGCAACTCGAGGACGATCTCGGGCTCCGCGCGATTGCGGCGTACGACGGGCTCGAAATCGATCTCGCAACCCAGGTCGCAGCGGTCCGTGGCTGAGATCGTTCGCGTCGCCGACGAGCGCTCCGACGCGTTCTATCGCGAGCACGCCCGCGCCGCGCTCAAGACGGCGTGGGCGTTTACGGTCGTGTGGCACGAGCAAGTCGTCGATCTTCTCGCGCTCGAAGGAGAACGCACGGTCGGAACGGCGCGCCTGCGCATCGCCGCATCGCTCGGGCACGTCGAGCGTATCGTCGTCGATCCGCACTTTCGACGGCAGGGTATCGGTCGAGCATTATTGCTCGAACTCGACGATATTGCGAATTACTACAACTGCCACAAGATGACGATCGGCGTGCTCGCCGGGGGCGAGGCGGAGCGCTTCTTCGAGGCATGCGGTTACCACCGGGAAGCGCTGCTCCCGCAGCACGATTTTAAACTCGACGTCGCGATGCTGCGGAAATTCTTGCTATAGCGCAGGCGGCCCGTGGCGGCGAACGCGCACTCGTATCGGCCGTCGCGGCGTGGGCCGACGCGGCGGTGGGAACCGACGGAACGCCCGTACGTGCCCTCCTTGCGGGCTCCGCTTCGGCAGTTTCGCCATGCGCGCACGCACTTGGTGGAAGGCGCGCGCGATCTCGGGAACTCGCCGCGAGAGGCGTGGGTGCGAGGCGATCGAGCCATCGAAGAGCACGACGCGGCCGCGCGGGCTGAGCGCGGTGACGATCGGGCCACCGCCGCCGAGGATCGCGCGCGCGCCACTTCTGGATCGCGACAACGTATGCGCTTCGCGGAAACTCGTCGCTACCGCGTTCGCGCCACGCCCCTGGGCATCGATCTGCGCGCGACCGCTGACGCCGAGGACGACGTTCCCGCGCTGCGATTGAAAGCGCGCCAGCCCGGTGCGAAAGTGCATGTTCTCGGCGACGATCGAACCCCCGACCGTTCCGACATCGATCTGGGTCGCCGTTACGTTGCTGAAGAAGATGTTTCCGACGGCGTTGCGCGCACGTAAACGGCCGAACGAGGAGTTCTCCGCGAAGATTGGGCCGCGCCCCACCTGCGCGACGCCGCTAGAGCGAACGTTCTCCAGCGCGATCGCTCCCTGATGGACGAGCGCGGCAAAGGCCGCTCCGTGATATCCCTCGATGCGTAGCACTCCGCTGCCGGCGATGCGCACCGCGAGCATCTGCGTCGATGCAGGAAGGTGGATCACCGTCGCGCCGCCGCCGCGAATCACGACCGCCTCGTGATTGCCCGGCGGAAGCGTTGGCAGGACGAATTGCTCCGCCGGTAAGTTGAAGCTACCGCGTGGGGTGGTAACGCGCTGCGCCCAGAGCGTGATATCGTGCGGAATATGTCCGCGCACGCTCGCGGCGTCGAAATGCTGCCAGCCGATATGTCCGGCGCTCTCGATCTCGACGTCGGGGCGATTCCAGGTGACGATGCGCAGGTATCCGTACTGCAATTGCACGCTCACGACCGGGGATGCCCCCACGGCGATATCGTCGGCGCGCGCGTGTGCCGACGCGGCAACCGAGAGCGCCGCAGCGAGCGTCGCTGCTGCCGCCCACCTCAGGAACGCCTTCATCGTTCTCCCAGGATAGCGCGGAGGGGCTCCGCGCGTCATGAGGGATCGGTGAACTCTTCGGCGAGGCGAGGCAGGCGTATGCGCAGCAGCGCCCCGCCGCCCGGCGCGCTCTCGGCGTGGACCTCACCACGATGGACGCGCGCGATGGAACGGACGATCGCGAGCCCGAGCCCGGTTCCCGGAATCGCCCGTGCGTGCGCGCTATCGCCGCGATAAAAGCGCTCGAAGATCTGCGTGCGTTGTCGGTCGGGTATGCCGGGGCCGCTATCGACGACTTCGACGATCGCACGCTCGCCGAGCGCGCGGACGCGCACCTCTACCGATCCTTGCGCCGTAAATTTAACGGCGTTCTCGATAAGGTTGGCGATCGCTTGGCGCAGCAAGTGCGCTTCACCCATCACGAAGACGCCGTTCTCGGCGACGAGCCGAAGGGCGAGACCCTTGCTCGCAGCCGACGCACGTTCGCCGTTGACCGCTTCGGCGGCGAGCGCGCCGAGTGCGAGCGGCTCCATCGGGATCTCGTCGCCGCGATCGGCTTTCGCGAGCAGCAGCATGCCGCCGACCATCTGCGAGAGCTGCGCGCTCTCGGCGACGATCGTTTCGAGGCTCTCGCGCAGAATCACGGGATCGCGGTCGCCCCAACGCAGAAGCATCTGCGCGTTGGCATTGATCGAGGTGAGCGGAGTGCGTAACTCGTGCGATGCATCGCTGATAAACTGCCGCTCGCGCGCGAACGCTTCTTGAAGGCGCGCGAGGAGGTCGTCGAAGCTCTCGGCGAGCCGGCCGATTTCATCGTCGCGCTTTCCCCAGTTTAAGCGACGGTCGAGCCGTTCGGAGCCGATCTCGCGCATCGCTTGTGCGAGTTTTTCGAGCGGGTCGAATGCTCGCCCGGCGAGCCACCACGAAAGCGCGACGATGGCGAGCATCGCTGCAATCACCGCGAGCGCGATGCTTTCACGCGTCTGTGCGATGCTCCGTTCGAGTGCGTCGATGCGCTCGGCGACGTGTACGACCACCCGGCGCGAGCCGAGGACGAAATAGCGATCCTCGACGAGCAAGGTACCGATCGGCAAAGCGATCTGACGGCGCGCAATCGGCGTGCGTGCGTCGAGCCCGAGCGCTTTCGGAATCGTCGTTCCGCCGAGGTTGCTACTCTTCGCCAACGGATAGCCGTTGCTCGAATCGATCTGTATGAAGGTGGTCGGCGAGGACCAACTCGTGAGGTTATTTCCGTCGGTGAGCAACGCGTAGGCATCGGAGCCACCGAAGCCCAACGAGAAAGGCTCTTCGCTCGCCTGCACCGAGGAGGCAATCTCCGCCATCGTCGCCGTAACGCGCGAACGCGCCTGCGCGTACAAGATCGATTGTAACCGCACGCCGACGACCGCGCTCACGAGGAGGAGCACGACGATCAGGAGGCCGGCGTACCAGGCGGCGACGCGCCACTTTAGCGAGTGCATGCCGCGCGGGCGTTCGAGCGCACGCCGCTAATCCTTGATGGTGTAGCCGATGCCGCGCACCGTAGAGATGAGTTTTTCGTCGAATCCCTCTTCGAGTTTGCCGCGCAAGTAGCGGACGTAGACATCGATGAGGTTCGAGTCGCCGAGAAAATCGCTACCCCAGACGCCATTGAAGAGCTCGTCGCGCGTATGGACCTTGTTCCGGTGGAGCAAGAGATACTCGAGTAGCGCATACTCTTTTGCCGTCAGTGCGATCTCTTTGCCGCCGCGGCGCACCTCGTGGCGATCGCGATCCATAACGACGTCCTTATAGACGATCGAACGATCCTGCGGTTCGCGTTCGCGCAATTGCGCGCGCACGCGCGCGAGCAGTTCTTCGGTGGCGAAGGGCTTCGTGAGGTAGTCGTTCGCGCCGATGTCGAGCCCGGCGACGCGATCGGGTACGCGATCCTTCGCCGTCAGCATGATAATCGGTACGCGGCTCTTCGCACGAATGCGTCGGCAGACTTCCATGCCGTCCATGCGCGGCAGCATGAGATCGAGAATGACGAGGTCGGGCTCTTTGAGCGCGAGTTCGAGCCCTTCGACGCCGTTCTGCGCGAGGTCGACGTGGTAGCCTTCATGCTGGAGTTCGAGCTGGAGTACGCGCGCGATCGCCGCGTCGTCCTCGACGACGACGATGCGCCGCTGCTTCACGGTAGCGTCCATGAGGCGGTTCTACCCGCCGCGGGTCTAGTGCCCCTTGCGCGCGAGGTTAAACCCCGCTGAGAAATCCGGTGCGGCGGAGAGGGCGAAGGCGACGGCGAGACCGACGGTGAGCCAAAGCAGCGTCGCCGGCTGAGCGAGCGCAAAGGCGCCGCGCTCGAGCAACGCAACGCCGCCACCGAACGCCGAGCCATGAGTAACGAACCAGAGTGCGAGTGCGAGGAGAACGCCCCAGGCGCTCGCCTCCCACGGGTCGACCGGCTCGGCCGGAACGTGCTGCACCGTCGCTGCCAGAATCGAGGCGCGCAGATCCGCCGGCGGCTCCTCCAGCGGAAGCGCCGCGAGAAGGCGGTCGAGTTCGTCGTCGGTTCGGTCGTTCATGGGCGGTTCTCCGATGCGGCGAGGATCTGCCGCAGTTGCTCTTTGGCGCGAAAGAGATGGGTCTTGACGGTTCCGAGCGGCACCCCCAGCACCGAGGCGATCTCATCGTACTGCTTTCCCTGGAGGTGATACAAGGTAATGACGCTGCGATATTTTTCCGGGAGTGCCTCGATTGCCGCGCGCAGCCGCCCGGCGTCATCGTTGGCGATCGCCTGCGCTTCGGGGCCTGGCGCGCTATCGGCGCGTTCGGGGAGCTCTTCGCCCGAGTAGCGGCGCGAGCGTTTGAGACGATCGCAGCAGGCGTGATAGCAGATCGAGAAGATCCAGGTCGAAAACTTCGCCTCCGGGCGAAAGGTGCGCAGCGAGCGGTAGGCCTTCACGAACGCCTCTTGGGTGGCGTCGCGTGCCTCCTCGCGGTCGCGTAACGTTCGCACGGCGAGCGTATAGAGCGAACGCTCGTACCGTTCCACAAGCGTAGCGAATGCGGTGGGATCGCCGGCGAGGGCGCGCCCGACCAAACCGGTATCGCTCGTTCGTGGCTCCTCGGCTTCGATCGCTACCTCCACCGCCATCGCTGACATGCTTCCTCTACGCGCTCGCAGCGAGGATTGTTTCGCCGGGCGGCGTTGAAACCTGGAGCGAGCCTCGGACGTATGTGGGGTGTGACGACCCAACGCAAGGAGTTCCGGTATGAGTGACAACGCTGTCGGCGCAATCGCCGTCTTCTGTATCTTCGGGTTACCGATCGTAGCCATCATGCTCCATCGCGTGCTCAAGCACCAGGAACGGATTGCGATGATCCAACAGGGCTATCCGGTCGATGCCGATCCCCGCGACACCTATCGGGCGATGAAAATGGCCGCGAAGATGGGGGTGCCGCCGTCAGCGGTCGGAGAGTCCGCCTACCTCTTTTACGCAAATGCGCGACTCCATCGAGGGATCACGACCACCTTCATCGGCGTGGCGATCGTGGTGGGGCTCTCGTTTATCGGCTACCACCACGGGACGATCTCGCCGGGTCCCTGGCTCATCGGCGGGCTCGTGCCGCTCTTTATCGGGCTCGCTCAGGTGACCGGCGCGGTGCTCTCCGGGGCGCAGATCGGGAACTTCGGCGTCGGGCGCGGCTACACGATGCCGCCGCCGGGGCCGATTCCTCCGAGCGGAATGCCGCCGAACGCTGCTCCACCGCGGCAATCCGGTTCGCCGTGGGGCTGGCGCCCCGGCGCGACCCCCGGGCTCGACGAGCCGCCGAAGCCGCCGAACCGTCGCTAGAGCGAAGAACACGAAGAGGCCGCCGGATTCATCCGGCGGCCTCTTCGCTTGCTGCTACGTTTCGTTGAAGGAGACGTTCGTGATTCGAAAAGAGACTACGGTTTGCAGTTCACCAGTGCGAGTGCCCAACCCGCATCGGTTCGGGTCCGAACCAAATACCCTTCATTCGTGCGTTCGTACACTTGGTAACCTGCGCGCAGCGCTTCTGCCAAGCTGGTGAAAACCATGACTCCGGACATTTGTCGGCCCCCCCTTTCCTTCTGAGTCCTCCGACTCTACTACCTATAACGGCTAAAACGATGAGAAGGTTCAGCGATAATCCCGAGAGTTTTTTTAAGATTTGGAGAAAAAGCCTGCCAGTGGCGATCGCATCACCTCCATCGGCCGTCGTTCCCACGCGCATCCTCGACCGAACCGAGGTCGCGCGCGACGTTATTCTGCTCGGCATTGAGGCTCCGGAACTCGTTCGAAAGGTTCGCCCTGGGCATTTTGCGATGGCATTGCTGCCCGGTGGGCAGGCCGCCGGCGTCGCCTTAGGGATCTACGAAGCACGTGGCGAGCGTTGCTCGCTGCTTTTTTTTCTCGCCGGCGATCGCACGCGTCGCCTGGGTACGTTGCGTGTCGGTGAAACGTTGAATCTCGTTGCTCCGTTGGGCAATGGTTTCGATTGCGGCGGGACGGCGCGCGATATCGCGATCGTCGCCGGAGGGGTCGGCATCGCATCGGTACTCTTGCCCGCGCAAGCACTCATCGCTCGCGGCGCGCGAGTGCGGTTATTTTACGGCGCGCGAAGCGCCGAGCGATTGGTGGAGGCGGAGCGCTTTGCAACGGAGGGTTGCGAACTGCACCTCGCAACCGATGACGGCTCGCGCGGGCATCGTGGTGTCGTTACCGAGTTGCTCGCACGGCAGTCGGCACCGGAGGCGATTCTCGCGTGCGGTCCGACGCCGATGCTCCGTGCCGTTTCGGCGTACGCGCAGGAGCGCAGCATCCCGGCACAACTCTCGCTTGAGGAAGCGTTCGGCTGCGGCGTCGGCGGTTGTTGGGGTTGCGTCGTGCCGATCCTCCGCAGCAGCGCACAGGCACCGCCATTTCCTCCCAGCGATGCCGACGGCAGCGACGTCGTGCACGCGCGCGTCTGCGTGGAGGGCCCGGTCTTCTGGGCGCACGAGCTCCGATGGTAGATTCCACCGCATTCGATGTAAGCGCGCGGATCGGTTCGCTCGTTCTTCCGTTTCCGACCGTCGGCTTGAGCGGTTGTTACGGCAGCGGTGCGGAGTTCGCTCCGTACGTCGATCTCTCGCGGCTCGGGGCGGTCGTACTCAAAAGCGTGACGCGGCGACCGCGCATGGGAAATCCGACGCCACGCATCGTGCATACGCCCGCGGGAATGCTCAACGCGATCGGCCTGCAGAACCCCGGTATCGAGTGGTATCTGCAGCACGACGTTGCGAAGTTCGCGCAGACGCCCTGTGCGACGATCGGGAGCGTTGCCGGCTTCAGCGTCGACGATTATGCGTACGTCTGCGAACGGCTCGCCGCGCGAAGCGAGATCGCGGCGATCGAACTCAATATCTCCTGCCCGAACGTCGCGCACGAAGGCGAGACCTTCGCTTGCGATCCCGATCTCACCGCGCGCGTCGTGCGTGCCGCGCGCGCGACGACCGAGAAACCGCTTATCGCGAAGCTCTCGCCGAACGTTACCGATATCGGGACGATCGCGCGCGCGGCGGTCGACGCGGGCGCCGATGCACTCGCGGTCGTCAATACCGTTCGGGGGATGGCGATCGATATCTATCAGCGCAAGCCACGCTTGGGGAACGTCACCGGCGGGCTCTCCGGTGCCGCTATCCGGCCGATCGCGCTGCTCGCAGTCTACGAGGTCGCTCGAGCGGTCTCGGTGCCGATTATCGGGCAGGGCGGTATCGAGACGGCGAGCGACGCGCTCGAGTTTTTGCTCGCCGGGGCGAGCGCGATCGGGATCGGTACCGCCAACTTCGCCGATCCGCGGGCGCCGATAACGATCCTCGACGGGATTCTGGCGTATATGGCGCAACAGAACGTTCGCGCGTTACGCGATATCGTCGGCGCGGCGAATACCGGCTTCGCCAACAGCAATCAAATCGAAGGAGACGAAGGATAATAGGATGGCCCAATTAATCGTGGCGCTCGATCTACCGACCGCTGAGGAAGCAGAGCGCTGCATCGACGAACTCTACGAGACCGACGTGATTTTTAAAATCGGGCTCGAAGGGCTCTGCGGATACCCGGAGCGGATCTTCGCTCACGCCGAAGCGCGCGACGTGCGGCTCTTTATCGATGTGAAGTTGCACGACATCCCACGTACGGTCGGCGCGGCGATGGAACGGCTGGTGCGCCCGAATGCCTCGATCATCAACGTTCACGCGCTCGGTGGTTCGCGTATGATGCACGCCGCGGTCGATGCGGCGGCGCGCCGCGCCGAGCAACTCGGCATCTCTCGTCCGGAGATCTTCGCCGTTACGATGCTGACGAGCATGGAGCAGCGCGACGCCGATGAGTTGGGTTTAGGCGGCGATATCGGCGGGATCGCCATGCGCTTGGCCGGGCTCGCGCGGCGCGCTGGCTGCGATGGCGCGATCTGCAGCGTTCACGAAGTCGCCGCGTTCAAAGCGGCCTACGGCGGCAATTTTCTCGCGCTCACGCCGGGCATTCGCCCCGAGAACGCGGATTCGCACGACCAACGTCGCGTTGCGACGCCGCGTAGTGCGGTCGCTGCGGGGAGCGATTATATCGTCGTCGGCCGGCCGATTCTCACCGCTCCCGATCGCCTCGCCGCGACGCGTGCGATTCTCGAAGAGATCGTCGAGGCGCGCGCGTGATGGATGCCGCACGGTTGCGCGAAGCGCTCGTCGAACGCGGCGCCGTATTGGAGGGGCATTTTCGCCTCTCTTCCGGGCGTCATAGCGATCGCTTCGTGCAGAAGTTTCGCATCCTCGAAGAGCCGAAACTCGTCGCTCCCGTCGCGCAGGCGATCGCCGCGCGCTTTGCCGCGGAGCGCCCGACGATCGTCGTGAGCGCTGCGGTCGGTGGAATCGTCTTGGGCTACGAAGTGGCGCGTGCGTTGGGTCTCCGGGCGATCTTTGCCGAGAAAGAGGCGGGCGTTCCGGTCCTGCGACGGGGCTTTGCGCTCGGGCCCGAGGATCGTGCGCTCGTCGTCGAAGATGTGGTGACGACCGGCGGCTCGGTACGTGAAGTCCTCGAACTCGTGCGCGCGCACGGCGCAACGTGCGTCGGCGTCGGTGCGATCGTCGCGCGCTCGCTCCCCGATTTCGGCGTCCGCTTCGAAGCGCTCTTGGAGATGCCGATCGAATCCTTCGAGGCCGATGCCTGCCCGCTCTGCGCGCGCGGAGCACCGATTATCGACCCGGGTTCGCGCCGGGCGTGAGCCGACCGGCGGTTCGTGCGCTCGCGCCGTACGTTGCGGGCACCAGCATCGAGGAAGTGCGTCGCCGCTTCGGGCACGCGCGGATCGTCAAACTCGCATCGAACGAAAATCCGCTCGGCAGCTCGCCGCTCGCACTTGCGGCGTTGCGCTCTGCGGATCGGCTGAATCTCTATCTCGACGACGCACACGAAGCACTGCGCGAACGCTTGGGGCAACGCGAAGGGCTGCAAGCGGAGAACGTCGTGCTGGGGCACGGCAGCAACGAGATCGTCAACACGATCGCGCAGACCTTTCTCGACCCGGGCGACGAAGTGGTGATGGCCGACCCAACGTTCTCGCTCTATCGCTTGGCGGTCTCGCTCGTCGGTGCACTTCCCGTCGAGGTGCCGTTACTCGACGGCGTTCACGATATCGAACGGATGCTCGCCGCGGTCGGTCCGCGCACGAAAGCGTTCTTCGTTTGCGATCCGAACAACCCGACGGCAACGGTGCTCCCTGCCTTTGCATGGGACTACCTTTTAGAGCGGCTGCCCCCCGATGTACTGTTGGTGATCGATCGAGCCTATGCAGAGTATCTCGATACGCCGGGATTCGAGGTTGCAAGCGTCGTGCTGGGGCGCGGTAACGTCGTCGTGTTGCGAACGATGTCGAAGGCCTACGGTCTCGCGAGTCTGCGCTTCGGCTATGCATACGGCGATCGCGAGAGCATCGATTGGCTGCAGCGCGTACGCCTGCCGTTCAACGTCTCGCGCCCGGCAGCGCTCGGCGCCGCCGCCGCACTCGACGATCGCGCGTTTCTCGAGAAAAGCATCGCGCTCAATGCAGTGGAACGTTCGCGCGTAATCGGCGAGCTTCGGGAACGCGGTTTCCATTGCTATCCCAGCGGCGCAAATTTCTACGCGGTGACGGTGCCGATTTCGGCGCACGAGGCCTACGAGGCGCTCCTCGAGCGCGGCATTATCGTGCGATCGGGCGACGCGCTCCGCATGCCGGGGCGACTGCGCGTCACCGTTGGGACGAACGAGGAGAACGATGCGTTTCTCGCCGCGCTCGCCGGTGCGACGATAGGAGATCGTGCGTGAGCGTGCCGACGGTGCGCCGAGCGAGCGGAACGGGCGACCGCGCGTTCGTCGAACGCTGCGGGCTCGATTCTCTCGGGAGCAGTCTCTCGCCGCTACGCGAGGCACCGGTGGAGGCGTTGCGAACGAATTTTCTGCGGCTCCTCGATATCGTGTACGCGCGCTCGCACGCAATCCTGCTCGCCGTCGAGGGAGAGATGCGAATGGGCTTCGCCCTGCTCGTCTTCGATCTCCCCGACGAGGTGACCGGGCTACCGCAGGCGTTCCTGGCCTATATGGCCGTCGAGGTCGGGCAGCGCGGGCACGGCGTCGGCTCGCTCTTGCTCGATGCCTGTGAAGAAGAGGCTCGCCGACACGGAACCCCGTATCTCGGTCTTATGGTGACCGAGGGGAATGCCGCCGCCCAGCGCCTGTACGAACGCGCTGGCTATCGCACCGAACGCCGTTTGCTCGGGAAGCCACTATGAGCTTTCCGTGGCGCCGCGCCGTCATGCTTGGTGCGGGCGTCCTGCTCGCCGTTCTGGCGTACTTCTTTGCGATGCATATTCCGCGTACGCTCGCGGTTTTTATTATCGCCGCATTCATCGCTGCCGGCGTGCGCCCGATCGTCAAACGCCTCGAGGCGATGCGCGTTCCGAAAGCGTTCGCCATTGCAATCGTGTTCGTCGTGTTGATTCTTCTCGTGGTGGTGACCTTGCTGGTGATCGTGCCGTTGATGATCGTGCAGATTCAAGGAATCGCGCAGAATCTCCCCGCGATCGCTGCAGCGGTCGAAGCGTGGACGATCTCGGTCGAAAGGTCGCTGCAGATGCATTTTCCGCAGATGGCGATTCCAACCAACGGCATCGATCTCACGCACATCGGCACCGGAGGTTTGCAGCGATTCGCAGGCACGACGCTCGGCTCGGTCGGACAGATTCTCGTTGGAACTGCGACCGGGCTCTTCGTTGCCTTCGCATCGTTGGTGCTCTCGATTTTCTTCTTGCTCAACGACGCGACGATCGCCGATGGCGTCGCCTCGCTCTTCCCCGCGAGCCGTCGCCCGATCGCCCATAAATTGTTAACCGAGATCGCCGGAACGTTCGGAAGCTATATTTCGGGGCAGGTGATCGTTAGTGCGATTACCGGTCTCGCCGTTTGGGTTCTCTCGGCGGTGATTGGGTTCAAGTTTGCGCTGCTGCTCGGCGTTATCGTCGCGATTTCGTATGCGATTCCCATGTTGGGCTCGGTGATCGGTCAGGCGATTGCGGTCGTTCTCTGTGCGCCGCAGGGTTGGTGGATGGTGCTCTGGGTGCAGGTGATCATCTTCGTCGTCGAGCGGATAAGCGACAATGTGTTAGTGCCGAAAATAATGGGCGATTCGGTCGGCGTCTCGCCGATCGCCGTGATGTTCGCGGTCTTCGCGGGCGGCGAGCTCTTCGGCATCCCCGGCTTACTGCTCGGCATCCCGGCGGCGGCGTTGATCAAGATCCTCTGGCGCTACTTCGTCGATCCCTGGTTGAGCGCACAACTCGAGCGCCGCTAACGGCAGGTTGGGGTAGGCTGCGCTCTCGCCGTGAGTAACCGCAGCGCTGTCATCCCGAGTAGATGGCGAAGCAATCGTATTGAGGGATCGCAGCGCGACACGGATTGTTTTCGAAATGTAAAGAATCCTCAAGAGTGTTTAAGGAACCGATGTGGCGGGTAGAATAGGCGTCACAAAGGAGAGTCTCATGTCGAATCGTTCGTTTGCCCCGAGGTTTGGTTTCGCCGCTATCACGGCATTCGCGTTTTTGCTCACGGCATGCGGTGGGGGAGGCGCCGGGGCCGGTGGTTCGTCCTCGAATCTGCCGCCGAACGCGCCGCTGAGCAGTTCCTCGCACCTCGGCCTCACGGTCGGCGCAGCGTCGGGATCATCCCTGCCCTTTGCCGTAACTCGGCAGCCGATGTCCTCAGGCTCCTCGAGTTCGGCGGCGGGCGCCGCAGTGACGGTGACCTATAACGGCGCGACGGTGGCGACCGGCACGCTCGATGCGAATGGCTTTGCCGATCTCAACTTCACGCAGAGCGTTCCGGCGGGAGCCGTGCTTACCGTTACGGTCGGCACCGGTTCGACCGCAATCGTCGTCACGGTTACCGTCGCATCGGCAGTGAGCGGTACTGCGGCTGATGTTACCTACAGCGCCGGTCCTCCACCAGCGGTGACGGTTGCGAGTTCCGCCGACAATAACGGCGACGGAACAGTCGACCCAGGCGATGCGTCGCAGCAGACCGAGACGGAGAACCCCAGCGATGGGCAGGCGACCGACGTCAACAGTAACGATAACGGACTATTGCCTGCGAATCTTCCGATCACGATCTCGGCCTGCTCGACGACGCTGACGATCGCTCCGAACACCGGTGCGCCGCCGAATCTCTCGCTCAGCGTCGAAGAAAAGCAGAGCGATTCGGAGAACGCCGCTCAATTCGAACAAACCTACTCTCCCTTTGATGCTCCCGTAAGCGTGCCTATTCTTGCCGCATCGGCGCGGCTCGATCTCAAACTCTACTCGAATGGGCAGAAGATTCTCTCGATCGAGGCGCCGTTGACGGCCGTAACGGCACAGTCCGGTTCACCGGCACCGAGCACGACCTGTGCGCCGTCGCCGGTACCCTCGACATCGCCGAGCGCGTCGCCGAGCACGTCGCCGAGCGCATCGCCGAGTGCGTCGCCGAGCGCGTCGCCGAGCGCGTCGCCGAGCGCGTCGCCGAGCGCATCGCCGAGCGCATCGCCGAGTGCGTCACCGACGGCAACTGCCACGCCGTAACCCCGCAAGCCATGCGTCTCCTGAAGAGAGGAGCGAGAGTGAATCGCCGGTGGCTCATCCCCACCGGCGATTCGCGCGTTAGCGGAGCTCTTTGCTACGCAAGCACGCCCGCGAGCTGATCCTCGTCGGTTGCGTGGTAGAAGGCGTTCTCGGTCTCACTGACCCTCGGAGCCCACGGATCGACCTGCGACCGCGAGGTCGGTAGATGTACCGTCGGGCCGGCGGCGTCGCGATAGTCGCTGCCGCCGAATGGAGCGTACGCACTCGATTCGGCGTGCGCGAGCACGAGGTTGCCGACGGCATGTGCTGCCGTGCTTGCGTCGGAACGGAGCTCCGCCGAGAGGCGCGTATCGGCGGCGATGCGCCCGTAGGTGGCCATCGCGGGACGATCGGCGTGCCACGGTAAGCCGTCGGAGCCTGGGAAACGCACCATGCCGTCTTCGCGCGCGACGTCGCTGCGAATCGCCGTACGCTCCCCATGGTGGGCAGCGTGCACGAGCGCATCGTCGAGCGTCTTAATCGCCCCGTCCGCTGCAGCGAGTTTCGCCGGTGCGAGATCGAGGACGTCGTACGCTGCGGCGGGCGCGTACGGCATGCCGTCGATGCGATAGTCGGCTTTCATCACATCGTTGACGACGCCCCGCGCCATCGCCGCAGTATCGCCGACGTGATCGGCGATACTGGCAGCGACCGTACTCGGCGTCCCCGGGGAGATCATCGTCTCGGGGGACGCAGCGAGATACTTCACGCCGACTTTGGAGAGCGCATCGGCAAAGCCCATCGTCGACATCAAGCATTGATTGGCGACGACGCCGTCGATGCTGCGCCCTGCATCTTCCGGGTGCGCGGCGGCGTGCATGCGTTCGCCCTCGGCGATCGCCGCAGCGATACCGGGCATCGACATGAGCGCGTGCTTGCTGTCCGCTTCGAGGCCGCCGCCGTCGCCGCCGCCGTGATCGACCAACTCGATCCAGCTCTGCTTCGCACCGCTTCGCCGTGCATCGTCGAGTGTCTGCGCGACGAAGGCCGCGAGGTTTTTGGGATCGGCCATATCGTGGGCCTTGCCGACCTGCACGCCCTGTACTCGGCCGTCGGCGATTTGGTAGCTGTTGGTGTGCAGCGCTTCACCGTTGCGCGAGGTCGTATCTTGCACGGTAAAACCGACCGCGCCATCGTGTTTGCTGACGGCGACCGCTTGCCCCAGCACGTTGCATTGATTGCCGTCGAGGTTATTGTCGCCATCGCGATAGATGCCGAATTGTACGGCGCGCGGCTGAAGGGTGAGTGCGTCCATTGCTCCTCCGAAACGAGACGAGTGATTCGGAGCTCCTTTGCGACAAAGGATCGCGATGACAAGAGCATTGCGTGTGCTGGAACCTACTTCGGGCAGGGTTTGAGGACGGTAAAGCCATCGGGGGTGGAGTGGGCGATAACATACTGCACGAGCGGTGGTTCGTTCGCGCGCAATTCCGGCGGTGGGGTTTGAAAGGTGACCGGAAAGTTTGGGTCGTTGAGATGCTCCGGAGAGAACGGGTCGCCGATGTCGTTGGGATAGAGGAACGGGTAGTCGAGTCGCGCGATCCGTGCGCTGCCATCACTTAAGCGCACGGAGATTTCGACGCGGACGCGGACATATTCGCCGATGCGTTCGCGTTGCAACGCGATAATGTTGACGTAGCCGCAGGGCGTGACGCCGGCGCTCGCGCCGCTGCCGCTCCCCGTCGCCGCGGCGCCGCTTCCCGTGCCGCCGGTACCGAGACTGCCGGCGCCGCTCCGCGTCCCCGCACCCGCACTCTGCCCCGCGCTCGACGCAAGCGGCGCCGGTGCGAGCGGCGCCGCGATCGGCGGCGGGGTAACGCTCGCTCCACCTGCAGCGTGCACGCGCCTCTGCGCCGCCTCTGCACCGCTGACTCGCGGCGCTATCGGTTGTACCGCCTGCGATGCTACGGGCGCGATCGGTGCGGCGCTCGGCTTCGGTGTGGGCGTCGGAGCGATGCGCGCGACGCGCAGGATATGAATGCGCGCCGGCGGCGAGGTGCGAGTTGTGCGTAGCGAGGGTAGTCCGGGCAGGATACTTGCGAACAGCGCATGGAGGGCGACCGCTGCGACCAGCGCCAGGGCGAAGCGACGTGCCTCGCCTCGTTCGCTACTTTGCATCGATCGGAGCTTTCGCGGCGAGCGCGCTTTTCGCTTGCGCCTCATCGAGCGAAGGCCTCTGCGGGCGGGTACCGAATCTCGGCGCCTCGTGAGTATCGAAGAACATATCCGGGCAATCCCCGATTTCCCCATTCCAGGAATCCTGTTTCGCGACATCACGCCGTTGCTTGGCGATGCGAAGGGCTTTAAGGAAGCGATCGATCTCTTTATCGAGCGTTTCCGCGATTCGAAGATCGATTACGTCGTCGGCGTTGAGGCGCGTGGCTACATGCTCGGCGCTCCGCTCGCGTACGAAATTGGGGCGGGCTTCGTGCCGGTGCGCAAACCCGGAAAGTTGCCGTTTAGCAAACTTGCCGAATCCTACGCGCTCGAATACGGCACGAATTCGCTGGAGATTCACGCCGACGCATTACACGCCGGGCACCGCGTGCTCGTCGTTGACGATTTGCTTGCCACCGGCGGCACCGCCGCCGCAACGAAGCGACTCATCGAACGGCTCGGTGCGGAGATTGTAGCCTTTGCCTTTCTCATCGAACTCGAGGCGCTCAACGGTCGCGCCTCGCTCGCCGGGAACGACGTCGTTTCATTCTTGAGGTATCCCTAATGCGCATCGCACGTCTCGGCGCGGTTTTCGCGCTCTTCCTTGCGCTCGGCGCCACAGCGAAACCAGCCCCAACCCCGGCGCCGACTCCAACGCCGGTCGCCGCCCCGCGCATCGTCATCGCCGCTCGCCGCGAGTTTCTCGCCTGGCAGTTGGGGAGCATCGATCCGACGCATTATATCGGGCCGCTCGCGGCGATCGCGACGCCCGCGCGGGTCAAGCAAACGTCACGGGAACTCGGAAATCTCGGGGCGCTCGATCGCCTGGTCTACCTCGGCCTCGTTCGCGACGGTTCGTTCCCCGGCGGCGGAATCGCGCACCTCTTCCGGGCAATCTGCTCGAACGGGTACGTCTATGAAGAGATCGCGCTCGACAAAGCGGGGCTCGTTCGCGGCATTCTTTTCCGGGATACGCTCAAGAGCCAATAGTCGGCGCTCCTACGCCGAGCAGATTAAACTTGTCAAGCCGAGTAGGCGCCGATAGGCGCCGTATCGAGGCGCGCGACACGCTCGGCGTGACAATCATTGCGGCTTTATGGCAGAATAGAGCCATAGGCGAATGAAATGACGATTGCGGAGCTGATAGCCAAGGTGCAGACCTACGACCCGTCGCTCGACGGGTCGTGGCTTATGCGGGCCTACGAGCTCGCCGACCGCGCTCACGACGGCCAGCACCGCGCTTCGGGTGAATCCTACATCGAGCATCCGCTCGCCGTCGCCGCCATCCTCGCCGACCTGCAGATGGATCGCCAGACGATCGCCGCGGCCTTGCTCCACGATGTCGTCGAGGACACCACGATCACGAGCGAGCAGGTCGCTGCCGAGTTCGGAGAAGAGATCGCCGCACTCGTCGAGGGCGTCACCAAGCTCACGCGCATTCCCTACCAATCCAAAGAAGATGCGCAGGTTGAGAACCTTCGCAAAATGTTTATGGCGATGGCGAAAGATATTCGCGTCATCATCATCAAGCTCGCCGATCGCTTGCACAATATGCGCACGCTCGGCAGTTTGCGCGAAGAGAAGCAACGCGCGATCGCGCGCGAGACGCTCGATATCTATTCGCCGATCGCTCACCGCCTCGGTATCTGGCGCGTCAAGTGGGAGATCGAAGATCTCTGCTTGCGCTATCTGGAACCCACCGCCTATCAAGGGATCGTGGACCGCGTCAATAAGACGCGCTCGAACCGCGAAGAGGACGTTCGCGAGGCAATTACCTCGCTCAAAACTGATTTCGAACAACTGCATATCGACGCCGAGATTCACGGCCGTCCCAAGCACTTCTATTCGATCTATTCAAAGATGAAAAAGGGGCGCGATTTTTCGACGATCTACGATCTTACCGCAGTGCGCATTCTCGTCGATAACGTCAAAGATTGCTACGGAGCGCTCGGTGCGGTGCACTCGAAATGGACGCCGTTGCCCGGACGATTCAAAGACTATATCGCGATGCCCAAGCCGAACATGTACCAGTCGCTGCACACGACGGTGATCGGGCCGCAGGGCGAGCCGCTCGAAATCCAGATTCGTACGCGCGAAATGCATCGCATCTGCGAATACGGTATCGCCGCGCATTGGCGCTATAAAGAGGGCGGCAAGGCCGACAACTTCGAAAATAAACTCTCTTGGCTGCGAGCGCTCTTGGAGTGGCAGAAGGACATGCGCGATTCGCGCGCCTTCATGGAGAGCCTCAAGCTCGATCTCTTCGATTCGCAGGTCTTTATTTTCTCACCGCGCGGCGACGTCTTTTCGGTTCCCGCCGGCGGCACGCCGATCGATTTCGCCTATAGCGTCCATACCGATGTCGGAAATCACTGCGTCGGCGCGAAGGTGAACGGCCGCATCGTGCCGCTCGATTCGCAGTTGCAGAACGGCGATATCTGCGAGATTCTCGTCAATAAATCGAGCGGACGCCCGTCGCTCGATTGGCTCTCGATCGTCAAGACCGGGGGCGCGAAGCACCGCATCAAGCAGTGGTTCCGCAAGGAGCGCCGCGAAGAGAACGTGCTCGCCGGGCAAGAGGCGGTCGACAACGAACTGGCGCGCAATCATCTCCGCGTCGATCTCGCGCGCGGCGCGCTGATCGAGCGCATCGCTGCGAAGATGAACTTCAGCAGCCCGACCGATCTCTATGCCTCCATTGGGTTCGGCGACGCCTCGGCGAGCTCGGTCGTCAACCGCATTCGCGAAGAGATCAAGGCGGAGAACGTCGTCGATCTCACCAAGGTCGTTCGTAAAACGACGGCGCGCCGCGGCGTTCGCAAGCGCAGCGGCGTATTGATCTCCGGCGTCGACGACGTGGTGGTGCGCCTCTCGAAGTGTTGCTCGCCGGTGCCCGGCGACCCCATAATCGGCTACGTCACCATCGGGCGCGGCGTCAGCGTGCATCGCGCCGACTGCCCGAACGTCGCGTTTATGAACGCGACGCCGGAGCGTATCTTGCAAGCGGAGTGGAGCAACGAAGCCGACCAGACGCACGCCGTCGATATCGAAGTGGAGGCCGACGACCGCGCGCAACTCCTCGGCGATATTATGGGCGTCTTCGCCGAATTGAAGACGTCGGTGAGTTCGGTGACGGCGCGCGCGCGCAAGGACGGCAGCGCGGTGACCAGCCTCACGGTGCAGATTCGCGATCTCGAACACCTTCACAAACTCCTTACCAAGATCGAAAACCTGCGCGGTGTGCGGCGCGTCTACCGCGTCACCAAGCGCGAGCGTACCGCAACATCGTAGCGCTGCTCCCCCACGCGTGGTGGTTGCTCGCGGTCGCCGCCTTTATCGGCGGTGCGATTAATAGCGTCGCCGGCGGCGGTTCGTTTCTCTCGTTTCCGGCGCTGCTCTTCGTCGGCGTTCCGCCGATCGTCGCCAACGCCACCAACAACACGGCGATGTGGGTCGGCGTGATCGGTAGCGCGCGCGGATACCGGAAGGAGATCGCCGAGCAGCGCCGCCTGATCGCACCGCTCTTCGCGGTCAGCCTCGTCGGTGCAACGCTCGGGGCACTGCTTTTATTGCGAACGCCATCGACGCTCTTCGAACGGATGGTGCCGTGGCTGCTGCTCGCTGCGGTCGCGCTCTTCGCTTTTGGGCCGCGTATCGTCGCCGCCGAACGGGCGCGAGCCGAACACAAGGCGAGCTGGGTGCAACTCGCCGCGCAATTCGGCGTTGCGATCTACGGCGGCTATTTTGGCGCCGGGATGGGCTATGCGATGCTCGCGCTGCTCGCGTTCTTCCCGTTGCCGAGCGTGCACGCGGCGAACGGCATTAAGAACGCGCTCGCGATTGCGATTAACGGCATCGCGATCGTACCGTTCGCGATCGCACGGGTTATTTGGTGGCCGCAGGCGATCCTGATGGCGGCGGCAGCGATGCTCGGCGGCTACGTCGGTGCGCGGCTCGCGCTACGCGTGAGTTCGGAGGCGATGCGTGCCGCGGTCATCGTGCTGGGAATAACGATGGCGGTCGCCCTCTTCGTTCGCGGCGTGTAGCGAGTGGTGTTTAGCGGATCGCCGAGAAGTGGCCGAGGCGCTTGGCCGCAGCGGTATCGAAGGTCGCCGTACTCGTGCATTCGCGATCCGCGTTGCTGCAGGCGGTGAAGGCATCGGCGAAGTCGGCGCCGGCACGGTATTCCTCGATCGTTTCGCGGATGACCGGCGCATCTTCGACGTCAAACTCCGCGACGAGGAGCAACCCGTCGATCGCGTCGGCGGCCTGTTCGCGCGAATACTCGTAGAAGGATTCGAGCACCCAAACGCATTCGAGCACGACGACACGATTGATGAATGCCGGGTCGGCGCGGCTGCAGTTCCGCGCTATGAATCTCTTTGCCGCAGCATGTTGGCGCGCGTCGTCACGAGTGAGAAGGCGGAGAAGAACATTGGTATCGAGGCCGATCACCGGCGATGGGCGGCGCGAGCGCGGACGCTCTCGCGCATCTGCTTGAGCGATGCACGGCGTTTCGACGCCGGGAGAATGGCACAGAGATCGTCCACATGGAGGGTCAATGGAATAAGGACGATCCGGCCCTCCTCGACGACCACCCCAAGCCGATCCCCGGCTTTGAGGCCGAAATGCTCGCGCGCCGCTTTGGGGAGCGTCATTTGGCCCTTACTGGTGAGCGTGGTCTCCGACACTTAGGGGTTTCCTTACTTTTTATAGTTTCCTTACTATAGCGCAGAATCGCCGCACGCGCGACGCTCGCGACGTTCATTGGTCGCGAGCGTGTAGGCGGTGTTCTCCCGATCTGTGCACGGATCACTCGCACGCCGAGCGCTAGAGTTGCAGCGATTGTATGGCGTTCGAGTCGGTGATGTAGAGAAGCCCGTTCGTTCCGTCGTAGGTAATGCCGACCGGATGATCGATCGAGCTGCCCAAGCCCCTTGCGAAGGTGCAGTCGCCCGGTGATCCGGCGACCGTGGTGACGACCCCTGCGGTGGTGACTTGTGGGATCGCGCAGTTGGAGCTGTCGGTAACGTAGAGGTCACCGTTGCTAGCATGATATGAGATGCCTGTTGGGATATTAAAGGAGGCAGCGCTCCCCGTTCCATCGGTGAATCCACTCGTTGTCGAACCGGCGAGCGTCTTCACAAGGGTAGTTGCTAATGCTGATATTTGCTCGTCGAGTGCGCTGCCGTTGCTCGGGGTTGCAACGACGGTGAGCGTCGCGCTGCCGTAGCCGGTTGACGAGATCGCGAGCCCGCTCGGCCCGATGCTGTTCGGCGCGTCCACCGGCGTGAGATCGATCGCGTGCGGGATGCCGCCGAGCACGATCGGAATCGTATTGTTCGTTCCGGCGACGACGGTGAATGGGACGCTCTGTGCGCTCGAGAGCGTGTTGTTCGATGCATCGAGCAAGGAGATCGTCGCGGTGTACGCACCTGGAGCGAGCGCGAGCGAGAGTTGGCAGAGCGTGTTAGCGAGCGTACTCGTGCATCCCGTCGATGTCGGCGTGAGCCCGATCGTCTGCGGATAGCCGCTGACTGCAACGCCGCCCTGCTCGATATCGATCGTCATCTGCGTCGTTGCCGGCGAGACGTATTGCGCGCCGCGCCCCGATGCGCTCTTCTTCGGAATGGTGATGCGAATCGTCGCGCCGTTCGGCAAGCGTTTCGGCACGGCGCCCGTTGCCAGGTGGACGGTTCCCGCACATGCAGCGACTGCTGCCGGGCCGGCGCAGAGAACGAGCGCACGGGCGAGCCGAACGAGCAAACGCATCGGTAACTCCAGCTACTGGATGCCGATACCAGTGACGGTATAGGTTCCCGTTACCGATTTCGTCTGGCCGAATGGGTCGCTCACCGTCATCGTGCAGGTTCCTGCGGAGGGCGATGCAATCGCGGTCACGGTGATCGGCGTTCCGCTCGCGGGAACATCGACGCCCGCAGATGCCGTTGCAAACGTGCTGCAAGCGCTCGCATTGAGCGATAGTGCCTTTCCGTATGGTGAGTTCGTCCAACCGGCCTCCGAGACGTTGTACGAGAACGTCGAACCGAAGCCGCTCGTCGCATAGAGATCGATCTCCGGCGTCGAGCCGTTGAGCGGGCCGCTGTAAACGATCGGTTGAAGCGTCGGGGTGAAGGTCGCGGTGCCGTTCGTCGCCCCGGTCGCACTTGCCGTGAGCGTCGCCGGGAGAATGGCGAGCCCCGTATAGGCGAGCGTCGCAGTATCCGTCGAGCTGAGCAGCTCGCGCGTCGGCGGTGAATCGCTGCCAGAAGTGGCGAACGTGCTCGCCCCGGTCGTATCGCCATCGGCGAGCGTAATCGGCGAAGCGTACGGGCCGGTAATCGTGTTGCCGTCGGCATCCTTCGCCGCGACGCTCAACGCGGTTGCAGCGAGCGCCGTGCCCGCGCTCGCGCTCGGGATGCCGCTGATCGCCAGCGTTTTTGGGATTCCCGCGAGCGTAATCGTCACGTTGTTGGTCGTCCCGGCGGTAATCGCGATCGTCGGCGTGGCGACGGAGATGGCGTTCCCGGTGCCGCCCGTATGGTCGTAAGTCGTGATGGTGAAGCCGTCGCTTCCCGGCGGGACCGAGGGGCCGTTCACCACGCAGGGACAACTCGGCGCCGAGATGTTATCGGTGGCGGTCGTGGTGAGTCCGCTTGGAGGCGATGCTGCATTGACCGTATCGAGGGTAATCGTTACCGATTGCACGGTCGTCGGAACGTACTGCGGGCTGCGCGAGCTGCTAAGGGCCGAGGTCGACGAAGGCGGAGCGCCGATCACAAAATGCGTCGGGATAGTGGTCGTTCCGCCGTTCCCCGGCGGCGGTGGTGGGGCCGGCGTACTCGGGGTTCCAATCGGGCTCCCCCCGCCGCCACCGCTGCATGCAGCGAGCGCAAAAACGAAGAGCAGAGAGAGAGAACCTCCTCGCATGGGCGGATACCTCGGCGTAGATGGATTGAAAGAGAAAACGCCCCGCGCCGTTACGCCCTGGTAGTCGCGACTCCTCTTTCGATGGCCTCTAGGGCGTCACGACGATTCCGCTCGCCGAGCCTAGAACGGGGTCATTGAGGATGCTCTGAATCGCGGTGATGGGGCCAGAAGACGGTTCAGAGAGTTCATAGAACCCGCGCGTCGAGCCCGTCTGGTACGATTCGAGGATCGTGCCTTGGTAGGTGACGGCCATGCTGTGTTGCGTTCCGCCGTTGGGGTTGCTCGCGGGAATATATCCGCTTCCTATCGCTGTTACCGATAGCGGTGGGCCGGAGTGAATCTGAAAGCCGAAGATGTCCTCTTGGGCGGTGAACAAATTTGGATTATATTCGTTTTCAGCGACAAAAATGTGGCCTGCGTCGTCGATCGACATATTATCCGCGGGGCCGAGAAATTGGTTTCCAGTAAGCTCCGGGGTTATACTGGTGGCGCCGCTCGTTGCGAGGCTCGGAGCCGCACTCGCCGAGAGCGAAATCCCCGCGAGATACAAGTTGGCTCCGCTGCTCGGATAACCATCGATCCAAAGCGAGCCCGCCGCGGGAGCGGCGAGTGTCGCGGGGGCAATCGCAAGTGAGGGCACGGTGTTAAAATCCGCCGCTAAACCTGAATTCGTGCCTGTAAAGAGCGTGCTTGGACTAAACGATTGAATCGTACTCGCGCTCGTCGACGGAGATGGGACTTGAAGTGGGTAGGCAGTAACCTGCTGGAAGTTCGCGTCGAGAATGAAGCCGAACTGCTGACTGCCGATCGTGGTCGTAGCGATAGAAATACCGAAACTGCCTCCACCTACATAGCTTTCAGCGGAACATGACGCCTGAGTGATTGCAAGCGCGCCGGTTTGCGGTTGGCTGACGCAAAGGTAATCGCTCGAGCCGTTGTTGGGCGCTAGCCAAAGATTACCGCTCGAATCGACCGCCATGCCCCCGTAGCCATAGATCGTCGCACTCGACGACGGAATGATTCCGAGGTCCGACGAGATGATACTCGGCGGCGTTCCTGTGGAAAAAGCGTATCCTTGAATATCCTGCGTCCCCGACATCGCAGGCATAGTCACCCAGAGCTCTTGCTCTTCGCTCAGCGACACGGTGCTCGTCGCCGCCGTTCCTGGCCCACCATTCGGCGATGGGCCGCTCGCGACGGCGTTGAGGGTGAGGTTGAGCGGCGTTGCACTCCAACTCTTGGTCTGCAGCGTCCATATCGGCGTGGTCGTCGGCGCGTTATCGCAGGTCTCGCCGGCGGGCCCCGTTCCCGGCGACGATACGCTGACGGCAATATAGGGCGCGCTCGTCGCCGTATCGACAGGCGATTGCACGCAGATCTGCGGCGCGCCGTCGCCGACGATGACGTTGCCGTCGCGATCGAGCCCGTAGATATATGCTTGCACGGGCACCATGCCGACGATCGTGTAGCCGCCGCCGTTCGCTTGGAGATGCACCTGGTTCGGCAGCGGCGCCACCTCCGTGCTGGCGGGAACGCCGTCGAGCACGAGCGCGAGTGGAGCGGTCGGCGTTCCGGCGGCAACACTCACGTTCGTGAACGTCTGCTGCGAAAGAAGATCGGCGCTGTTAAATATTGCGCCGGTCGTGCTTGGGGCCGTATCGAATGTCGAAACTTGCAGGATGTACGGTGTCGTACTCGTCGGCACCGTAAGGCTGAACGCACACGTCGCGCTGCCGTCCGGGTTGTTCGTGCAAGTTACACTACTGCCGCCGTAGGTATCGACGGCGATGCTCGGAGCGGCGAGATTCGAGAAATTAACGGCAACCGTCGGTGCCGCCGGATTCAGTGCACTGGTGGTGCTTGCGAAATCAAAACCGAAGCCCTTCGTCGTCGGCGCGATATACTTCGGAGAACGACGATGCACTTGGAGCTGCGCTTGCGGCACGGCGAGCGTGATTTTCACCAGCGACTTCCCCGCAGCGAGGGGCGTCGATCCGGTCGGAAGCGCTCCGGTTGCGCCGCCACCGCCGCCGCAGGCCGCGAGCGATGTCACGAGAGCGAGCGATAGTAAGCGTTTCACAGAACAACCTCCCCGACGTACGGCGCGCCGACTAAACCGAACCAGATATTTCCATCGGGCCCGACCGCCATCGGCCCCGCCGGGTACGAGATTCCGGCGACCGGCGGGATCGTCGCGCAATAGAATTGCGGTGTTCCACTTGCAGCGGTAACCAACGTATAGCGGCAGATTTCATTGCTGCCCGAGGCTGTCGTTATCGGAAACCAGAGATTGCCGTCGGAACCGAGAAGCAGCGTGCCGCTTACCGAGGCTGCGTTTGGAATCGGTATGCGCGCGCCAAATGTTCCGTAATTCGTCGTTGCCGAGGATATCGATGCGATGAACGGAGCGACGACTGGGCTCGTGCTGCTGCCGTGATTGATGAACCACAGATCGTTCGCCGCCGGCACTGCCACGATCTCGCCGGGGTGGTAGGGCCCGCTCCCGGGGCTCGTCGCTTCATTTTCGGGGAATTGCTTTGAGCTTGCGTGCGTGTTCGAGCAAGAAAATGACCCGCCACTTACGCAATTCGAAAACTCAACGATCGCGCTCGTCGGGCCGGAGCCGAAGTTCGGATCGTCGACGCTCATCCACATCGCGCCATCGGGGCCGCGAACGATTCCCTCGGCAATCGGACCGCTAACGCCCGGCGCTAGAGTTGTTAGCGATTCTGGCGTAAGGATGCTTGGGGATGGGAAGCCTGAATATGAGGCCGCGCTAACCGCTCCTCCGCCCGATGTATTCCCAAAGAGCATGTAGATATTCCCGTCGCCTCCGTCGGCGATTGCCTCCGGCGACGATGAGAATACCTGAACGCTGGTGGTCCCGGGCCCGCCGGCGAACGAGTTTGGAATTGCGCAGGTCGTGGCAATGATACACGCGCTTGCGGTGAAGTAGCCGAGGGTTTGATTGGTGAGCGAATTCGTCCCGAGATCGGTGTACCACATGTTCCCGTCGCCGCCGGCGACGATGCTCCCAGGAGCGGGTACATAAGGAGCGGGTGCAAATGTCGCCTGCGGAAGGGTTGCTTGATGTGTGCTCGCGGCGTTGCACGGAGAGCTCGCCGCCGAACATGTGGCGAGGTTCTGCGCGGGAATCGCCGTCACCGATCCACCGAGCGCTGTGTTGGAGGCCGCGACCCAGAGATGTTGCCCGCCCGGCCCGGTCGTCATACTCGTGGGAATGTCCTGGTTCGGAGCGACGCCGTGATTCGGCATACTCCAGAGCAGCACCGTGTACCCGAGCGTCGCGCTTCCGCCTTGCGCACCGAGCGCGGTAAATGGGGTTCCACCATGCGAGCCGTCGCTGCTGGTAACGCTCAACGTGCCGCTGCCGCCCGCAAGGGATTGCAGTGTAACGAAGGCGTTGCCGCTCGACGCCGTGCAGGTCAACGGCACGAGTGAGGGAGAGCTCGTAAACGTGCTACCACATTCGCCGACGAACGGCGTCTGCGTGCTGCTCGGGAAAAAGGCGCTGACGATAAACGAGGTCGCTCCGGCCTCTTGTACGCCGAGCGTGGTCGTCGCCGGCGCCGGCAAAACGTTGTTCAAGCCGCCGCTCGGCATATCGAACTGGACGGGATCGATGGTAAACGTCGTGCCGTTCGCACCGCTCGGCCCAAAGGTTATCGTCGCGGTCGAAAGTGTCGGAGCGGGCTGCGCCGGCGAAGGCGTCGCGTAAAACATTTTGCCGCTCGTTCCCAACGTAACCACGTTTTGGTTCGGAGCGATCACCGAACTCGGCGAGAAGGTGAGCGCGCCGTTGGGATCGCCGACGAGCGTGATGGGAATCGGCGACGCAAAGGGTGCGCTGCCGACGATGAGATTGCCGCTCGCATCGTAGGCTGCCACGCTCACCTGGATGCTGTTGACGGTGCCGTCAATCGTCGGTGTTAAAACGCCGTTCGGCGCCGGGGAGGCACTCGGACTCGGAGGCGCGGTCACCACGACCTTGGCGACGTTGCCGCCGAGCGCGATCGGCGGCGGCGTATTCGTTCCCGGCCCGACAGCGACGGAAAGAGTGCCGCTACTCAGAATATTGCCACTGCCGTTTGCCGCGTCGTATGCATCGATGGTAAAGACGTCGGTGCCGAGGATCGCGCCGACGGTAACGCTGCAACTGATTCCGCCGCTGACGGTGGAGCACGGCGGCACGCTAATATTGAAAACGGTCGGCGGCACGGATGGGGCGGGCGGCACGCCGTTGACGCTGGTGAGCGTGATGACGATGGATTTCGTACTCGCGGAGATATACTGCGGGGCTCGTGCGACGCTCGCGCTCGCGGGTTCCGGAATAAAGATCTGCAGTGCGGCCTGCTGAGCGGTGCCGCCGGCGCCACCGTGTGCCGGCAACGTAGAGGAGTTGCCGGAGCCACCGCCTCCGCAGCCGGCGACGACCGCCGCCGCCAGAAATAGGAAGAATCCGAACGCACCGAACCGCCGCATACTTGCTTTCCTCCGAGGAGGCAGGCTTCGCAATTTTTCCGGTCAACCCTTGGCCCCGGCCGGGCCCAAGGCCCGCGCGACTAGGGCGCGATGGTGAAGCCGGAGAGCGGCGAGAGGGGTAACGAAATCGGGCCGAGCAGAGCGTTGACGGTGAGGGTGCCGCTCGATACCGCGTACGGCGTAATGTTGTTTTGGCCTGAATTGGCGGCCCAGAGCGTTCCGTCGGGCGCGATCGCAAACGGTTCGTCGACGTTCGAGATGTTTTGACCGCTTCCAACAAAGAGATAGGGCGTACTCGCGTTCGGAGGGGTGCCGAAGGAGAGATTCCCGCCGCCGAGCGAGGGCTGCCACATCGCGATGAGCGGCGCTTGAACGGGGGGGCCGCCGCTCTCGTTCCCGACATCGACGGAGTAGATGTTATCGTTTGCATCGACGGCGAGCGGCGGATCGGGAACCGGAATCGCGCTGTTCGGGACGTCGGTCGAAACGTACGAGTTGCCAAATTGCGCCCAGTTACTCGGCGTACCGAGGCTCGGCGCGGACGAACTCGCCGTCGTTATCGGTATCGCGCGCGCATAGAACGTGGTGGTCGTCGCCGTTCCGACGGCACTCGCCGCCATCGCCAGCCAGAGATTCGTGCCGCCGGGTTGCACCGCGATCGCGATCGGGGTTTTGGGCGCGCCGGCGGGCGGGAGCGAGATCGGTAGCGTGACGTTCGGCGTCGAGAAGGGGGCGGTTCCCGCAGCCTGCAGATCGTATCCAACGAGCGTATCGGCGGTTGAGTCGACGCACCAGAGCGTGTCGAAACGATCGATCGCACAACCGGTAAAGGTGTCGGTGGAGGAGAGGAGACGCAGAGAATTTGCGAGCGGCTGCGGCGGGTTCGCCGTATTTTGCACGGCGAAGCCTTCGGCGCACGACGCTTGCCCGGAGCCCGTTCCCGACGAGTAAGGCGTCGCGACGAGCAGCCAGAGATTCCCCGTTGGATCGGCGGCGAGGGCCAAGGGGATGTTAAACGGAGCGGGCGTTGAACCGGCGGGAACGTTCGGGCACCGCGTGAGCGATGAAGCGGCGATGGTATCGGTTCCCAGGAGGACCGGTGACATCAGCGCGCCGGTCGACGGCGGAATCTCGTAACCGGTCGCCGCGCTCGCTCCGCCGATCGCTTGGGGGCCGCGGCTAGTCGTTGCGCCCATGACACTGTTGCCCGGAAGCCAGAGTTCTTGCGCGGGTTGGATGGCGATCGACGTGGAGAGCGGCGAACCGCTCGGCGTCGAAGCCGTCGCGGTGAGCGCGAACGAGGAAGCGAACGCAGCGGCGTTCGTGAGGAAGGGTGCGATGCTCAGGTTCGTCGGAAGGCCGCTGGCAATATTGCCGGAGAGCACCGACGTGCCGTTCTGCGCGATCTGCCACTGCACGGTCGGGGCGCCGTTGCCGATGATGATGTTCCCATCGGCATCGAGAGCGTCGAACGTCACGCCGACAAGGCCGGAGCCGATCTCGGTATAGGTCGCCGCCGCCGCGCCGCCATTGCCGCTGAGAACGAAATGCGATTGCCCCGCGGCGGGCACGATGCGCAACGCTGCGGGAATACCGTCGAGCACCAGCGCTATCGTCGGGCCGGGCGCACCGCTGCTCACCGCCACCGCCGCGACCGCGCTGGAGAGCAACTGTGCCGTCGGCGAAAAACTCGTACTCCCCGTCGCCGGTGCGGCGTCCCACGCGTTGACGACGATCTCGGCGACGTCGGTCGGCAACGAGAGCGCGAGCGTGCAATTCTGCCCTGGTTGCGGCGTCGTCACCGTGGTGCACGAAATGCTTTGTCCGCTCGGCCCCAGATCGCCGACGATCGATATCGGCGTCGTCGTAAGATCGATCGCAACGTCGGGCGATGTCAGCGTCGCCGGGTTCGTCGGCGCGCTCTTCCCTTGCAACACGAGCGAGATGCCGATGCCCTTGGTCGCGATCGATGTGTATTGCGGGGAGCGACGGCTGCTCGCAAAGCCTTTCGCCGGAATCAGCAACGAGAGTTTTTGTGTGATCCGCCCGGAGGATGAAGCCGATGGGAGGCCACCGCCGGCATTCGGCAATGCCGAGGAGGCCCCGCCCCCGCCGCATCCTGCAAAGAACGCGAGTGCGACGGTGCTCGCGGCGAGTGCGCGCGATAGAGTGAACGCCGAATCTCGATGCATCGTCGCGATCTCCTAGTGCAATTCCAGCGCACCGAGCGTGCCGCCGGTCTCAGTGAACCAAATGTTACCGTCGCCGCCGGGCGCGAGTTCGATCGGGACGCCGTTCAGCGGCCTCTGCGGGAATGCGCTGACTGCAGGGGTTGCCGTACCGAGCAGCGTCGGCGCGAGGCGATAGATCTGCGCAACGCCAGGGACGATATACCAGAGGTTGCCGTCGGGGCCCAACACGATCTGCGATGCGAGCGCCGTCGTCCGCACCGGAACGATCGCTTTCCCGCAGAGCCCGCTCGAAAGCGGGGCGATCTCGACGAAAACCTGCGCGTTCGCCGGAGTCGCGCTGCCGTTGGTGAGCGCCGAGAGCCAGAGATTTCCTTGCGCGTCGGTCGCAATTGCGCCGGTCTGCGCGATCGTGCCGGAGATCGTCACTCCGCCGGTCGCGCATGCGCTGATGGTCTTCGTGCCCGTTGGAGCAGTGCCGCTCCCCAGTTCGTACGACGCGACCACCTGATAGGCCGCAGGAGCGAGCGCATCGAGCAGCGAGCCGGCCGGGGCGTAAACATCGGTTGCGCCGTAAGAAGCGACGGCGCTCGGCGCCGCAGCAGTGGCAAGCCCGGTTACCGGGCTCGCCGGACCACCGCTCGGCGGAAAGAGATTGAGCCCGAAGGGAGGGAAGCCCGCATAGGTCGATGCCGTGAGCAGCCCGGCCAAGTCGCTCGCGTTCGAATCGTTCGTTGCTACGATCGTGCTGCCGCTCGCGCCGAGAATGGCGTTGTAGGGTGGCCCGGATCCCGTCATGGTGAATGTCGCCGGCGAGCCTTGTGCGAGAACGCATGGCGGAGCTGTCGTTGCGTTGCAGGGGAGGCCGATCGCGGTGAGCGCGTCGGTCTTGGTATCGGCGACCCAGAGGTTCCCGTCGCCGCCGAGCGCGATGAAGCCAGGGTTCGGATTGAGGAAGCCGTTGGTGGCCGGGGCCGCCGTCGGCTCGGGAGTTGGCTGCGGATATGCCGCGAGCGTCGGCGCGCAACCGGCGCTGGAGCAGCCGTTCGAGGTAATCGCGAGCAGATTGACGGCGTCGGTCGGTCCCGGCGAGGAGACCGCGAGCGTGTAGAGCGTCTGCCCGTCGGGGCCAAGCGCGATCCCACCGAGTTTCGTCGCCGAATAACCGCCCGGCGGCGGGGTCACCGCGATCTGCGTTACGGCGTAGCTCGTCGGGAAGGTGGGCGTCCCACCCGCTTGTCCCGCGACCGAGGCCGCGAGGTTAAAGTTCGCGCCATGCCCGTCGCCGACGGTGAAGTTCGTCGTGCCGGAGATTGCCGCATTCGGCACGAGCGTCAGCCCAGTGACGACGCCGTTCGTTGCGGTGCAGGTGAGCGTCGAGCCGTTCGGCGTGCAGGCGGAGGGTGGCCCCGCAACCGTCGCCGACGTCGTGGTGCCGATTCCGGCGATCGTGAAACTCGTTGCTCCGGCCTCCTGGAGTTGCAACGCCTGTGGGTAGCCGCCGGCGACGAGATTCGCCGGCCCCGGTGAGGCGGTGGCGATGACGAACGGCACGACGTTCACGGTGCCGGCAACGCCGCCGACACCGATGGTGATGCTCCCGGCTCCGTTCGCGGTTATCGTACCGCCGGGTTGTCCCGTGTAACTCGCGGTGAGCGTCGCGGTGATCTGCGCGGGCGATTGCACGATATTGCTCGTGCCGCTTGCGAAGGCACTCGATGTCAGCGATATCCCGCTGCCGGAAACGGTGACCGGAATAGGGGAAGCAATCGGGCCGACGATCTCGCTGTTGCTCGCGTCGAACGCGGCGAGGGTGAGGGTGACGCTGTGCGGCGCGCCATCGGCGATCGGATAGAGCGTGACGCTGCTGCCGGAAACCACGACGCCGATTGCGGGGTTCGGGCTCGGTGAGGCGACTGCGAACGAGGTTGCATTTCCGCTGAGGACGAGCGACGTCGTGACGGTCGTGGTGCCGCTCGATGCGACCGCAATGGTCACGCTGCCGGAGGAGAGCAAGCTGCCGGTGCCGTTCGCTCCGCTGTACGCTTGAACGAGGAACGTATCGTTACCGCCGAGCGCGCCGACGGTGGCGGTGCAGCTAAAGCCCTGTGAGGTGAGCGCGGTGCAACTTCCTTGCCCCGGGGCGACGGCGAGCGTCGTTGGCGGAATCGCCGGACTCGGCGGCGTGCCGTTGACCGCCGTAAGCGTGATGACGATCGATTTCGTGTTCGCCGAAAGATAGCGCGGGGAGCGCGCGCTGCTCGCTGTCGATGAGGGCGGCGGGAAATGAAATGTCATCGCTGCGTTGCTCCGCGCGAGGGAGGCTCCGCCCCCGGAACTCGGCGGCAGCGCACTCGATGCGCCGCCCCCGCCGCAGCCGGCGATCGCAAGAGCGAGGGCCAGGAGCGACATAGAAAAACCGACTGCTCGGAGCATATTGAACCTCACGCGACTCTTCGGTGCTGCGAAATAAGGTTCGCGACGCAGAGGCGCGGGCTCCTGCGCCGCCTGGGGCTACGGCGTTATGGTGATGCCGCTCTGCTGCTGGTTGCCCCCGCCTGGTGCCTGGTAATAGACCACGGAGTTGGTCCAAGATATAGCGGTGCCGGTGAACTGATATTCGCAGGCACCGTCGGCGGTCGAGCCGGGTGTGGTCCAAACCGAACCATTGTACGAGGTCGCGATTTGTAACCCGAGCCCAGTAGCAGCTCCGCCGGAGGAACTGGCGGCAGGGTCGACGCACAAAAGATTCGCGGGTACCGCGACGAGCGAGGCTGCGCCGGTGGCGCCGAGCGTAAAGTATTTCATCGTGTTTCCGTCTTCAACCCAGAGCGTCGTTCCGTCGGGCGAGATCGCGAAGGCCGCAGGATAAAATCCGGAGACGTCAGCGACGGTAACCACCGAGCTAGTGGTTGCTGCCGAATACGGCGGTGGTATTGCTAAAATTTCAAGGTCCGGGCTGTTTACCGAAAGCTTGCCGATGAAAACCAAATCCCCCGTAAGAGGTCCGTGTTGTGGAATCGCAATGTCATCGCTCATTCCGTTCGCTCCGAAATAGGCGAATGACGCCGTCCGCGAAACGCCTAAAGCATATGACGGCGGCGAGTATTCTTCGAGATACCCGTTGAGATTGTAGCTATCGAGCAACCAAACATTACCATTCGCGTCAGATGCGACCGATCCGAGGACCGTGCCGCCAAAATTTTGAAGCACGGTGATGGGGCTAATCGTTGCCGACGTGGTAATTGCACCGTTCGTACTGGTTGGGATAGCATACGATAGTACCTCGGCAGGCGTTGTGCCTGCGTTTATTGCCCACAAAAGACCGCTCGGGGACGAACTGGTCGGGACGGTGTCCGCAACAAGCGGGCCGAGGTTTTGCGCCGGGTTACACGGCGCAGTGCAGGTTGCGCTATCGATCGGAATCGCATTCCCATTAATGGATGGCGGAGAAAACCCGGTGGATCCCGCAGCAGGCGGAAAGAGGGCAAAACCGGCGATTCCGCCGAGCGGGCTGCCCGTGGTCGTATTGGCGAGCCAAAGCTCTTGCACCGTTTGAATGGCGAGCGGTGAGGCAAGCGCCGGGAGGCCGCTTCCTGCCGCCGGTGTTGCCGAAGCGATGAGCGAGAGCGGTGCGGAGTTATACGACACCACCTGCACGGCGAACTCGTTGGGGTTTGCGGCATTTTGCGTGACCGTGGTGTCGCCGAGCGCGTCGGGCGCAAGGGCGACGGTTGGTGCCCCGTTCGCGGCTCCCCCGATAATGATGTTGCCCGCGGCGTCGGTCGGTTCGACAAGAAAGTCTGCGGGCGTCGTGCCGACGATCTCATAGGCGCTACCGGCAGCAACGAGGTGAGACTGTCCGGGAAGCGGCGTAATTGCTATTTTCGAGGCGATGGCATCGAGCGATGCATTGATATTGGGAGCTCCCAGCACCGCATTCGCACCGGGGGCGATATATTCAGATGGAAGAATCGTTTGCGAAAGCTCGCTGCTTGCAGCGAACGTGCCCGAGGTAGGAGGTGCGGCCCAGGTAGTGATGCCGACGGTGTAGGTTCCGGGTGCCAGCGAAACGGCGACCGAGCAGAAGCGGGAACCGTTGCTTTGAAGCGCGCAGACCGTCGGTGATGATACGGCGAAATTCACCTGCGGCGCCTCGATCTGCGCGGGCGTAAACGTTTGGTTGACGCCGGAGAGATAACTGATGCCGATATATTGTGTGTCGGGCGAGACGTATTTCGGCGAGCGACGATTCGCTTGCAGCGACGGGCTGGGAACCTGTAACGAAAGCGAGAGCGTGCCGTTCCCGCCAACGGTCGGTAACGCATGCGACGGCATGCCGGCTCCCGTACCGCTACCACCGCCGCAACCGGCGAGCAGCGCAAACGCGAGCCCCGATGCTGCGAGTTCGCGGCGAAGATGTTTGAGATGCTTGAGAATGTTGCGTCGGATCCGTCTCATTGCAGAACTATCTCGCCGATGTTAGGGGCGTTATATTCGGTAAACCAGAGATTCCCGTCGGGACCGACGATGATATCATAGGGATTCGCGCTTCCCGTAGGAATCGAAATGGCCGTGACGGCACCGCTTGGGGTAATGCGATCGATCGAGTTGTTCGGTGGGTCCGTAATCCAAATGTTTCCGTCGGGTCCATCGACGACGGAATAGACGTTCGGAATCGTCGCCGTGCCGATTGGAGCCGGAAGCGAATACTGAGCAACGACGCATGGAGTCGTGCCGACGGTCGAGAGAACGTCGACTTTCCGAGACGTCGCTTCGACGACCCAGAGATTCCCGTCGCTGCCGGTTGCGAGTCCGCTGAGATCATTGTATGGATCGGCGAGTTGCCCGGTCGTTGCGCAGAATGTCAGCGAATTGTAACTGAAATCGGTGGACGGTGAACCCGGTGATGTTATCTCGCCGAGCGCTGCAACGCTACCCGTCGGCCTTTCGGTTAGAAACGCGTTGCCGTTCGGGCCCAATGCTGCTTGGACTGGTTGGTTCGGTTCTGAGACCGTGGTCCACGACTGCGAAATAGGGCTGTATGAGTAGTACTCCGCAATTTGCGTCGAAAAGAGCATGAAGCCCGAGTTTGAGATGACGAAGTCACCCGTGACCGATGACCCTGCCGAAAGCGAGGTCGTAACAGTACAAGTGACGGGTGTCGTGCCCGAGCACGCGGAGGATGGGGCAAGGTTGAATATCCCATTCGCTGATGCATCCGTGTACCATAGGAGCCCTTGGTACGAAGCGAAGTTGACCGGATAGTGCGAAGTACCCGGTAAAAGCGCTTCGTTCGATATGCACGATGTCGGCGAAAGGGCGCAGTTTGCAGGGCTAAAGGAGTGCATGGATCCATTTGAGCCACCGAACCAAATATGGTTTCCATTTGGCCCGACGCTCAGGCCTGTGGCGTTGGCGACGCTCAAGTCCGGAAATTCACGTATCGTGTGCGGCGGAACGGTAATGCCGCCGCCGCTCCGCGGCGTCACGTCGAAAGGTTGCTTGATGTCGACGCCGTTCGCGTCGGAGATCGCGAGCGATCCGCCGGTGCCCAGGCCGGTCGGCGCAACGTTGAACGCAACGCTTCCCGAGCTCGTCGTACAGGAGAGCGTCGTTGCGCCGCTCGGCGGCGGTGTTGCGCCCGGGCAGGCCGCTTCGAACGTACCGCCCGACGAAGCCGCCGTCGCCGTGAAGGTGAGCGTCGTTGCATTCGCCTCGGTCGCCGTCACCGTAAACGGAGTGCCGACCGTTGCATTGGCGAGCGAGGTCGAGGGCGTCACCTGCAGCGGTGCGATCGCGATCGTCGGTGCGCCGCTCCCGCTGCCGAGTGCGAGCGTTCCCGGTGCGGGCGAGGCCGCGCTGTAAAACGCTGCGCCGCTATAGGTCAGCGTAACCGTCGTCGGCACCGCGGTTATCGTTGCGCCGCTCGCATTCGCGCTTGGCACGATGCTCTCCGAGAGCGTGCCGCCGCTGGGATCGGTGAGCGCGATAGGGATCGGCGTCGCGAGCGGTCCGACGATGATATTTCCGGAGGCGTCTTTCGCGACGACCGAGATGGTGAGCGTGCGCGGGGTTCCGTCGGCGGGTGGAACCCACGTACCCGACGTGGTGAGCGCGGATCCGTCGCTCTGCGGCCCCGGCGAGGGGGCCACCAGCGAAGTGCTCGCGCTGACCCCGCCGAGTACGAGCGGCGTCGTGACGGTGGTGGTGCCGGTTGGATTCACCGCGACGGTGAAGCTGCCCGACGAGAGAAGCGTGCCGCTGCTATCGTAGGCTTGGATCAGGAAGGTGTCGTTGCCGGCGACCGCGCCTACCGTGGCGGTGCAACTGAAGCCGCCGCTCACGACGGCGGTGCAACTGCCTTGCCCCGGTGCGACCGCGATCGTCGTCGGGGGAATTGCGGGGCTCGGCGCAACGCCGTTGACGGCGGTGATGGTGATGGTGACCGAGGTGGTGTTCTGCGAGAGGTACCGTGGGGAACGAGCGCTGCTCGCAGTCGAGGGAGCCGGAAAGTGGAGGGTAAGCGCGGCGCTCGGGCGCGCGCTAGTACTCGTTGGAGTGTCTGTCACCGGAAGCGAGCTGCTCGCGCCGCCGCCGCATGCGGCGAGCGCCGCAGCAGCCACAAAAAATAGTAGTACGAACGCAGAGCGCATAGAACGTCCTCCCCGGGCTCGGAATCTTCGCCTTTTCGAGGCGCGCCCCTATGCGTTGTGAGGCTTGCCTTGTTTGCGGATATGGGCGGAGCGGAAGATCGCTTCGAGCCCGGCGCCGTAGGAGCGCCCGGCGCGAATATCGCGCTCGCGCCACGGTGCCGCGATCTCGGCGGCGCTGCGGCTTTCGGGAACGATAGCGAAGCGATTGGCGACGATGCGCCCGGGAGGCTTGTAGGGCAGAAATGCGAGCCCGCTCTCGGTCTCGACGTGGGCGACCGGTGCGCCGGTGTCAACTGCCAGGAGTGCGCCCGATGCTCGTGCTCGGCGACAGAACTGAAAATCTTCGGGGTGTTCGGTCCCTTCGGGCAGCGCGAAGGGATCGGGGCCCACCCGTTCGAGCAGTGCGGTGCGCATCAGCACGGCGTGGAATGCGCAGGCGTCGATGGGAACGATCTCGCCGATGCTGTAGCGCGGCGCCCATGCGGGCAGAGCGAACGGCGCCGGCGTACTCCGTTCGACGAGTGCGACGTAGCGATCGTTGTGTAAGCGGAACGCATTCGGAGAGCAGAAGGGCCTGCGATCGCACGCGAATGCAGCGAGCATCTCGATTGCGGGGCGTTCGTTCATCGTTGCGAGGAGTCGTTCGATGGAGCCGGGTTCGGGGTAGGCGTCGTCGTCGAGCCACAGGGTGAATTCGGCGCCGCGTTCGAGCGCGCGCCGCGCGAGTTCGTTGCGCGCCTCGACGACGGGTTTCCCGACGACGGCGATGATTTCGTGCGCGATGCTGCCGAGGTTGTTCGCGAGCGCGATTTTTGTTTCTGGCGAGAGTTCGGCTCGCGATGGAATGCAGATCGTGAGGTTCACGCCGCGGTCATTCCGAGTAGCGCGCCGTTGTCATCCCGAGTAGGCGCAGCAAGCGGCGTATCGAGGGGTTTTCGCGGCGCGCGCCTCGACACGGTTGCTTCGCAACCTACTCGGCGTGACAATGTTAAATGCCGGCGGGTTCGTGTTCGGCGGACGTAGGAACGGCGATCTCGCCGCCCGCGCGGCGATGCATGCGCGGCTCGATATGCGTTGCAACCCAGAGATAGAGCGTCGGAATCACGAGCAACGAGAGCGTCGTGGAGACGAGCAGCCCACCGATAACGACGGTGCCGAGCGGCGCCTGCGTCTGGCTGCCCTGTTCGATGCCGATCGCGATCGGCAGCATGCCGCCGACGGTCGCGAGCGTCGTCATTACGATCGGTCGCAAGCGAAGCGGCGCCGCCTGCAGCACGGCGTCGCGCGCGCTCAGACCACGCGAACGCAGGCGATTCGTAAACTCGACGACGAGAATCGCGTTCTTTACCACGATGCCGACGAGCATCAAGACGCCGATGAACGCGGTGAGGCCGAAGGAGCGATGCGTCACTAAGAGCGCGAGCACGACGCCGATGCTCGCGAGCGGCACCGCGATCATAATCACCAACGGATGCAGCAACGATTCGAATTGCGCGGCGAGCAGCATATAGACGAGCAAAATTGCGAGCGCGACGATGAGCCCGAGGCTCGAGAACGTGTTCGCTTGGTCGGTCACCGATTGCCCGAACTGCCAGCTGTAGCCCGGCGGCAGGGTGATGTGCGACATCGCGGCGGTCGCTTCGTCGACGACTTGGCCGAGCGGCGCATTCAGTAACGTTGCGGTGACATCCATCTCGCGTTGCTTGTTCTGGCGCGTGATCTCCGATGGCCCGACGCCGAAGGTGAGGTTCGCAAGTTCGCCGAGCGGCATCGTCGGCAGCGTCGTTTGGCTCAGCGGTGCACTCGGCGTCACGCTCTGCGAGAGCGCGCTCGATGTCGTCGCGAGCGGCACGCCGAGCATCGCAATCGAGGCTTCGCTGCGCCGTTGCGTGGGCGGCAACTGCACGACGATGGGATATTGCGTGCCGTTGATTTGGAGGTAGGAAGCGATGCTACCGGCGGTCGCGGTGTCGATCGTCTGCGAGATCGCGGCGGTCGAGACGCCGAGCCGTGCGGCGGTGGTGCGTTTGATATTGACGTCGAGTTCGGGCTGCGTTGCCGTGATGCCGAGATCGGGGCGCGAGATGCCGCGAATGCCCTCCATAGCGGGCAGTACCTGGTCCTTCGCGATCGAGTAGAGCTTCGTAAAACTCGGACCGTAGATTTGAATATCGAGATCGCTCTGTCCGCGCGAGATGATATTGGAGACGATATCGACGGTGTGCCCGAAGGAGAGCAACCCCGGAATCTTTGCGAGTTTTTTCTGCCATTGCGCGACGTACGCCGCCGCTGCATCGCCGACGACGTTGGATTTGAGCGTGACGGAGAGCGTCGCTTGATTGGTCACCGGGAGCGCGTTAAAGAGCCCCTGCGTGCCGACGATAATGCCGACGTTTTGCACGCGCGGATCGCGCAGCATTGCGTTCTCGATCTTTCGCACCTCGGCATTGGT
>JABEUX010000101.1 GCA_013044185.1 Vulcanimicrobiota bacterium | reverse complement strand
GTGCCCGCGGTCGGCTTCGCGCTGGGGATCGAACGCTTCGAGATGATCCTCTCGGCGGGCGGCGGCGAACCGGCCTCGTCGCGTCGCGGAGTACAGGCGATCGCGTTAGGGGCACAGTCGCGCGCGAGCCTCCTGCTGCTCGCTCAGCAGCTGCGAGCGCGCGGATCGACCGTCTTTATGGACTTTGCCGACCGAAAAATTGCCGCACAGTTTAAGCTCGCCGAACGGAACGGTGCGCGCGCGGGGGTCATCCTCGGCAGCGACGAACTCGCGAAGGGAGAGCTCGTGGTGCGCGATTTGGTGGAGCGGAGCGAAGTGCGGCTAGCGCTCGACAATATCGAAGAACTTGCAGCCGTCCTACAACGAATGGGAGCGTAATGGAACAAGATTTTGAAGCGATAGAGCGGCTGATCGCGGTGATGGAGCAGCACGATCTCGATCGTATGAAAGTTCGCGTCGGCGAGACGCTCTACGAACTCGTCCGTCGCGAAGCAGCCGCTCCGGTGGTGACACAGATCGGGCAGGTTCCGGCGCCGGTACTCGAAGGTGTCGGCCCCGCCCCCGTCGCCGGCCCGCCAAAGAACGTTAAGCGAGTCAGCGCGCCGCTGACGGGCGTCTTTTATCGTTCGTCGTCGCCCGACTCCGCCGCATTCGTCAGCGAGGGACAACGTGTCGAATTAGGCGAGGTGCTCTGCATTCTCGAAGCGATGAAATTATTCAACGAAATTCAAAGCGAATATGCCGGAACGATTGTTCGTATCATCCCGCAGAACGGCGAACTCGTTTCGCAGGGCGAGGATCTTTTTTGGATCGAACCATGAGCGAGCTCCCCGCAACGCATCGCCGGCGCGATTTCTCGGTTTTGATCGCCGAGCGAAAGGGGCTCCTCGAGTCACCGAACTATCGCGCACAAGTTGAAGCGATCGCCGAAGCGGTGGTGGCAGCGTTGCGCGCCGGAAACAAAGTCTTATGGTGCGGTAACGGCGGCAGCGCAGCCGAGGCGCAGCATATGGCCGCCGAGCTCTCGGGGCGATTTTTGCGCGAACGCCCGGGATACTATAGCGAAGCGCTCTCGGTAAATTCGTCGACGCTCACCTGCATCGGCAACGATTATGGATACGACGTCGTGTTTTCGCGCCAGGTCGAAGCATTCGCGCGCCCCGGCGACGTCGTTATCGGTATGACCACGAGCGGCAGTTCGCGCAACATCGTGCTCGCGTTGGAGGCGGCAAAGCGCCAAGGCGCGATTGCCGTAGCGTTCACCGGCAACGGCGGCGGAGAGAGTGCGCGCGTTGCCGACCTCTCGCTTATTGGCCCCGACGGCTATGCGGCGCTCGTGCAAGAAGTGCACCAGGTCATGGCGCACATTCTCTGCGATCTCGTCGAACAGCGAATGATCTTCGGAGATACTCCGTGAGCACCGCGCTCGCGGTTCCCGACGCGCGAATTCTCTTTGAAAAAATGGCCGGGAAGAATATCCTCGTCGTCGGTGATCTTATGCTCGACGAGTGGATTTGGGGGCGCGTCGAACGTATCTCTCCCGAGGCGCCGGTTCCGGTGGTCGCCGTCAGCAACCATTCCTTCACGCTCGGTGGCGCCGGTAACGTCGCCCATAATCTCTGCGTCCTCGGCGCGAACGTTTCGTGCATCGGCGTCGTCGGCGACGATCCGTTCGGCAATGAAGTCCGCGCGATGCTCCGCGCGCAAAATATCGATGCGGATGGCGTGATCTCGGTCGACGATCGGCCGACGACGCGAAAGACGCGCATCGTCGCGCAGCACCAGCAGGTCGTGCGTGCCGATTGGGAATCGGTCGAACCGTTGCGCGCCGCCGATGCGGAGCGCATCGTCGGCATCGTCGCCGCTGCGGCGAAGCGCGCCGATGCAGTCATCGTAAGCGACTATGCAAAGGGTTTGCTAACGCGCGAGATCGTCGAGGCGGCAAACCTCTCTCCGCTCGTGCTCGGCGATCCGAAGCCGCAGCACGCCGCGCTCTTTTCGGGAGTCACCTGCGTCGCGCCGAACCTCGGTGAGGCGGCGGCGGCATCGGGGATCGCGATTCGCGACGACGCCTCGTTGGAGCGAGCGGGGAAGATTTTGCTCGAACGCTTTGGCTGCCGATACGTCGTGGTCACGCGCGGAGAGCACGGAATGGCGCTCTTCGGTCGTGACGGCGAGCGGTTGGCGATTCCTTCGGTGGCCCGCACGGTCTTCGATGTTAGCGGCGCCGGCGATACCGTCGTCTCGGTTCTCGCGCTCGCACTCTCCGTCGGCGCATCGATCGATCGTGCGATGCAACTCGCCAATTACGCTGCGGGAGCGGTGGTGGAGAAACTCGGCACCGCTACCGCGAACGCCGAAGAAATATTGGAGTTACTCGAACATGCCGACGCATGAGTATCTGTTCGGGCGGGCGCTCGACCTTCCCGAGGCGATCGCATACCGCGAGATGCTGCGCGCGCGCAATAAGAGCGTTGTGTTCACGAACGGCTGCTTCGATGTCCTCCACGTCGGGCACGCCGAATATCTTGCCTGGGCGCGTTCGCAGGGCGACGCCTTAATCGTCGGCCTCAATAGTGACGCTTCGGTGCGCGATTTAAAAGGTGCGCCGCGCCCCTTCGTGCCCTACGGCGAGCGCGCACGTTTGCTCTGCGCGTTGCGTAGCGTCGATGTCGTCATCGGCTTCTCGGAACGAACCCCCGAGGAGTTGTTGGAGCAGCTGCGCCCCGACGTGCATGTAAAGAGCGCGCAATATCGCGTGGAAGATCTTCCCGAGGCGCGCGTCGTCACCGCGTACGGCGGCGAAGTCCGGCTCGCCCCGCATCGCGAAGGCTCGAGCACGACCGATATCGTCGAACGAATCCGCATGCATTTCACTGCGGAGCCGTAGCCTTGCGTCTCGCGCTGACGGTGAACGGCCCGGGTGAAACCGCGGGTTGGGCGCGCCCGCTTTTAAGCGCGCTCTATCGGCGCGATCCCGAGATCGAGATCTATGCGTTTCTCGTCCCCGATGATTTTGCGACCGGTTACGAAGCCCCGATGCTGCGCGCGGCATTTCCCCGGGCGCACGTCTTCGAGCCGTCGCGATATCTGGCGTTCGCGCTCGGAGGGGCCCTCGCAGGAGCGCCCGACCGCGTCGACGGCGTGCTCTATCTCGGCGGCGACCTCATGCACGCAGCTCGCGTTCGCGCGCGCCTTCACGGAAAGGCTGCGGCATATAAGTTTTCGCGATCGCGCTACGCAGCCTCGCTCGCTCGGGCGTACGCCGTCGACGAGGCGAACGTCGCAGAACTGCAGGCGTGGGGCGTTCCCGCCGACAGAATCGAACGCGTGGGCAACCTCGCGATCGATGGAGCGATCGCGCAGGCGAACGAGCCGCTCCCTGCATGGTTCGAACGCGACGGTATCGTCGTTCTTCCCGGCTCGCGCTCCTACGAAGTCGAGCATATGATTCCGTTCTTTTTTACCGCAGCGCTGCGCATGCGCGCCGAACGCCCCTCGGTGCCGATTGCGTTTGGAATCTCGCCGTTCACCTCGCTCGATGCGGTGGAAAAAGCGATTGAAGCCGGCGGCGACGCCCGCGTCTGGTCGAAAAAAGGGCGTCTCATCCGTGAGAGCGAGCGGGCGTGGATCGCCGACGGCAACGGCGAGCGGCGCTTCCCCATCGTTCGGGAGAGCCTTGCCGCTGCGGCGGCGAGTCGGCTCGCGCTGACCCTCCCGGGAACCAAGTGCATCGAACTCGCAGCACTCGGCGTGCCGACCATCGCGATTACGCCGCTCAATGCCGCCGAGCTGATCGCGATCAACGGTCCGCTCACCTATCTCAATCGCATTCCTTGGCTCGGTGCGGCACTCAAGCGAGCGGTCGCGGCGCGCATCTCAAAGCGCTTTCGCTTTCATACGCAGCCGAATATCGATGCCGGTGAAGAACTCGTTCGCGAGTACCACGGCACGCTTACGCCCGGGCGCGTCGCCCGCCTCGCGCTCGCGAGCTACGACGACCGTGCCTGGCAAACGCGCGTTGCGGGACAGATGAAGGAACTCTACGCACGGCATGCGGGTGCGGCAGAACGTTTTGCGGAATCCTTAACGGCCATGCTTCGGGAGAAAAAATAACCGTGCGTCTCTCGGTCGTTATCGCGACGAAAGATCGTGCGAGCTATATAGAGCGCGCCCTCGCGTCCTTCGCTTTGCAGCAGGGCGCGCCGAGTTTCGAAGCGATCGTCGTGGACAACGGTTCGACCGATTCTACGCGTTCGGTCGTGCGGGCCGCTGCCGAAACGAGCAATTTTCCCATACGGTATCTTTTCGAAGCCGATCCGAACCGCGGAAAAGCGCGCAATCGTGGGGTTGCCGTTGCCGAGGGTTTTATCGTGCTTTTTTGCGACGACGACGTCGTCGTTCCACCGGGTTTTCTCGCCGCGCACGAAGCAGCGCACGATGTGCCGAGTTTGGTGGTGAACGGTGCGATCGTGAACGTTCCCGGCTACGAACATCGTCCCAAACCCTCGCTCGCAAATTATTCGGGAGCATTTCTTTGCACCTGCAACGTTTCGATTCCTAAGGCGGCGATCGATGCCGTCGGCGGCTTCGACGAATCCTTTTACCTCTACGGTTGGGAAGATACCGAATTAGGCGTTCGCTTGCGCGAAAGGGGCATGCGACGACGCTTTTCGTGGGATGCATTTCTCTGGCATATTAAAAAACCGAGCGAAGAAACGCTCGACGTGCTCGCGCGAAAAGCGGTGGAGAAAGCTCGTATGGCTCGGCGCTTTATCGATAAAAGCCCTATTTCGCGGGTGAGGGCGGCGACGGGAGCGCACCGTCTCAATATGCTGCGTGCACGGTATTTGCTTCCCGATTCGTTGCTGGCATTCTATGCAGGCGTCGCCAGCGACGAACGGGCGAACGCTACCGTACGCGCGATCGCAAAAACGCAGTTTTTGGACGGCATCTACGCACGCGAGTTGTCCCGCGCTCTGGAAAAATGAACCGAGCGCTTCTCTATTGCGCCGGCGGGGGGATAGGCGATTCGCTCGTCGCCACGGTCGTGGCACAGGCGTTGCTCGCGCAATACGATAGGGTCGACGCGCTCACGCTTCCCGGGCATCGCTCGACGCTCGAACTCGTGCCCGAGATCGAGCGCGTCTTCGTCGATGAAGGCGAACCGCTCGACCGTCAGATCGCTGCGTTACGCGAGCGCGCCTACGCGGCTTGCGTAGTGACCTGGGCGACGCCGCGAGCGGCGGCAGCCGTACGCGGTGCCGCCATACCGGTTCGCGTCGGCCAGGCGCGCCGTCTTTACTCGCGTTCGTTTACGCACCGCGTCGTCGTGCGAAGCGAACTTGGGGACGTCGTCTCGCATTGGTCCGACATCTTGCTCGATTATCCACGTGCGGTCGGTTGCGATGCGGTCGGTGCGCGGCCGCACCTAGATCCCGGAGCTGAGGGCGAGCGCATCGCGCAGGTATTGCGCGCGGAATTCGCACTCGAACGCGATGCATATTTTATTTTGCACCCCACGAACGCAGCCGCGACGGAGCGCGGCCTCTGGCCGACGGAGGGATGGGCGCGCTGCGCGCGCGCGCTGCGCGAGCGCTTTGCGCTTCCAGTGCTGCTGAGCGGTACCCAGGCCGACTGCGAGATCGTGGAACGCATCGTTGCCGAGAGCCGCGATACGGAGGTGCGTTCGATAGCGGGGCGCCTCTCCATCGGTGCGCTCGCGGCGCTCTCCCGCGATGCGCGAGCGTTCGTCGGCATTACCACGGGTTCGATGCACGTTGCCGCCGCCGTCGGCGCGCGAACGGTGGGGATCTTTCCGTTTCAGAGCGATTTTCCGGAGCGCTGGGCACCGCTCTGCGATCGCCGCGCGATCGTACGCTCGGCGTTCCCGTGCCACCCCGGTGACCGAAAGGAGACCTGCGTGGATTACGCTTGTATTGCGGGGCTCGATACGCCGAGGATTCTCGCCGCGGTCGAGGGGGTGCTCGCCCCCACGCAGCCGTAAGAGCGGAGTCGAGCATCGGCGTCGAAGTGCGGGCAACGATGCGCGCGACCATTCAACTCTGTACCTACAATCGGGCTGCGCTCCTCGAGCGCGTCCTCGATGCGTGCTTCGAACAGACGCTGCCCGAGGATTCTTACGAAGTCGTTCTCGTGAACGACGGCTCGACGGACGATACCTCCGCGACGATCGAGCGCGCCCGCGCGCGCGCTACTTGCGCGTTTACCGTCATCGAGCAGCAAAATGCTGGTCTCGCTCGCGGACGAAATGTCGGTATCGCACGTGCGACCGGCGAACGTATCATTTTCATCGATGACGACGTCCTGCCGTTACCGAATTTCGTCGAAGAGCATCTGCGCTCGCACGACCGTCGGCCTACGGCGATCGTACGCGGCGGCGCGATTAACGTCGAATCGTTTGACGACCTGCCGCCCCCAGTATGGAGTTGGAAAGATTACAGCGGGAACTTCTTTTGGACGACCAACGTCTCGGTCCCGACCGCAACGATTCGTGCGATCGGCGGCTTCAACGAGTCGTTCGCCGAGTATGGATGGGAAGATATCGATGTCGGGTTACGACTGCGTTTCGCCGGCGTCCGCGCGCTCTTCAACCCGAGGGCCCTGGCCTATCACTACAAGCCGCGGCCGCGTAGCGGTGATATTGCAAAAATGGAACGCCAGGCTCGCGCGCAGGCCCGCACGGCGGTGACGCTCTCGGCGTTACATCCGCACTGGCGTACCTACCTTGCAACCGGTGAGAACCCCATACAGCGGAGCGTTCATGCCGCATTGCGCGCGATGGGAGTGCCCGAGAAATTGCGCCGCCGCGTCGTCGACATTCGCGGCGAGCACGAGCTCGATGGATCGGAATTACGCACGGTACGACGGATGCTCGCAAGCGCATATTTCGAAGAACTCGAAAGCGCGATTCGGCTGCACGACAGCCGGTGAACGTTCTTCTTTCGCGAACCGATCGCATCGGGGATCTCATTCTTTCGACGCCGGCGATCGCCACGGTGCGCCGTTCGTTCCCGAACGCGCACCTTACGATGGTCACGAGTGCGTACAATCGCGTCGTAATGGAGCGAAACACCGATATCGACGAACTCGTGTCGCTGCCGCGCGCGATCCGACCGGAGCGTTTCGGGGCGCAATATCGCAACGTCGATCTCGCCATCGCGCTCGCTCCGCGCTCCGAAGATCTGCGCATCGTCGGTGCGACGGGCGCCGCGGTTCGCGTCGGCTATACCTACGCGCGCCGCTATCTCGCACGGCTTACGGCACGGCTCTTCGTCAATCGGATCGCAATCTCCGAAGCCGATCCCGAGCTCTGCGAACGCGATCCAGAGCGCGTGGTGCGCCACGAAGTCGAGCAACTACTCGATCTCGTTGCTTTAGGCGGCGCTCGCGAGCGATCTCTCGATCTGCGCCTCGATCTTCGCGATGAAGACCGCGCCGCCGTTGCGTCGCTTCCCGAGCACGCGATCGTTCTCCACCTGGCGCCGCGCTGGTTTCAGGGCGGCAGCACGCTTGCCTCCACGGTGGAGGTGGCACGCCGCCTCGCCGGTCTGGGGCGGCCGCTGGTCGTGACGGCGAACGCCGAGATCGGCGATGCTATCGATGCATTTGCGGAGGTCGGTGCGGCGGCGGTACTCCGAGATTTACCGTTCTTCCAATGGGCGGCGGTCTTCGAACGTGCGGCGTGCGTGGTTACCGTCGATACCGGTGCGACTCATGTCGCAAGCGCGATGCGCAGGCCCACGCTCGTCGCCTTCGAACACCGCTACTTCCGATTGGCGTCGCAAGAATGGGCTCCGTATCGGGTGCCTAGCCGTAGCTTACGAAAACCGCAAAGCGACGACGAAGCCTCCCTCGCGCGCTTTCGCGACGAGGTAGCGCTCGGCGTCGCGGATTTAATCGATGCTTGATTGTTCCGTCGTTATCCCCACCTATAATCGCCTCGACACGTTGCGCCATGTCGTGCCGACGCTATTGGCACAGACGCTCGATGCATCGCGTTACGAATTGCTGATCTGCGATTCGTTATCGACCGACGGTACCTCCGAATATCTCGCCGAAATCGCGCGCGCTTCCCCGAACGTGCGCCACCTGCCGGGTGGATACAGCGGGCGCGCGCAGGCGCGCAATGCGGGGATCGCCGCGGCAACCGGCGAGATCGTCCTCTTTAACGATGCCGATATCCTCGCCTCACCCGATCTTCTCGCGGTGCACCTCGAACGGCACGCGCGCGAGCGACGTATCGCCGTCGTCGGTTGGGAAGTGCAGGTGCGCGACCTCGACGATTACGCGCTCAAGCGCGATCGAGCAGAATTACGCGGGCATCTCCATCCTCCGGGGCGCAAGCATCTCTCCTGGCTCTATTTTCTCACCGGCAACGCATCGGTTCGCGCCGCAGATCTCCGCGCGGTCGGGGGCTTCGACGAATCCTTTACCGGCTACGGCCACGAAGATCTCGAACTCGGATATCGGCTCGAGCGCTCCGGCGTACGCATCTGTTACGAGCCGCGTGCGGTGAGTTATCACTGCCAGGACGTTCCGCACGAGGATCAAAAAGGGAAGATGATGCTCGCGGGGCGATCGACCGTTCGTTTCTATCGCAAGCATCCCGATCTCGCCGTACGCCTTCAGTTGGGAATGACGCCCATCTCGCTCGGGCTCCATTCGCTGCTGCAGCGGATGCCGGCGCTGCTGCGAGCGCTCGACGCACGCGCGGGCCGGTCGAAACTCGCACGCGATATCGTACAGCAATTTCACTACGTCTCGGGCATTAAAGATGCCCTCACCCAACCAAAGGAGCGCCCATGACTGCGACGCCGGAACGTTTTTCTTGCGGAGCGCTGCGTGCCGATGCAATCGGAGGCACCGCCGAACTCTTCGGCTGGGTCAACCGCCGGCGCGATCACGGTGGGCTCATCTTTATCGATCTTCGCGACCGCGAAGGCGTGACGCAGATCGTCTTCGATCCCGAGCACCCAAGTTTTGCGATGGCCGAGAAGCTCCGTAGCGAAGATGTCGTGCGCGTCGTCGGCGCGGTGCGCGCGCGCCCCGAGGGCACCGAGAATGCAAAGCTCGCCACCGGGACCGTCGAACTCGGTATCGAACAACTCGAGGTTCTCAATCGCTCCGAAGTCCCGCCGTTTCAGGTAAATGTCGAGGACGATGTCGACGAGAGCCTACGCCTGGAATACCGGTATTTGGATCTTCGCCGCCCGCGCATGCAACGGAACCTGCGCCTGCGCCATCGAATCGTGAAGGCGTTCCGCGATTACTTCGACGAGCGCGATTTCATAGAGATCGAGACGCCGATGTTTATTAAGAGCACGCCGGAGGGCGCGCGCGATTATTTGGTTCCCAGCCGCATGCATCCCGGGACCTTCTACGCACTTCCGCAGTCGCCGCAGCTGCTCAAGCAGATCTGCATGATCTCCGGCTTCGGCCGCTACATGCAGATCGCGCGTTGCATGCGCGACGAGGATCTTCGCGCCGACCGTCAGCCGGAGTTCACGCAGCTCGACGTCGAGCTCTCATTCGTCACGCAAGAAGAGGTCATGCAGATGATGGAAGGCGCGGTCGCGTATGCCTGGCGCGGCGTCCTCGATATCGAACTGCCGGCGTTCCCACGGCTCACGCATGCCGAAGCGCTGCGCCGTTTTGGCAGCGACAAGCCCGACATGCGTTTCGGGCTCGAACTCGTCGATGCGAGCGCGCGTTTTACG
>JABEUX010000010.1 GCA_013044185.1 Vulcanimicrobiota bacterium | reverse complement strand
GCGGCGATCTTCTACGTCGCGCTCGCGCTCTGGACGCTTGCGGGTGCGGCGCGAGGCGAACGCGTCGAACGCGCGGTGGCGCGCGCGTTCTCGCTCTCGCTGCTGATCTTCGCCGTCGTCGCGATCATTGGTGCGACGCTCGCGGGAGCGCTTGCGGCAGCGGATATTCCCGCCTGGTTCGGCAACCTCGCTCGCGCGCATGGCGTGCTCGCGCTGTTGGGATGGCTGACGCTGCTGATTTACGGGGTCTCGGCGCGGACGCTTCGTTTGCTCTTTGCAGTGCGTTCGCGTTTGCTCTTCGCGCATATCGTGGTCGGCACGCTCGGCATGGCCGGCGCGGTCGTGCTCGCGGCAGGCGCGGGAGCGGGCTCGCTCGCGACGATGTGGGTTGGTGCGGTCGCAATGGCGATCGCCGCGGTTGCCTACGCCGTCGATACCTTCGATATCGTCGCTCGTTCGCAGGGCGCGATGGTGGTGCGATCGTTCGTCGTTGCGAGCGTGCTGTGGTCGCTCGTCGCGGTCGTACTCGGTATCGGTACGTTGCTCGGCCATCACTGGGGCGATGCATTCGGATACGTCGTGCTCGTCGGATGGGTCGGGCAGATGCTCGACGCGCATCTTGCGAGCCTCGCTCGCCCGCTACCGGCGTGGCTCTCATTCGCGGCGTTTCAGAGTGCCGTACTCTATGGGCTCGTCGGATTGCTTGCGGGTTTCGCCGCACCGGTCGCGCTAGCGGCGGCGTTCGGTGCGCTCGGTTGGTGTGCGGCGATCGTCGCGATCGGCTCGAACTATCGCCCCATCGAGTAAAATTCGGCGTTCGGCCGCATATCCATCATTCCGGCCATGCGGTTGGAGAAACCGAAGAACGCGGCGATCGCCGCGATATCCCAGATATCGTTATCGGTGAGTCCGGCAGCTCGAAGGGCGTCGATCTCGGCATCGCTCGCTGCGAAGCCCGGTTCGTTGACGCGCGAGGCGAAGGAGAGAATCGTTCGCAAGCGGTCGCTGAGGCGAGCGCTGCGCCAATTATTCGCGAGCTGTTCGGCGAGCTCTACATCCTTGCCGATGACGCGCAGTGCCGCTCCATGTGCGGTCATGCAGTATTGACAGCGATTTTCGCTGGAGACCGCAACGACGATCGCTTCCCGTTCGAAGCGCGAGAGACCGCTCTCGCCTCGCATGAGCACGTCGTGATAGGCCATAAAAGCGCGAAAATGTTCGGGGCGTTGTGCGTACGCGCGAAAGACGTTCGGCACGAAACCGATACGCTCGCGGTTCTTCGCGTAGATGGCGGCGATATCGTCGGGGAGCGTCGCCTCGTCGGGTTCGCCGAAGCGTGAGGGGCGTATGGGATCGTTCATGCCGAACCGTTCTCCGGCGGCGCGACGGTTCTTTTCTGCAATACAAACGGACGTGCGAGTTGGGCGAGTAGCCCAACCCAGGCGAGAAGTACGAGCGTGGCCGCGGGGCGCTGCGCGCCGATAACGAGGAGCGCTCCGCCGAGCAGCCAGAGCGCGAGGATCGCAGAGCCGAGCGCCGAGTGGTTCATCTCGCCAAGCGTGGGAATATTGCGCGTACCCTCGCTGCGCGAGCGCGCGATCCACCAAAGAAACGGAACGATGCGCTGCAGATAACCGACTACCGCGCAACCGACGAAAACCCAGAGCGCGAGCAGAATCGTCAGCCGCCCATCCCCAAACGCAAGCGCGATCGGTGCGGCGAGCGCGCCGATCCCGGAGGCGAGTGCGTAGAAGAGCGTCTCGCGTTGATAGGCGGGGTTCCGTTCGCGCAGCACGCCGAAGAGCGCGAGGGAAAATGCCGCCGCTACCACCTCGAGCGGTACGAACGCGAGCGCCGGAGCGAAAAGCACGGCGAGCAACGAAAGCAGCGCGGCAAGGCTCGTCGCACCGGCGAGATACGGAGCGCGCGGTTCGAGATCGAAGCGTTCGAACATGCGCAGCAAACGCAACGTAACTCCCACGATGAGCGTCCCGAAGAAACCTGCAAGGCCGAGGAGTGCGTGCGAGAATGCCGCCGCACCGATCGCACGGCCATCGATGAATCGTTGCGCCGTCCAGAGTCCGGCGAATATGGTCGCTAACAACCAGAGGAGCGAGAGCGCCGCCGCGGCGGCGGGTGCCGGCGGGCGCTTCCCGCGCAGGGTCGTCGCGACGATGACGATCTGCAAGAGAACGCCGACGAGAAAAATCGCGCCGCCGTCACGTACGGCGGAGAAGTTGCCGCCTGCGAAGCCCGCGACGAGCAGCGCCGTTCCGAGGGTCGCGAACGCGAGATGCACGTAGCAGAGCCGCTGCAATTGCAACGGCAGCATTGCCACGACCGGGACGAACTGATAGATGAGCCCCATCGCCGTCGTCAGGAAGAAACCGAGGATGAGAGCGTGGAGTGCGGCGAGCGGAGCCGGCGAACCGAAGAGGTTCCAGAGCAGCAACCCTCCGAGCCAGAGCAGCGCCGTCGCAACGAATGCGAGCGGGATCTGCGGCGGGGGCACGGTTGAGGCGCGTTCTTTCACGGTGCCTCCGAGTATAGCGTACAAAAGAAGCGGCCGATGCGCCTTCGCACCGACCGCTCACGTTCTCGGCGAAGAGCGCGGTTAGCCCTTGATGTTCCCGCAGGCGACGTAATC
>JABEUX010000009.1 GCA_013044185.1 Vulcanimicrobiota bacterium | reverse complement strand
TCGAACTCCGCGAGCGCGTACCCGAGCGCGCCGTCGCCGAAGAGCGCCCAGATCTCATTCTGCGGCCGAGCGAGCGCCGAGGCGAGCGAGAAGCCGGCGCCGACGCCGAGCGTTCCGAAGACCCCGGGATCGAGCCAACTCAGCGGCGCACGCGGACGCAACACATAGGAGGCCGTCGCAACGAAATCGCCGCCGTCGGCGACGAAGATCGCGCGCTCGTCGGCGAATCGGTCGATCGCCTGCAATAGCGAAACCGGGTTGACGTACTCGCCGCGCTGCATCGCCGTTGCGGAGATCTCTCGCTCGCGCTCCGCATCGCGTTCGCGCAACCGCGCAATCCAGTCCGCGTGCGGTGCTCCGTTCCACGCACCTTCGGTGGAGAGATTCACGAGAAAGGCACCTGCGTCGCCGATCGCGGCGACGGTCGGCTTGCGATTTAAGGTCGCATCGGCACGGCTGCGGTTCGCAGCGATCGTGGTGCTACGACGCCGAATATCTCCGCCGTACGCGAGCCGAAAATCGCAGGGTACGCCGGCAAGCAGGACGCAATCCGACTCGCGTAACGCGTCGCGTCGCCGATGACGCATCTGCAGCGGATGTTCGCGCCCCAGCAGCCCGCGCGCCATCCCGGAGAGATAGACGGGTATTCCCAAAGAACCGATCGCATCGACGATGTTTTGCGCGTTCTCGGGAACGGAGAGCGCCTGGCTGCCGACGATCGCGAGCGGCCGCTCCGCTCGCCGTAACGCGGCGATCGCCGCATGCAGGCTCGCGTTCGAGGCCCTCGGCAGGTTCGGAAGCGAGCTCTCGGCGACGTGCGTTTGCTGCGAGCCGGCAAAGAGCCGCTCGACATGCCGCTGCAGATACCAACGCTGCGCGCGTTCGGGGAGCGAGCTTCCCTTACTCGTTGCGTCGGCATACCAACCACGAATCGTGGCCTCGTCATAGAGCAGATCGACGGGGGCTTCGAGGAAGACGGGGCCGGGAACGCCGCTACTCGCCGTCATAAATGCCGCCTCGAGGGCGGGCTGCAGATCGGCGACGTGCCGAACCTGCATTGCTCGCTTCACATGCGGAGCGATCGCAGCCCGTTGATCGATATCTTGCAGCGCACCGCGACCGCGCAGCGCGGTCGGAACGCCTCCGCAGAGCAAGACGAGCGGCGATTGCGCGAGCCGCGCGTTCTGCATCGCGGTGATCGCATTGGTAAGCCCGGGTCCCGCAGTGACCGCCGCGACCCCGGGGATCCCCGTGATGCGCCCTTCGGCATCTGCGGCAAAAACCGCGCTCGCTTCGTCGCGGACGTCGATAACGCGAATGCCGCGCGCCTTCGAGGCGGTAAGAATCGGCGAAATGTGCCCGCCGCAGAGCGTATAGAGTCGGCGCACGCCGCGTGCGAGCAGGGTTTCGGCGAGGCGATCGCCGCCGTGACGTACATCGAGAGTGGGATCTTCCATCCCGCTCCTCTTCGGCGGCGGCTCGCCGGGTGCTGCTACACCGGCGCTCCGTTCGGCTTCGCCGTCAAGCCGTCGGCGTGCTTCTGCGCGATTTGGAGGAAGGGTTTGATCAGGTCGATCGGCATCGGAAAGACGATCGTCGAATTGTGTTCGCCGCCGACCTCGGTGAGCGTCTGCAGGTAGCGCAACTGCATCGCCGCCGGATCCGATGCGAGAATTCGCGCCGCGTCGAGTAAGGTCTGCGCCGCTTGAAACTCCGCGTTTGCATGAATGACTTTGGCACGGCGGTCGCGCTCGGCTTCGGCCTGTTTGGCGATCGAGCGAACCATGTTCTCCGTGAGTTGCACCTCGCGAATCTCAACGCTAATGACTTTGATACCCCACGATTCGGTCTGAACGTCGAGCGTACTCTGCACGTCGGCATTCAGGTCGGTCCGCTTGGCGAGCATTTCGTCGAGTTCGTGCTGTCCGAGAACCGAGCGCAAGGTTGTTTGGGCGAGCATGTTCGTCGCGCCGATGTAGTTTTCAACCTGAATGATCGCCTTCTCGGCGTCGACGACCCGGAAATAGAGAATTGCATCGACCTTCATCGAGACGTTATCGCGCGAGATGACATCCTGGGCGGGGACCTCCATCACCACCGTCCGAAGATCGACCCGCACGATCTGTTGGACGAACGGAACGATCAAGATGAGCCCGGGCCCCCGTACGGATTGGAAGCGCCCAAGTTGGAAGACGACGGCTCGTTCGTACTCGCGAAGAATCTTGATACTGGAGAGCAATATCAACAGAACGATGAAATAGACCGGGAGGAGGACTATCGATGACAGCATAGCGCCGTCCTTTCGGCGCTATGCGCCTGACGAAGGTGCGCGAAGCGTCGTGCATCTTCAATATCGATACCCGTACGGCCCACGTTCCAAACATCGCTCCCGAAGCGTTGCCCTCGACGATTCGAGGCGCGGGACGCTCGAAAGCATACGCCGAACGGAAAACGCCTACGAGAAAGCGAGGCCCTGCATGAGCCACGAGAAAAAGCACGATCCGCCCGAAACGGCGCCCTCCGAGAAGCTCAAAAAAGAGATCGAGGACGCGATGGCGGTCTATAGCGATACCGATATGGACCCGAACCGCGACGATCAAAAAGATCTGCACCACGGCGCCGAAGACGAGGAAGAGAGAGACTAGCGATGATCCGACCGTTGCTTGCTTTCACTGCGCTGCTACTCGCGCCGGCGATCGGCGCGGCGGCAAGCCTCCCCACCGCGAACCTGCATTGGCGCGAGACCGGACCGGCAGCGGCCGGAGGGCGCGTCACATCGGTCGCCGGATCGAGCCAGAATCCGCATCTCTACTATCTCGGAGCGGCGGGTGGCGGCGTGTGGAAGAGCAACGACGGCGGCGCCTCCTGGAAGCCGGTCTTCGACCACGAGAGCGTGGGTTCGATCGGTGCGGTCGCAATCGACCCGAGCAACGAGAACACCGTGTGGGTCGGCACCGGCGAATCGAATCCACGCAACGACGTCAGCTACGGCGACGGCCTCTACAAGTCGACGGATGGCGGCAAGACGTGGAAAAACGTCGGCTTACGCAAGACGCAATATATCTCGCGCATCCTCATCGACCCGAGCGATCCACAGCACGTCATCGTCGGAGCGCTCGGCGATGTTTTCGCGAACTCGACGGCACGCGGCGCCTACGTCACCTTCAACGGCGGAAAGACCTGGAGCAAAACGCTCGACGTCGGCCCGAGCAGCGGGGTCTCCGACCTCGCGATGAACCCGCACACGCCGAACGTCATCTTCGCCGGCGTCTGGGAGTTCCAGCGGCGGCCGTGGACCTTTCGCAGCGGCGGCAAACGCGACGGCATCTATCGCTCGACCGATGGCGGACGTACGTGGCACCGGCTCACCGGGGGCGGGCTGCCCACGGGAATCACCGGACGTATCGGGCTTGCGGTCGCACCGAGCGATCCCAACCGCGTTTACGCGCTCATCGAAGCGAAGCACGGCATCCTCTGGCGCTCCGACGACGACGGCACAACGTGGAAGCTCGTAAGTTCGAACACGCTCGTCGACCAGCGCCCCTTCTACTTCTCACATATCGAAGTCGATCCGAGCAATCCGAACCACGTCTATACCGCATCGACCGCCCTCGCCGAGAGCACCGACGGCGGCCTCCACTTCAAGGCAATCGCACAGAACGTCCACGGCGATTTTCACGCGATTTGGATCGCACCGAACGATCCGAACCGCATGATCGTCGGTGAGGACGGCGGCTACGCGCTTACCGTTAACGGCGGGCAAACCTGGGCATTCTGGGCGAATCTTCCGATCGGTCAATTCTATCGCGTCGGCTTGGGCAACGACAATCCGTATACCATCTGCGGCGGCCTGCAAGATAACAATTCCTATTGCGGGCCCTCGAATTCACTCGATATTGCCGGAATCACGAACGCCGCCTGGTATGCAGTCGTCTACGACGACGACGGCCAGTGGGCGATCCCCGACCCTCACGACCCCAACATCATCTGGTCCGACGGCCAAGACGGCGCACTTTTCCGCTTCGACCGTACGTCGCGCGAATACACGTTTGCAGAGCCGTACTTTACCAGCGTCCAGCAAGATTACGATATCGCTTCGAGCCCGTACCGTTTTAACTGGGAGTCGCCGATCGGATTTGCGCCGTGGAATCCCCACACCATATGGTTCGGCGGCAACGTCGTCTTTCAGACCACCGACCGCGGCCTTACCTGGAAGCCGATCAGCCCCGATCTTACGCGTAACGACAAGGCGCACCAGGGGCCGTCGGGTGGCCCGATCACGCACGATGTCACCGGTGCAGAGTACACCGATACGATTCTCGATATCGAAGGCTCGCAACTCTCGCGCGGCGAGATCTGGGTCGGCACCGACGACGGCATCGTGCAAATGACGCGCGACGATGGCGCGCATTGGAAGAACGTCACGCCACCGGGCGCCAACCCCAACGGTCGCTTTGAAACCGTCGCGCCCTCGCCGCTCCAACGCGGTACCGCCTATGCCGTCGAAGATTCACACTTGATGGGCGATAACGCACCGGAGGTTTGGGTAACCAACGACTACGGCGCGCATTGGCGTTCGATTACGAACGGCTTGCCGCACGATCTCTGGACGCGTTCGATCCGCCCCGACATTCATAACCCGAACCTCGTCTATCTCGGAACCGAGGAGGGCGTGTGGGTATCGTACGATCGCGGCACGCACTGGCAGAGCCTCCGCAACAACATGCCTCCGGTTTCGGTGCGCGATATTCGCATCCAGCCGCAATTCGACGATCTCGTCATCGCAACGCACGGCCGTTCGATCTGGGTGATGGACGATCTGCGGCCGCTCCAACAGCTTCCGAACGCCGTCAAGGCGGGCGCAATGCTCTTCGCTCCGCGCACATCGTATGAATACAATCTTACGAATAATACCGAGGGTACCTACACGAACTTTGCCGCGAAAAATCCGCCCTACGGCGTACCGATCACCTATTACCAAGCCAAGCCGCAGGCCCACGTTCCGCTTCTCGCAATTCTCGATGCCTCCGGGCGGGTCGTTCGCACGCTGAAAGGCACGAATCTTGCGGGACTCAACCGTATCGTTTGGAACTTCACAACCGCACCGCCCGTGCAATGGACCGGCGCGGCGAACCCGGCATTTGCCGGGCCGAGTGACGGCGCGACCGTGGTGCCGGGAAGCTACGGTGTCCGCATATCGCTCGACGGACGTACGTTCGTGCGAAGCTTCGCCGTCAAACCCGATCCGCAAGCGACCGAGACGCTCGCGCAGATGCGCGAGAGTTACGATGCGTTTGCAGAGCTCAACAACCTGTACTCCAGCGTCGACACCATGCTGAACCATCTCGACCGAATCGGCAAGGCACTCGCCGGCGAGTCGACTTCAGGCGGCAGCGCAGTTCGTGAAGCGCTTGCTACGGCGCGAAGCGGGCGTACCGCCGTCATGGCGCAACTCACCGCGAATTATACCAATGGCGAAGACTCCGTCTCGCGCCCGGGCGCGCTGCGCGAGAATCTCGACGGAGCACTGAGCTCGCTGCAGTCCTTTCCGGTACAGGGCATCATCACGCAGGCGGCAGCACAGTTCTACGCCCGTATCGGCGCGGAGTATCGCGCCGCACGCAACGCCTATAACACCTACGTTCGCTCGCTTCCCGCGCTCAACGCACGCCTGCATGCGGCGGGCGCTCGTGCTTTGCCGGTGATTCCGATGGAACCATAAGACGCGCCTGCGCAATTGCATCGTCACAGGCGGCGGAGATAAGCGCTCTCCGGTCGATCGCGAGATCGCCCGAGAACTCATGCGAAGCTGGAGCAAGCGCTCGCCCGATGATTTCGATTCCACGACGCGGGTCGTAGAAGCCGACCATTTCCAGAGCGCCTCTTCCCACGCTCGCTACGATCACGGAGTCGTAGGGAGTCGCCTCCGCACCCGCACGCAGTTTTCCGCGAAGGGCATCGAGCTGCGAGCTCTGCGGCTTCGCTTCGATCTGCAATATCTCGGAATACATTCCGAGCCGTAATCGTAATAGCGGATCGAGCACGCGCTCCTTACCGCGTTTCGTAACGATGACGGCTCGCCTTCCCGCAAAGGGATGCCCGTACGCGTGCGCCGCCGATGCAAGGCCCGGGGCGCTTGTCCCGCTCACTGCCCCTGGCCGAGCGAGAATCCCGGCACGCCATTGAAGGTATAGAGCCCCTCGGTCTTAATGATGTCGAAGCCCGCCCGTTCGATCGCCGCAAGGAGATCGACGACGCTCGCACCGCTCGCCGTGCCGTCTCCTACAAAGCGGCAACGCCAGTGATCGACGCAGCGCGTCATCGCACTCGAACGCGGCCAAACCTGCGTCCCTCGATTGGTAATCATCTTGAGCGTCAACCCCGAGGGTGCGCTCTGAAGCCCCGCAGCGAGCTTCTCGACATTGCCTCCGCTCCAATCGAGGAAGATGTCGACGCCGATACGTTCTTTTTTCTCCGCAGGCGCCTGGACGCGCGATGCGCTTGCGGGCGTATCGGGCAGAGCGTTGCCGATTGCCGGGGAGAGAAGGCGTTGCGGCGTGCGCCCGAGCCGATCGATCACGGCAGCGGCGAACTCGCGAGTGGGGAGGCAGCGCAGGCTTTGCGCACCATAGATATCGCGCGTATGAAGCCCTTCTTCGATCGTGCAGAGCCATGCGTCCTGAACGATTTTCGCGACGTTCGTTTGGCCGACATGCGAAAGCATCATCACTGCCGCGTTGAGCAAACCCGATGGGTTCGCGATGCCGGTGCCGGCGATATCCGGCGCGGAGCCATGAATCGCCTCGAACATCGCGATCCCGTCCCCAACGTTTGCGGAGCCCGCCATTCCAACCGATCCACAGAGCTCCGCCGCCACGTCGGAGAGAATATCGCCGTAGAGATTCGGCAATACGATAACGTCGAAACGCTCGGGATTCACCGCGAGCTTTGCCGCACCGATATCGACGATAAGATGCTCGTGCTCGAGATCGGGGTACTCCGCCGCAATTTCATTGAAGACGCTATGGAAGAGCCCGTCGGTAATCTTCATAATGTTGTCTTTGCTGAAGCAGCTCACGCGACGACGCCCGTGCGCTCTCGCATATTCGAATGCATAGCGGATAATGCGCTCGCTCCCGCTGCGCGTGATCAGTTTCAGGCATTGCGTCACATCGGCGGTTTGGCGGTGCTCGATGCCGCCGTAAACATCTTCTTCGTTCTCACGCACGATGACGACGTCCATTTGTGGATGCAACGTGGGCACGAACGGCGATAGCGCGCGAGATGGACGCACGTTCGCAAAGAGTCCGAACATCTTCCGGATCGTCACGTTGAGGCTCTTATATCCGCCCCCTTGCGGAGTGGTAATCGGGGCTTTGAGCAGAACGCGAGTCGCCTCCAAGGTTGCGAGCGCCTCGTCATCGATGCCGCTGGGGACGCCCGCTCGGTAGACGCGTTCGCCGATCTCAATCGGCCGGGGCTCGATTCGCGCTCCTGCCGCATCGAGGATCGAGAGCACGCTGCCCATGATCTCGGGCCCAATGCCATCGCCGTGGGCGATGGCCACCGGCACGGCGACCGCGGTCGAAGGGACAAAATTGAGGGACGGCATCAGATCTCTATTCCTCTCATGAACTTAGATGCATGAAACAGTATTCCTGTATGATATAACTCTAGCGAACCCCCGCTGTCAAGATGGGAGATCGCAATGGACCCGCGCTCCGGCTGGACCTTCTTGAGCAATCACGCCCACGTGATGATCGCGCTTGCGCGCGATCCCGAGCTCCGTCTCCGCGATCTCGCCGAGCAGGTTGGGATCACCGAGCGCGCCATCGCCCAGATCATCGTCGATCTCGAGGGCGCCGGGGCGATAGCTCGCGAACGCGACGGGCGGCGCAACGTCTACCGCATCCACCCCAACGTTCCGCTGCGGCACCCGATCGAAGCGCACCGAACGGTCGGCGACTTACTTGAAGCCGTCATGCGTAAGACGCGCTAGCGCGGAGCGCACTCAGCAACGATCCTCACTGCGATTGAAACCACTCCGAGTAGCGCTCGGGTCGAAGCGTTCAACGATGGGTACCCTCTGCGATATTGGGGATACTTGGGAAGCGAACGCGAGTTTTCTGAGGAGAGTTCAACGATGTCTGACGCAAAATGCCCGTTCCATCAACCCGGCGGCGCCGGGCCCTCGAACGCCGACTGGTGGCCGAATCGATTGCCGATCGAGGTGCTGCGTCGGAATTCCAACAAATCCGACCCGATGGGCGCGGCGTTCGATTACGCCAAAGAATTTCTGCAGCTCGATCTCGCTGCAGTCAAACGCGATCTCCACGCGTTGATGACCGATTCCCAGGATTGGTGGCCCGCGGATTTCGGCCATTACGGGCCGCTCTTCATCCGTATGGCCTGGCACGGGGCGGGAACCTATCGCATCGGCGACGGGCGCGGCGGTGCGGGCGCCGGGCAGCAGCGTTTCTCGCCGCTCAACAGTTGGCCCGATAACATCAATCTTGATAAGGCACGCCGCCTACTCTGGCCGATCAAGCAGAAATACGGCCGGAAGATTTCGTGGGCCGACTTGCTGATTCTCACCGGCAACGTCGCGCTCGAATCGATGGGATTCAAAACCTTCGGCTTCGGCGGTGGACGCGCCGATGTGTGGGAGCCCGACGATTCGGTCTATTGGGGTCCCGAAAACGCATGGCTCGCCGACAACCGTTATAGCGGCAAACGCGATCTCGCCAATCCGCTCGCAGCGGTGCAGATGGGGCTGATCTACGTCAATCCCGAGGGGCCAAACGGTAATCCCGACCCCCTTGCCGCGGCGATCGATATTCGCGAAACGTTTAAACGCATGGCGATGAACGACGAAGAGACGGTGGCGCTGATCGCCGGCGGCCATACCTTCGGGAAGACGCACGGCGCCGGCCCGGTCAGCAACGTCGGCCCGGAGCCCGAGGCCGCGCCGATCGAGGAGCAGGGGCTTGGGTGGAAGAGTACCTTTCGCTCCGGCAAAGGTGGCGATACCATCGGCGGCGGCCCGGAAGTGACGTGGACGAAAACCCCGACGCAGTGGGATAATGATTTCTTCGAAACGCTCTTCGGCTACGAATGGGAACTCACGCAGAGCCCCGCCGGCGCGAAGCAGTGGACGGCAAAGAACGGGGCCGGAGCCGGCACGGTGCCCGATGCCGCCGATCCGACAAAGCACCACGCGCCGACGATGCTCACCACCGATCTCGCGCTGCGTTTCGATCCCATCTACGAAAAAATATCGCGCCGCTATTACGAACACCCGGAGGAGTTTGCCGACGCATTCGCGCGAGCGTGGTTCAAACTTACGCACCGCGACATGGGACCGCGTACGCGCTATTTCGGCCCGGAGGTTCCCGCTGAAGCGTTGATCTGGCAAGATCCCGTTCCGCCCGCGAGCGGCGACCCGATCGACGCGAAGGATATCGCGGCACTCAAGACGGAGCTGCTCGCCTCGGGCATAACCATCGCGCAAGCGGTCGCCACCGCGTGGGGCGCCGCGTCGACCTTTCGCGGCTCCGATAAACGCGGCGGCGCGAACGGCGCACGCATTCGCCTCGCGCCGCAAAAGGACTGGGCGATCAACGAGCCGGCGCAGCTCGCCGCGACGCTGCAAACGCTGCAAGAGATTCAGGAGCGCTTTAACCGCGCGCAGATGGGGAGCAAGCATCTCTCGCTCGCCGACCTTATCGTACTCGCAGGCTGCGCTGCCGTCGAGCGGGCCGCTCGGGATGCCGGCATTGAGGCGAGCGTTCCATTTACGCCCGGCCGTACCGACACCTCGCAAGAGATGACCGACGTGGAATCGTTCGCGGTTTTGGAGCCGAGCGCCGATGGATTCCGCAATTATATCAAAGCCGAGAACGGTATTCCCGCCGAGGTTCGGCTGATCGACCGAGCGCAATTGCTGACGTTAACGCCGCCGGAGATGACGGTGCTCCTCGGCGGTCTACGCGTTCTGGGCGCCAACACCGAAAAATCGCCGCACGGCGTCTTCACCAAACGCCCCGGAACGCTCACAAACGACTTCTTCGTGAATCTGCTCGATATGGGTACCATTTGGGCACCCTCATCGGGGGAACACGATCTCTTCGAGGGGCGCGACCGCCGAAACGGCGCGCTTCGATGGACGGGCACCCGCGTCGATTTGATTTTCGGATCGAACTCCGAACTCCGAGCGGTCGCCGAGGTTTACGCCTGCGCCGACTCCCAGCGGAAGTTCGTCGACGACTTCATTGCGGCATGGAGCAAGGTGATGAATCTCGACCGCTTCGACCTCGCGAGGCCATCGGTGTAACCCGTACCCCGCGCTATCGCTCACACAGAACAGACGTCCCCAGAGAACTATCCCCAACGGCGGCCGCGGTCGTTTGCATTCCCCGCGCATCAGGGTGAGCGTTTGCAAGAGCGCCCGCCGCAACGCTCCCCCAAACGAGCATCCAGACGATCATCGCTAGGAGCACGGCAAGGTTCACCGCCACCCCCATGAGTGCTCCCATGACAACTGCGTACCCGGTCGGGCTCGACATACCTCGAACTTAATCCACGATTCATTGGGAACGCCTCCTCCCCAAACCCGGCTTTGCAGCATGGGCCGACCTTATGAGACGCGACGTTGACGAGCGACGGCAAAACCGACGACGACGAGCAAAGCCACACCGGCGAGTAGAAGAATAATCACGTTAGCAACGTTTGGTACCTCCACCACATACACGATGGGCGTCGGCCTTATTGGCGATATCGTCCATTGAACAAAACCGTTCGCGAGCGCCGCTCCGTTCGTTGACACGATCTTCCCAGGTGCCCTCAACTGAAGCTGAATAGATATGAGCGAGGCTGCCATCGAAGCGCCCACTGCATCCATCGCACTATGATGTTTTCTAATGACCGCAGGAAATACCGCGTGGACTGCCACCCGATTTGAAAAAAATGCGTGGCGACTCGTAATCGACATTTTTGGCATGGAAAGCCTTGCGGATCCAGGATCGGCTGGCGAAAGCGAACCAGAGATCGCGCTGGAAATCTGCGCGACTGGAACATTGCGATTTAAAACGATCGACATACCCCCGCCGGAGGTAGCGTGCTGCGATATATTCCAACCTTGCTTCCGAGCGAGCACGAGACCGAATGGATCGGATCCCCCCGAACTGCTTGCCAACGCGTAGAGTTCGCTATCGAACGTTTCGTGCAGCGTTATCGTAGCAATATTGTCGGGATGAATATCTATACGATACAGAACATTCGCATGGCAGGAACTGAGCGCGACGATTCCTGCAACCACGAGAATACATCGACCAAAGCGGGATAAATTCACGATCGGCCTCCTTCAGTGCGCGGTCGCCATATAAAGGCTACAATCGCCCTATCGAACGCACCGGAGCGAAAGAACGATTTCGCCGGAAGGGGGTTGACGCCGCCGCCGCAAACTACACGGTTAGCTTGCCTGCCTCCTTCAGTCGTCCTATCGACCCGTTGGCTGCCGGCTCGTTGACAGTTGTTCGTTCGCTGCGAAAGGACGTACCTCATGACCGATATCGACGACGAAGTGCCGCGCTCGCCCGAGCGTGAGTCCGCCGGCTCAGCATCCACGCCTCAGCACTCTCCGACCGTCGCAATGATGGATTCCGTGATCGCATTAGGCGCCGAAAAGCTGATCGGCATCGGAGCCGCTGCCCTGATCGCGATCGGCTATTTTGCACCGCTCGTCACCGCCCAAACGGGCGGTTTTTTTTCGTCATCGACTACTGTTTCGTACGCGCTTAGCCAGGCGGGTTTTCCGGGGCTCCTCGCGCTCGCCCTCGGCCTAGCGCTGGCATTACTGCCCTTCAATGCCGCGCGCTTCACCTTTGCAAACCGCGACCTCATTACGTACGGCGTTTCCTGCGCGCTCTTTGGAACGCTTGCACTACTTTGGCTAGGGTCGCTCTCTCTGCCAATGATTATTTCGTCAGTCGGCAGTCTTTCGATCGGGTTTTACGCATTGATCGCTGGCTTTGCGCTAAACGTTTTTGCCACGGCAAAACGTCTTAAGGAAAGCATGCAAAAGAAACTCCCTTAAGCCTCTCCATATCGACCACCGCTCATTATTTCAGGAGCCTATTTGAAATGATCGCGAGCCTGCCCTTTCGGGATGCGCGAATCCTAACGCTCCAACGAACGCTAATTTTTCCATGGCAATATCGAAATATCTCCGACAAGCCCGTAACGGAGGTCTCGGCTATACGACATCGTATGTGTTTCCGTATGCGATTTTTCGCTCGTGGGACAATAACGGCGATAACGAACAGGTTCGCCCTTCGACGATGGCGCATCTACACCAACTAATGATCGCGCACCTCGTCTCCGCAACGAACACCCGCACCACCGCCGAAAACACGAACGGCGACACATTCTTGGCACCCGCCGTACGTTATTCGTTAACACCTACCGGATCGCGCCTATTTTTTTCCGGCAACTCGTCGACAAATGGCCAAATTTGCTATGCCGATATCACGGTAAAAAAAGTAATCAACTTCACAATTCCCGGACAGGCAAACGGTGAAACGACGTCTAGGATTCAGTGGGAAGCCGACGCCGTCCCCGATAAAGCTATCGCACCAATGCTTCATTCCGGGAACCTGCAATTTCTCACCGAGTACGCAACAGAGAACATCGCAAACCCGAGACTAGGAAGTGCAGTTCTTACACATCTCGGCTGGGAGTACGGCCCGAATAGTTGAGACGAACGTCTCGTTTTCACTCAAATACGACTATTAATCGAAGGGATACCCAGATGATCAAGCGAGTCCTACTCTCCTTCGTATATATTAGTTTTATCCTCACGACATCGGCATCGGCGATTTCGCCGAACAACTTCGACCCCTATGGCCAAGCACTTCTAGCCTACATTCGAACCAAGCCTCACGATATGCTTTCAAGCTCGTTCATCAATGGGCTCGTTACCGGTGGCCAGCTTCGGTATTACTTTATAAGGGATCTTTGCCCGAATGGCAGCGTCGATGAATCGACCATTCACGTTCGTACCGCTTATTGGCAAAATATGCTTGCAAGAAATGCCGTAGCATCGATAAACGATATCGTCTCTATTCGGTTCGAAGTAAAAATGAAGAAATACGATTTCTCTAACGATGCAGTCGATTTGGCCTCATCCGGTGGGTTTGCGATCATAGATCGCTTCAAGGGAACATCATTTGGATGTTCGCTATCTCCGAAGGGTTCGAAGCTCGAGGCCTTCGCCTATCCTCAATGGGCCGTCGTTAATATCGCTCCAGGTATCGTGCCGGCGAGGATTGCCGTCCCCCCTGAAGACGTGCGGAGAATAATAGATTTTAACAACACCATCTCCGGCGTATATATGTTTCATATCTCGAAAGTCAGGCTTATCGACCATCACTCATATCGGTCTGGCTTTCGCGTAGCAACCAGCCCAATTTCGATCACCCTTCGTTTTGAGGGGCGCACGATATATTCCCGTCAATTCAAACCGAGTGCGGGCAGCAGAACCTGACTCGATAGACGTTTTTAGAATGAACGAAGGTGCCTAAAATGCAAACGAAAACATTCGTAACTGCGGCCGCGCTCGCTGCATATGGTTTATTGCAACTCTCCTTTTCGCCGATCGCGTTCGCGACGTTGGGAGCGCCGAGGAGTCAGTGGTCTCAACGTCCCAATAACGTCGTAGACTCACCAGCTGATTGCCATAAATTTAGCGTTTGGTACGGCCATCAGGGGCCTCTCCCCGAAAATTTTCGCGTCGCACGATCTATTCCAAAGGTTCCCGACCAGTTGGCCATCTCTTTTAAACACGCGAGCGCATTTCGGGATCCCAATGGAGCAGGCTCTGGAGCCTGCCCGGCCGTTTGGTACGATCCCGTTCATCGGCTCGCAGCAATAATGTTTTTCGAAGACACGGTACTCGGCACGAAGCTTTTGAAGGTAAAAACGCCCATTCCGTGGGTGGCAAGAAGGAACCTCGCCGACATCCAGAGCCGGGACGGAATTCGTATCGGGATGTCTCTCCGAGAGGTGCAGCAAAAACTTGGGAACGCCAAGATCTTCCGAGTCGGAAATACGGAGATGCTTCACTATTCTTGGAGCAAGCCGATGCCGGGATATCCTCAGGCACTCAGGTATTATACCTTCGTCGTAACGTTTACGAGCGGGCGGCTTTCCGCCATGTCGTATTCATCGGGAGTCTAAAAAGTCGTTCGCTCCTGCCAAGCCGCTTACTCCCCGACGATTTCTCGAAGTTCTCGGAGTTCTTGCCGTGCTGTGGCTCTCAGTTCTCGACTGGCGCAGGGATTTGCCAAAATCCACTTTGCGACCACTTGTAGGTGCCGTGCGCGAGCCGCAGTTATCGGCGTTATTCCAAACGTCTTGACAGATGAATAGAGGACGTTCTCCCCTGCCTGTAACGCAGCCGTTGCAAACTGTACGCCCCTTTCGCCGCTTTTCGCGTTTAGCGCGCATTCGGAAAAATGAACAGCATCGGCTTTCTGGCCCTTTAATATCTTTAGGTAGGCGCGATTTGCATAATCGGCATTGAACGTACTGGCCGCATGCGCCATGCCGGCTCTCGTGCACGGATCGCTCTTATCGAGAATTTCTTTTTCGCTCAGATTTTCTTGATGCGATTGTTGTGAGAGAACCTCCCTCACGGCACTCGGAAGAGCGCACGTCGTGGTCGCGGCGAGAGATCGCGTTGCGGTTGCAGCAACGAACATCATAAGGGCCAATACATTTTTGTTCATCGAATAACACCTTTCAACGTGTACACCCCAAAAACCACCGCCAAACGCTCAACCGAATACTCGTCTCCAAAACTCCCCGGTGAAGCTGGCCCGGTTCCATGGAGTGTTTTGATTGGCATGACGCGGTGCGAGCCTTCCGGCGCTCGAACGCCATGGATGAGTGAGTTCCTAGCCTCCCGTGTCGGCTCCGTGGATTACCAGAGCCCTTGATGAAATCGAAGATTGCAAGTTTAGCCTCATGATGATTTTTGCATCGCCTCTTACCCGGTAATTCGCACTCTAACACCACGTCGAAACGCTCGCGCATGCGTTATCGTGGAGCGATGCCATCGATGGATTCGCGCCGGTGCTCTGCGGCGGTCGCTACTTGGTGGTGGCGAGCCCGCCATGACCGCTTCGACTGCGTGGTGCACGAACAAACCCAGGACAATATAAAAGGGCGCAGCTTATTATCTCTCGTGTGGATCCGCAATCGTACTCGTCATTTCTTTGTGCCGTACGGCAGGACTTTTGGCGCGCACGTTGAATCACCGTGTTTCTATTCGCGAGTGCCTGCCATCGTGCGATGGCGGCCCTTGATCTTCTAGGTAGAGGCCGCTCCCGATCCTCTACCCGTTACTACAGTTGCTTTAACGCGCTTTCCTGAAAGGAGCGTTTTATGCTTTTTGTTGAGCCCACGGTTGAAGAGTACCGATTTGAATGTCTCGCACGACTTTATTCCGTCGACGGATCGATGGGCATCGATTTTGCGTCGGAAGATCTCTTCTATCGACGCCTCAAACTCAAGATTGATTTTCGCGACGAATGGCCATCGGGAACATACCTGGATATCGCCGTTCGACGGGGGATCAAACTGTACGCATCTCCGACCCATATCTATGCGGCCCTTCGCCGGATATACGCGACGTTGAACGGATGCAAAGACCGAGAATTCGCGATGCCCGGGACGACATTGGTTCCCGATACGTTCTCGGAATTTTTTGCCAACGAGCGCGCGCTACTTCAATACCAACCGGATCCGGAAATTCCGTGGCGCTATACCGAAGAATGCGGATGCACCATTCCCCTCAATATCGAGCATTTCTATCCGCCACCGGGGCTTATCTATCAAGACTGTCATCCGTATGACGACGAAATACCGGTATCCGCGCCGGACATAGCGTGGTGTCTACGAAGCGTCGATTTCACCTATCAGAGCCCGGAATGGGATCCCGTTATAAACTCGCATCTGTCGCAAATCTAACGATTTCGCGCGAACCGAGCGCCGCGTTCGTACCGAGAAACGCCAGGGATTCTTTACGTCGACGAGCTCGGAGAGATGCATCCCGCCGACCAGATGGCGCTGCAGTGCTCCGTATTCCGACGCTTCGAGCTCGCATCGGCTCCGTTACGTTTACGGATGAGGTTATCGTCGCCGCCGCGAGCTGCTATAGACCTTGCGCGGCTTGGGGGCAACGGCGGCGATCTCCGGAAAGAGCGGATTGATCTCGCGTTCGAGGCGACGGCCGAGCGTGTATTCAATCTTCAAAATGAGCGGCTCTTCATCGGCTGAGACGAAGGTGATCGCATCGCCGCTCGCTTTCGCGCGCGCGGTGCGCCCGATGCGGTGGACGTAATCTTCGGCGATCAGCGGCACGTCGTAATTCACGACGTGGCCGAGTTCGACGATATCGATACCGCGAGCGGCAATATCGGTCGCGACGAGGACGCGAATTTTCCCATTTTTGAGACTCTCAAGCGCCCGCGTGCGCTGTGCTTGAGAACGATCGCCGTGAATGAGATCGGTGGGGATGCGATGTTTGCTCAGCGCTGCGGCGAGGCGATTGGCGCGCGACTTCGTGCGTGTGAACGCGATCGCGCTGTAGATGTTGTTGTCTTTAAAGAGCTCCAGCAAGAGTTCGGTCTTCTTTTCCTGCGGCACCGAATAGATGCGTTGCGTCAACATCTCGATCGGCGGATGCTCCGCAGCGAGCTCGATGCGCACCGGATCGCGGAGGATCTCCCCGACCAGAACCGAGATCGCCGAAGGCAGCGTCGCCGAGAAAAAGAGCGTCTGCCGTTGCGCGGGAAGCGTTCGGAGCAGGCGGCGGACCGAGGGAAGAAAACCCATGTCGAGCATGCGATCGGCCTCGTCGAGTACGAACATTTCAATCGCATCGAGCCGTAGGTCGCCGTTGCTGAGATGATCGAGCAGCCGCCCCGGCGTCGCGATGATGATCTCGGTCCCTGAGGCGAGCGCCGCGAGCTGTCGGCCAAAAGCGACGCCTCCGTAGATTGCAGCGACGCGCAGCGTGGTGTGGCGTACCAATGCACCGAGATGAACGGAGATCTGCTCGGCAAGTTCGCGGGTAGGTGCGAGGACGAGCGCGCGCGTGGTGCCGCGCGGACGATCGAGCAAACGCGCGATCAGCGGGAGGCCAAACGCCGCCGATTTTCCGCTCCCGGTCTGGGCACTGGCGAGGATATCGCGCCCGGCGAGCGCGGGTGGAATCGCTTGCACCTGAATCGGCGTCGGTTCGGTAAATTTGAGGTCGGCGACTGCGCGCAGCAACACCGGGGGTAGGCCGAGTTCATCAAAGGTTCGCATGAATATCAATACTTTCGAGCGTGCACAAAACGATCGCACGATATGTCGAAAGCTCGGCGCGGGGGAATTTCACCCAGCATGCCACAAGGGCTTCCCTTCCGTCAAGCACTTTCGCCCTGACGGCACCGAAAACACCCCCCGACGGTCGGCGCGCGCCGAAGCTACGATCGCTAGCGCAACAACGACGACCCGGGAGAGCTACTCGTTTTCGACCCATCAGGCCTTTGGAATTTGCGATCCGCCAATCAGTCCCCCAAATGCCCCGAGCGCGGCACCGACGAAGGGAGCGAAAAATCCCGCAATCAGCCACGTCACTCCCATCATTCCCGCATAGATGGATTCAGTAGCCGTTTGCAGTCCCCGCATATCCTGGTGAGCGTGTGCAAGGGCGCCCGCAACAACGCTTCCCCAGATGAGGGTCCAAACAATCATCACCAGCACGACGGCGAGGTTCACCGACGCCCCCATGAGCGCTCCCATTCCAACTGCGTAGCCGGTTGGGCTCGACATGCCTTGAACTTTACCCGCGAGCAATTGCGGGTATTTCCAGCCCGCAATGGCAACGATGGTCCATACGAGGAGCGTCGAGATAAAGAAGAGCGGAAGTGCGCTTACGATGACGCATGCAACCGTTGCCACCGTAAACACGCGCCAAAATGGCGGCATCTGATTGAGAATATCCACGACACAGGGCTCCTTTTATGACGATAGCGACGTGAGAGGAAAGGCTTACCAGGTATTCCGGAGATCTCTTAAAACCACGGTGACGCGAGCCCTGCCCGACACAGGGGGAGAGCGGACAAAATTCGAACGGCGGCCCCCGCGGCGCCCCCGCCTACTACCCCGGCACGGCTATTCGGGACGGACCGAGGGCATCAGACGCGACGCCGACGAGTGATACCAAAGACGAACAGAGCGGCGCCGACGAGTAAAAGAACGATCTCATCAGCAACGTTTGGTACGTCCACCACATATACGATCGGAGTCGGCCTCAGTGGCGATATCAGAGGTGGCCCCGGGTAGCTGGACAGCGCCGTAAGTGGTGACTTCGCTCCGTCGAAGGCGAAAGAGCCTTCAAGAAGGAGCATATCTTGGGAAAACGC
>JABEUX010000100.1 GCA_013044185.1 Vulcanimicrobiota bacterium | reverse complement strand
CTCGCGATGGAACGTATACGCGAAAGCCTCAACCCGGAACTCGTGCGCCGGACGACGCTCCACCAGTCGCTCGACCTCTTCGCGGCCGAGCGTGGACTGCTCGTTCCCGATATCGCCGCAAGCGACGATTGGTATTTTGCGATAGCCGCGACGGCTCACGTTGAGAATCGGCGCGACGCACTTCCCTCCGAACTGCGCTCGCTCATAGCAAAACGCCTCGATACGGCGCGCCCCCTCGACGATGCCGATGTCGTCGCGCGCTTCGCTCTCGAAACTCTGGGCGCGCGTTACGGGGCGATCGCGCCCGGCGCAGGCGGGAGCACGGCCGAATCTCGTCTCTTGCTCTTGCGCGACGATCGTCCTTGGACGCGTGACGAAACGCGGTACCTGCAGTCCTATTTCGAACGGTGTTCGAACGCGCTCGCACAGGCGGAACTCTTCGTTCAAAATATCGAACAGTCTGCCGAATTGGCGCATCGCAACCAGCAAGCAGAGGAACGCAGCGGCGTCATCCGAGATCTCGTTTACGCCCTCGCACACGATTTACGAACGCCGCTCGCAGCCTCCGACGTGACGATGCGCCAGGCCGAACGCGGCGCGTTCGGTGAATTGCCCGAAGCGTATCGCAAAGTGTTACTTGCAAGTTTAGAATCGAATGCCGAATCGCAGCGCCTCGTCGAAACGCTCCTAACGGTCGCCCGCTACGAATCGGGCGACATCGTCACCCTCGACGAACCGATCGATCTCTTTCTCGTCGCGCAATCGGTGCGCGACGAGCTTTCGCCGATGGCCAACGAACGCAACGTACGCATTGAGGTAAGCGGCGATTCAACGGTGGTGCTCGGAGATGCCCACGAACTGCGGCGCGCAATGACAAACCTCACCGCGAATGCCGTTGCCGCAAGCCCGAGCGCCGGCGCCGTCGTTGTTACCGTCGAATCCAATGACGACCGCAGCCGTACGACCGTTGAAGACCACGGCTACGGCATCGCACCCGAGGAACGAGGCGCGCTCTTTCAGCGCTTCGGCGTCGGTAGGCGACGGCGCGGCAGCGGTACGGGGCTTGGGCTCTACGTCGTGCGTTTGATTGTAGAAAAACATGGCGGGATCGTATGGTACGAGCCGTGCGAACGCGGCGGCAGCCGTTTCGTGATCGAGATTCCGGTAGGCGAAACAATCGCAGACGGGACGCCGCAATGAGCGCGCTTCGCGTCGTCGTCGTTGAAGACCACGCCCTGACGCGCATGGGGCTCTGCGCCACACTCGCTGCTGCAGATATCGAGGTGGTCGGCGAGGCCGGCGACGGCCCGACGGGGCGCGACCTCATCATGCGAGAGCGGCCCGACGTTGCCATCGTCGACATCGGCTTGCCGGGTATCGACGGTATCGAGCTCACCGAGGAGCTGCGCGCGATGAAATCGACCGTGCATATCGTCATCCTCACGATGGTCGATGAAGAGCCCGACGTGCTCGCCGCGCTCGCTGCGGGCGCGGATGCCTATTGCCTGAAGTCCGGTGACCCCGAACGACTGGTGGAGGCGATCCGCGTCGCCGCCGATGGCGGAGCCTACTTCGATCCACGCATCGCTCACATCGTGCTGCGGCAATTCACGACCGTACCCGGAGAGCGCATCGAGTCGCCGCTGAGCCCGCGTGAAACGGAGATCTTGCGTCTGATCGCCGAAGGCGTCGGTAACGCCGAGATCGCCGAACGGCTCGTGGTGAGCCTTGGGACGGTAAAGAGCCACATCCGCGACACGCTCATCAAACTCTCAGCGGCCGACCGCACGCAGGCAGCGGTTATCGCCCTTCGGCGAGGGTTCATTTAAAAGAAACCATCGCGCGCATACCGAGGTCGTAGGTACCGAACCCCTTCAACGGTAACGATGTCACTACCATGAGCGCAACGGAACTGCTCCCCCCCGAGATCCCCGCCGGTCTCCTCTCGCGCTTCGAGCGCGCCGAGCGCGTCCTACCGGCGATCGAATGGCCGCTCTACGTCGACGATGTCGTCGCTATCGAGCGCCTCAAACGCGAGCGGAACGCCGTGGTGTTGGCCCACAACTACCAAGTTCCCGAGATCTTCCATCTCGTTGCCGATATCGTCGGCGATTCGCTTGCGCTCGCGGTGGAGGCTGCGAAAACTGACGCCGACGTCATCGTGCTCTGCGGCGTGCATTTCATGGCGGAGACCGCAAAGCTCGTCAACCCCGAAAAGCGCGTACTCGTCCCCGATCTTCGCGCGGGCTGTTCGCTCGCCGAATCGATTACCGCTGCCGACGTTCGGTTGTTGCGCGAACGCTACCCCGGCGTTCCGGTCGTCACCTACGTCAACACCTCCGCCGAAGTAAAAGCGGAGTCCGACGTCTGCGTGACCAGCGGCAACGCGTTGCATATCGTCGAAGCGCTCGGCGTGCCGCGCGTCATCTTTCTTCCCGACGAATATCTCGCAAAGTACGTCGCTTCGCAGACGACGGTAGAACTTATCGCTTGGAAGGGGCATTGCGAAGTTCACGAACGGTTTACTCCCGAAGAAATTCGCGCGTTTCGGCGCGACGACCCGAACTTGCGCGTGCTCGCACATCCCGAGTGCCCGCCCGGCGTCCTTGCCGAAGCCGATTATGTCGGCTCGACGCAAGGGATGTCGGAGTACGTACGGCGCGAATCGCAGCGCGGAACCGCCGAAGGCGTCACCCCACGCATCGTCATGATTACCGAATGTTCGATGGCCGATAACGTCGCCGGAAGCGTCGCCAACGTTGAGTTCGTACGCCCGTGCAACCTCTGCCCGCATATGAAGCGCAATACGCTTGCGAAGGTGCGGCGTAGTTTGGAGAGGATGGAATACGAGGTCACCGTCGATCCCGTCGTCGCGGAGCGCGCGCGACGCGCCGTCGATCGCATGCTCGGCTACGGCCGCCCGCCGAAGTCACCCTAATGCGCGAACGCGCGTACGACGTCGCCGTCGTCGGCGCCGGAATCGCCGGCTTGATGGCCGCCTACAAACTCGCGCCGCTCCGCGTAGCGGTGCTCTGCAAACGTCCGCTCGGCAGTGGCGCCGCGACCGATTGGGCGCAGGGCGGCATCGCCGCCGCGATCGGCAGCGACGATTCGCCCGCGCTGCACGCACAGGATACACGTCTCGCCGGTGCGGGCCTCAGCGATGAATCGATCGCCGATATTCTTGCCAATGACGCTCCGGCGCGGATCGAGGAACTCCTCGAACTCGGCGCCGCATTCGATCGCACCGCCGACGGCGAACTTGCATTAGGGCGTGAAGCCGCTCACCAGCGCCGACGTATCGTCAAAGCCGGCGGAGATGCAACCGGGCACGAGATTCTTCGCACGCTCATCGCCGCGGTCGGCGCATCCGACCACATCGATGTTATCGCCGATACCATCGTCGAGGATCTTCTCGTCGACGGGGAGCGCCGCATCGCCGGCGTCATCGGCCGCTCGCGCGATCTCGGCGAGCGATTTATCGTGCGCGCGCGCGCGACGATCCTTGCAACCGGCGGCATCGGCCGCCTCTATCGCGCCACCACCAATCCCGTCGAAGCGACCGGCGATGGCATCGCTATGGCCGCGCGCGCCGGCGCGATGCTCGCCGATATGGAATTCGTGCAATTCCACCCTACGGCACTAGCGATCGGCCGCGACCCCATGCCTCTGGTCACCGAAGCGATTCGCGGCGAGGGCGCGTGGCTGATCAACGATCTCGGCGAGCGGTTCATGACGGCGATTCACGACGACGCCGAGCTCGCGCCGCGCGATGTGGTCGCACGCGCGATTTTCGAACAGATACGTGCCGGTCGCAGCGTTGGGCTCGACGCACGCGATGCCATCGGCGACGAGTTTTCCGAACGCTTCCCAACGGTTTTTGCGTTCTGCACCTCGGCGGGAATCGACCCGCGTACGGCGCGCATTCCGGTCGCCCCCGCCGCGCACTATCACATGGGCGGGGTAGCGGTCGATGAATGGGGGCGCTCCTCGCTGCGCGGGCTCTGGGTCTGCGGTGAAGCGAGCGCGACCGGCGTCCACGG
>JABEUX010000099.1 GCA_013044185.1 Vulcanimicrobiota bacterium | reverse complement strand
GGGGCGAATTTTTCAGCGGCTTCCTGGAGATAGTTCTCGCCGAAGGAGCGGAGCCCGGCGGCGTATGCCTCGCGGATCGTCGCGAGCGGTTGCTTTTTGCTCACGCCGAGGATCGTGACGCTCTCGGGCGAGCGCCCGCAGGCGGCGAGCTCGCCCGAGAGCTCGCCGCGGAATGCCGCGAGGCGCTCAGCCAACACGCGTTGGGAGGCTCTCCTCGGTGCGCTCGCCGCGTTTCACCGACCACCAGATGCCCGCCGCGCCGATGAAGATCATCGGGACGGCGAGGAGCTGCCCGCCGGTGAGGCCGAGGAAGAGGATCCCCGGCGAACGCCAGAGTTCGGCGACGCTGCGCACGATGCCGTAGAGCATGAACCATGTCCAGCCGACGACGCCGTCGGCGGGTTTGCGCCGGTAGAGCAGCAACAGAATCGGCAGCGTCGCAAGATCGAGAATTCCTTCGTAGATCTGCGATGGATGACGATATTGATTGCCCCAAAGGAGCGTATCGCCGGGAACCATACACCATGGATGGTCGGGGCGGCAGATGCGCCCCCAGAGTTCGTCGTTGATGAAATTGACTGCGCGCGTGATCGTGATACCGATGGGGAGCATCATCACGACTTCGTCGCCGAGGACGAGGAACTTCAGGTGCGGATGCTTGCGTAAAAACAAGAAGATCGCGATAACGACGCCGATCAGGCCGCCGTGGAACGCCATGCCGCCTTGCCATACCGCGATGAACAGAATCGGATGCGAGAAATACTGCGCGACGGTGTGACAGGATTGTACGCGCGAGATATCTTGCCGGCACGTAATCATATCGGCGATATCGAAGAGTGCGCGCCCACCGATAAGGACGCCGACCAACGCGTAGACTAAGAAATCTTGAATCTCGTTGGGGGTTAAGCCGAGGCGCCGCTTACCCGCCGGGCGCGCCATCCAAAAATAGACCGCGATAAAGCCTGCGAGATAGGCGAGGCCGTACCAGTGAACCGCGATCGGCCCGAGCCGAAACGCGATCGGCGAAATGTTCGGATAAACAAACCAGTGTTGCATGTCGTCCTTCTGTGGCGGTGCCTCTACAGGCCCGCGCGAGCCGCCGTCGTACAATAGGGGCGTACGTGAACACGACTGCGCATATCAGCGTCGGCCTCGCGTTCCTCGCGGGCTTCGTTTCCTTCGTCTCGCCATGCGTCCTCCCGCTGGTGCCGGCCTATCTTTCCTTTTTGACCGGCGCGAGCCTCGAGGAGCTCCGTGGCGAGGAGGCCTCCCCTGCACTGCGCGCGCGGGCGATGACGCATGCGCTCGCATTCATCCTCGGCTTCACCCTCGTCTTTACCCTCCTGGGCATCTCGGCGAGTGCGCTCGGCGGGGCGCTCGCAGCGAATCGCACGCTCGTCGCCGAGATCGGCGGAGCGGTGGTGGTCGTCCTGGGGCTGCACATGATGGGGCTGCTGCGGATCCCGCTGTTGATGATGGACACGCGCGCCCACGTCGCGGGGAGCCGGCCGCGCTCGCACCTGACCTCGTTTATCGTCGGCGTCGCCTTCGCGGCGGGCTGGTCGCCCTGTATCGGGCCGATTCTCGCAGGCATTCTCGCACTTGCGTCGCAGCAGCAGACTCTCCAAGCGGCCTGGCTGCTCGTGGTCTACTCCGCCGGACTCGCGGTGCCGTTCTTCGCCACCGCGGTCGCGATCGGGTTGGTTCTGCCGCTCCTCGATCGTATCAAGCGCTTTATCCCCGCGATCGAATTCACGGCCGGAGCGTTCTTGGTCCTCGTCGGGCTCGTCTTGGTGAACGACGCTTTCCTCACTATCGCCGGAGTATTTTATCAGTTTGTCCCAGCACCAAAAATCTAGCGCCACCGCGCTCGCCGTCTCCGTCGTCGCGCTCGTCGCCTTCGCACTCGACCAATACACGAAACGCCTCGTGCAACGCGCATTGCTGCCCGGCGAGAGTATGGTCGCGATTCCTCATCTCTTGCGTTGGACCTACGAGCGCAACTTTCACGGCGCCTTCGGGCTCTTTGGAAGCAATGCGGCGCTGCTCATCGCGATGGCGGTGGTCGTGCTCGTACTCTTCTGGTTCAGCTTTCGCGAAGCGGCGACGCAATCGCGCCTCGTCCGCCTCGCGTTTGGGCTGATCGTCGGCGGCGCGATCGGGAATATCGTCGATCGCATTCACTTCGGCTACGTCGTCGATTTTATCGATCTCTACCGCATCTGGCCGAATATTTTCAACGTCGGAGATTCTTGCGTGACCGTCGGCGTCGTGCTCCTCCTGCTATCGAGCCTCCTTGCGTCACGTCGTCGCACCTGAAGAGGCGGGGCTCCGCCTCGATGTAACCGTCGCGCGGCACGCCGCCGCGCCGCGCTCGCGGGTCGCCGAAGCGATCCGTCAGGGCGGTGTCCGCGTGAACGACGAACTCGCGCGGGCGAGCCGGCTCCTCGCCGAAGGCGACGTGCTCGAGTACGCACTCGCCGATCCCGAACCGCTCGTCGCGAAACCCGAACGGATCGACTTGGCGATCGTGTACGAAGACGAAGATCTGCTCGTCGTCGATAAACCCGCGGGAATGGTGACGCACCCCGCGCACGGGACGCGCAGCGGGACGCTCGTCAATGCGTTGCTCGGCTATCTCGGCACCTTGCCCGGCGACGCATTGCGCCCCGGGTTGGTCCACCGCCTCGACCGCGATACCTCGGGGCTGCTCGTCGTTGCCAAGACCCCCGAGGCGCTCTCCGGGCTCGGCATCGCGATGAAGGCGCGCAAAATATCGCGTGAATATCTCGGCTTGGTGCACGGTATTCCCGAGTTCGATCGCGGAACGCTCGACGGCCCGATCGGGCGCGAGCCGCACAATCGCCTCAAATATATCGTCACGCGCGAAGGGCGCCGTGCGATCACGCATTACGAAGTCGTCGAGCGATTCGCGCGGCATACCGAGTTGCGCTTTCGGCTCGAAACCGGGCGGACGCACCAAATTCGCGTACATTGCGCGGCGATGCATCACCCGATCTATAACGACCCGGTCTACGGGCGCAGCGTTCCCGGCTCGCCGTTGCCCGGCCAGGCGCTCCACGCGTGGCGGTTGGCCTTCACGCATCCGCGCACGCGCGTCGAGCTCGGCTTCGAGAGCGCGCCGCCGCCGGCGTACGCGAGCGTGCGTGCGATTCTCGCCGCGCACGAACGGTGAGCGCGTTCGAACTCCTCGCTCGAGATGGCAGCGCGCGTCGCGCGAGCCTCGCGCTCGCGCACGGGAACGTCGAGACGCCGGCCTTCATGCCGGTCGGGACTGCGGCGAGCGTCAAGGGGCTGACCCCGCGCGAATTATGTGAGGCCGGCACGCAGATCGTTTTAGCGAACGCCTATCATCTGCGTCTGCGCCCCGGTCGCGATACGATCGTCGCCGCCGGCGGGCTGCATCGATTCATGGCCTGGGAAGGGCCGATTCTCACCGATTCCGGCGGTTTTCAAGTCTTCTCGTTGCAAGAGCGCCGAACGCTCGACCCCGACGGCGTGACGTTCAAATCGCACCTCGACGGCAGCATGCATCGGTTTACGCCGGAGGATACCGTCGAATTTCAAGAAGCGATCGGCGTCGATATCGCGATGCAACTCGACGTCTGCGTGAAACTGCCCGCGAGCGAGGAAGAACTCGCCGCCGCCGTGACGATGACGACCTCTTGGGCGCAACGCGGCGCTGCGGCGCGGCGCTCGGAGCGAACGCAGCTTTTCGCGATCGTGCAGGGCGGCCTCGACGAACGGCTACGCGAGCGCAGCGCGCGCGAGCTCGTCGCGCTCGATCTCCCCGGTTACGCGATCGGCGGGCTCTCGGTCGGCGAGACGCGCGAAGAGATGGAGCGCATGGCGCGCTTTACCGCCGATCTCCTCCCCGCGGAGAAACCGCGCTACATCATGGGCATCGGCACCGTCGCCGATATCGTCGTTGCGGTCGATTGCGGTATCGATATGTTCGATTGCGTCTATCCGACGCGCTGCGGCCGGAACGCGCGGGCGATGACGCGCACCGGGGAGTTCAACATTCGCAACGCCGCATACGTTCGCGATTTCACGCCGATCGATCCGCAATGCGGCTGCGCGGTCTGCACAACCTATACGCGCGCCTATCTCTGCCATCTCTTCCGCGCCGGCGAGATGCTCGGGCCGCAATTGCTCTCGTACCATAATATCGCACTGCTGCACGCCCTGATGGCCGAAGCACGAACGGCGATCGAAGGCGGCAACTGGGCTCCGTGGCGCGATGCGCTCTTTGCCGGACTTACGCGAGCGCGCTGACGGCGCGCTCGCAATCCTCGCAGATCGCGCCGCGCGCGTCCCCTTCGCGGAGATCCCGGAACTTCCAACAGCGCGAACATTTCGCGCCGCTCGCCTGCCCGATCGTTAACCGCGCGCTCTGCGCCGCCGGGTCGCGATGCATGCGCACCTCCGAGACGATGAGCGCTTCGCGCAGAGTCTCGCCGAGTGCTGCGAGCGCCTCGAACTGCTCGCCGCCCGCGTAGAGATCGATCGCAATCTCAAAGTCGCGCGGCGAGTTCGAAGCGGCGACCTGCGCGCGCAACGTGCGTAACTGCTCCCAGAGCGCGAGATCGGCAGCGTTCGATACGCGGCGTTCGTCGGCAAAGCGCAAGGCAAAGACGCTCTCGCGATCCCCGCGCAGCGCCTCTGGCAACGATTGCCACGCCTCTTCGGCGGTAAAGGGGAGCAGCGGTGCGAGTGCGGTGAGGAAACCGCGCAGGAGATAGAAGAGTGCGGACTGTGCGCTGCGCCGCCGCGCGCCGTCGCGTTGGCCCGAGTAGAGCGGATCTTTCCACGCGTCGAAGGCGAGCCCCGACATCTCGCTCTCGAAGGCGACGATCGCGAGATAGGCATCGTGGATGCCGAACGCGGCATATCGCTCGCGAACCTCGGCGACGAAGGCATCGGTGACCCGACATGCGAGCCGATCGAGCGGCAGCATCGCCGCGGGCTCGACGATCGCTTCGGGCGGAAGATCGGCGATGTTGCCGAGAATGAAGCGGATGCGATTGCGAATATTCCGATAGACGCGTGCGACTTGCTCGACGACGTTAGGGCCGAAGCGAACGTCGTCGACGAATTCCACCGAAGCGGACCAGAGCCGCAGCACGTCGGCCCCGAAGGTCGCCATCGCGTCGCGCGCATCGATCCCGGTGCCGCGTGATTTGCTCATCGGGCGTCCTTGCTCGTCGTTCACCCAACCGTTCTTTACCACGCAACGATAGGGTGCGTGCCCTTCGAGAGCGACCGCAGTAACGATCGAGCTCCGGAACCAACCGCGGTACTGATCGCCGCCCTCCAGCACGAGGTCGCTCGGCCAAGGGAGCGTTGCATCGTGCCCGAGGACCGCGAGGTGGGTCACCCCCGATTCGAACCAGATATCGACGATGTTGCGCTCTTTTTCAAAGGTCGTCGAACCGCAGCGAGCGCAGTGGAAGTCCTCCGGCAAAAATCGTTCGACCGGTTCGGACCACCACGCATCGGCGCCGACCTCGCGAAAGCGCGCCGCCGCAATACGTGCCACGCGCGGATCGAGCAACGATTCGTTGCAGCCCTTACAGACGACCGCGGGAATCGGCGTGCCCCAGGTCCGTTGCCGCGAGATGCACCATTCGGGGTGATTTTCGAGCATCTGCACCAGGCGCGCCCGCCCCCACTCCGGCTCGAAGGCGACGCCTTGCGCGGCTTCGACCGTGCGTGCGCGCAGCCGATTCTGATCCATCGCGATAAACCACTGTGCGGTCGCGCGGAAGATGACGGGTTGGTGGCAGCGCCAGCAATGCGGATAGCTATGTGAATAGCTCTCGAAGCGCCAGAGCGCGCCGCTCTCGCGCAGGTCGGCGACGATGCGATCGTTCGCAGCGAAGACCTGCAGGCCGGTATAGGGTGCGCCCTCCGCCGTAAAGTGTCCCGAGGCATCGACCGGGTTGAGAATCGGAAGATCGTATTTTACCCCGGTCGCAAAATCGTCGGCGCCGTGCCCCGGAGCGGTGTGCACCGCGCCGGTTCCGCTCTCGAGATCGACGTAATCGGCGAGTACCATCACCGAATCGCGCTGCGCGAAGGGGTGCCGCGCGCGCGCTCCATCGAGTGCGCTGCCGGGTAGCGACGCGAGCAGATGCGCGCCGGCGAATGCATCGCCGAGCGCCTGCTCCGCAAGAGCCTCGGCAAGGATCAACAATTCGTCGTCGACGCGATATAATCCATAGGTTGCGTCGGCGCGCAGCGCGATGGCGACGTTCGCGGGGAGCGTCCACGGCGTCGTCGTCCAAATCAAAACCGAGAGCGGCGCGTTCTCCTCGCCGACATATCCGAAACGAGCGAGGATCTCCGCACGCTGCGCTGCATCGGCGCGGAAGCGCACGTAGATCGAGGGCGAGATTTTGGTTTCGTACTCGATCTCGGCCTCTGCGAGGGCCGTCTCATCGTGAATGCACCAGAGCGTCGCACGGAGTCCGCGATAGAGTTGTTCGCGTTCGGCGAGCGTTGCGAGCGCTTCGACGATCGTCGCTTCAAACGAGGGATCGACGGTGCGATAGGGACGATCGAATTCCGCAAAGACTCCCATGCGCTCGCGCGTCGAACGCTGTCGTTCCAGCCAATAGAGCGCGCGCTCTTTGCACTTCGCGCGCAACTCCAGCGGATCGATCTGGTGAAAATCTTTGACCCCGAGATGTTTGAGCGTTTCGAGTTCGATCGGGAGGCCGTGCATATCCCAGCCCGGCACGAAGCGCGCCGCCCGCCCTTCCAGCAACGCAATCTTCACGAACATATCTTTGAGCACCATGTTGAGAAAGTGCCCCAT
>JABEUX010000098.1 GCA_013044185.1 Vulcanimicrobiota bacterium | reverse complement strand
GAGCGACTCCTCTTTTTCGCTCCGCGAGGCGAGGAAGAAGCCGTCGTCGAGCGTTGCGACCGGCGTCACGCAGAGATCGACCGTCGCCTTCTTGATCTGGGCGAGGTAGTCTGCATCGGTCCGCGGAAAGTGCGCTCGGTCGAACGCTACGCCGTCGCAGAGAGCGCTGCGCGCACAGGCATCGAGCCACTCGAGTTGCGTGCAATCGCCACGCGCGAAAGCGGCTGCGAATGCACTGCTGGCCCAGGCGATCTTCATCGGCGCGCGAGTTCGACTGCCTAAGGGAGAGCCCTCTGCCGTGACCATTGCACTCGGCGCCGACCACGCCGGATTTGAATATAAAGACCGTATCGCTGCGCTCTTGCGCGAGCGCGGGCATACCGTTATCGATTTCGGCACGCACGATGCGACGCCGGTCGATTACCCGCAGTATGGCTACGCCGTCGCCGAGGCGGTCGCGAGCGGGCAGGCCGAGCGCGGCATCGTCGTCTGCGGCTCCTCGATCGGCATCGCGATCGCCGCGAATAAGGTGCCGGGCGTGCGCTGCGCGCCAGTCGCCGAACCCTACTCCGCCGAATTAGCGCGCCGTCATAACAACGCCAATGTTCTCGCGCTCGCCGAACGGTTGACGGGCTGGGAGATGGTCGAACGCATCCTCGATATATTTCTTTCGACGCCCTTCGACGGCGGGCGGCACGCCGCGCGCGTCGATCAACTCTTCGAATTCTCCGACGACCAACGCACGCGCACGCTGCGCGCACTCGAACGCGGGGCCGTCGACGACGCCCGCACCGCACAACCGTAACGCACAGAAAGTCCACCATGCAGACGCTTCAGCACGGCACGCTCGCCGCCCAGGATCCCGAACTCTTCGCATCGATTGCCGCCGAGGAGCGGCGCCAGCGCGGCAATCTCGAACTCATCGCCTCGGAAAATTATGCGAGTGCCGCCGTTCGCGAAGCGATGGCCTGCGTGATGACCAACAAGTACGCCGAGGGATATCCCGGCAAGCGCTATTACGGCGGCTGCGAATTCGTCGATGTCGCCGAGACGCTCGCGATCGATCGCGTGAAAGCGATCTTCGGAGCCGATCACGCCAACGTGCAACCGCACTCCGGCGCGCAGGCGAATATGGCGGTCTTTATGGCGATGCTCGCGCCGGGCGACACCGTGTTGGGGATGTCGCTCGCGCATGGCGGGCACCTCACGCACGGCACGAAAGTGAGCTTCAGCGGAAAGCTCTATAACGCGGTCGCATACGGCCTGCGCAAAGAGGACGAACTGATCGATTTCGACCAGGTCGCCGCCCTAGCACGCGAACACAAGCCGAAATTGCTGATCGCCGGTGCGAGCGCCTATCCGCGCACGATGCACTACGAGCGCTTCCGCGAGATCGCCGACGAAGTCGGTGCGACGCTGCTCGTCGATATGGCGCACATCGCCGGCCTCGTCGCCGTCGGCCTGCATCCTTCGCCGATCGCGCTCGCCGATTTCGTCACGTCGACCACGCACAAAACGCTGCGCGGCCCGCGCGGCGGTATCATTCTTTGCAAAGCCGAGCACGCAGCCGCGATCGATAAGAGCCTTTTCCCCGGCATTCAGGGCGGCCCGTTGATGCACACCATCGCCGCGAAGGCCGTCGCTTTCGGCGAGGCGCAGCGCCCTGAATTCCGCAGTTATCAGCAAAGCGTCATCGCCAACGCCCGCGCGATGGGCGAGGTCTTTGCAAAGCGCGGATTGCGATTGGTCGGCGGCGGAACCGACACGCACTTGCTGCTCGTCGATCTCTCGGTGAAAAACCTTACCGGCAAAGCGGTCGAAGGCTATCTCGATGAGATCGCTATTACCGTCAATAAGAACGCGATTCCGTTCGATCCGCAAAAGCCGATGGTGACCAGCGGCATTCGCGTCGGCACGCCGGCGATCACCACGCGCGGCTTCGCTCTCGCCGAATGCCGAGAAGTCGCGGAGATTATCTGCGATGCGCTCGGCGATATCGAGGCGCGCGCGCAGCAAGAGAAGCTGCGCGCGCGCGTTCACGAACTCACCGCGCGCTTCGACGTACCCTAGTCGATCGGCGCGCATTCAAAGATGAACGGCCACCAACTGCTCGTCGTCGATCACCCGGCGTTGCACGATCGACTCACGCAACTGCGCGACCGGAACACGCCGACGCGCTCCTTTCGCGTGCTGCTCGAACACCTCGGCGCATTGCTCGCCTACGAAGCGACGCGTTCGCTGCCGACGCGCGAGACCGAGGTGGAGACGCCGCTGCTGCGCATGAAGGCGCTCCGGATCGCACAACCCCCGGTCGTCGCGCCGATCCTCCGCGCAGGGCTCGGGCTCGTGCCGGGCTTCTTGCAGATCGTCGAAGATGCCGTCGTCGCCCATCTCGGCTTCTATCGCGATCCGCAGACGTTGCAGGCGGTGCCGTACTATGCGAACGTTCCCGCGCGCCTCGACGGGCGCCGCGTCTTCGTGCTCGATCCGATGCTGGCGACGGGAGCGTCGGGGATCGCCGCGCTCCGTCTGCTCGCGTCCCACGGTGCGAGCGAGGTGACGTTCGTCAGCGTTATCGCCGCTCCCGAAGGGATCGCTGCGATCCATGCTGCGTTCCCCGACGTTCGCATCGTCGTCGGTGCGGTCGATGCAGAACTCAACGAGCACGGGTATATCGTGCCGGGGCTCGGCGATGCGGGGGATCGCATGTTCGGTAGTCTCACCTCGATGCCGACCTTCGTGGCTCCACGCTAACGCGATGCGGCCGAGTTGGGATGACTATTTTATGGAGATCGCGCGTACGGTCGCCTCGCGTGCGACCTGCCCACGCGCCCGTGTCGGTTGCATCGCCGTTCGCGACCAACGTATTCTCACCACCGGCTATAACGGCGCGCCGCGCGGAATCGCTCATTGCAGTGAGGTCGGCTGCACGATGGTCGATAACCACTGCGTGCGCGCGACGCACGCCGAGGCGAACGCCGTCGTCCAGGGCGCGCTTCACGGCGTGAGCCTTGCAGGGGCAACGGTCTACTGCACGCACCAGCCATGTATCGGCTGCTCGAAGTTGCTGGTGAGCGCCGGCGTCGAACGCATCGTCTACGAAGAACGCTACGAAGATGCATTCGCCGTCGAACTGCTCGCCGAAGCGGGCGTCGCCTTGATGCAGTGGAAGCTCGCTCCGTGAGCTCGCTCCAATGAAACCCATCATCGCGGAGATCGCGGCTTTTATTATCGCTGCCGCCGTATCGGCAACGATCGCGCCCTTGGTGATTCGCTTGGCAACCCATCTCAATATCATCGATGGGATCGAAGAAGAGCGTCGCGTGCACACGACGCCGACGCCGCGTATCGGCGGCGTCGCCGTCTTCTTCGGTTTCGCTACCGCGCTCTTTGCGGTGCTCGGTTTCGTCGTTGGCTCGCCGCACGCACGCGGGGCACAGCTCGATATCGCGCATCACCTCATCGGCCTACTCTTTGGCAGCCTTCTGATCCTCGGCGTCGGGCTCTGGGACGACGTCATGCAGATGCGCGCGCGCAGCAAACTCCTCGCACAAGTGGTCGTTGCCGGCATCTCGATGCTCTACGGCTTCACCATCTCGGGCATCAACAATCCCTTCGCGCACGGAGCGGCGAATGCATGGATCGACTTTCCGATTTGGGTGAGCATCCCGCTCACGTTATTGTGGTACGTCGGCATGATGAACGCGATGAACTTTATCGATGGTCTCGATGGCCTGCTCGCCGGCGTTACGACGATTTCCAGTCTCTTTCTCTTTGCGATTGCGGCCCTGCACGGAAATTTCATCGTCGCCTTGGTGCTGCTCGCGCTCGCCGGGAGCTCGCTCGGGTTTCTTCCCTACAACTTTAACCCGGCGCGCATCTTCCTCGGCGATGCCGGCTCGCTCTTCATCGGCTATGTGTTCGCGACCGTGACGATTATCGGTGGGAGCAAGACGGCGATTGCGATCAGTCTCCTCGTGCCGCTCGTCGTGTTGGCACTGCCGATTCTCGATACCGCGGCGGTTATCGTTCGGCGAGCGGCCAACGGGCGGAGCATCACCGATGCCGATCGCGGCCACTTTCACCACCAACTGATCTTCCGTTTTGGCTTGGGCGTGCGGCAGGCGGTCTTTCTCATCTATGCCGTCTGCATCGTCCTCGGCGTCGTTGCCCTCGTCGTCTCCGGCATGTTCTCGCATTCGGGGAGGCTCGTATGACCGCACCGCTCCGCGTGATGAGCGTCTTTGGGACGCGCCCCGACACGATTAAAATGGCACCGGTCGTCGAAGCGCTACGCGCCGATGCTCGCTTTGAATCGCTCATCTGCGTGACCGCGCAGCACCGACATATGCTCGACGATCTGCTCTCGCTCTTTTCAATCGTACCCGATTACGATCTCGATATCATGACCACGGATCAAACGCTCACGCAGATTACCACGCGCGTGCTCGAAGGCATGGAACCGGTGCTCGCACGAGCGCGCCCGGAGATCGTCTTGGTCCACGGCGATACGACGACGAGTACCGCGGCGGCGCTCGCAGCATTCTACGGCAAAGCCGAGGTCGGGCATGTCGAAGCCGGCTTACGAACCGGCGATCCATGGCTGCCCTACCCCGAGGAGATGAATCGCCGGCTCACCGGGCGACTCGCACGCTACCATTTTTCGCCGACCGCGCGGGCTCGTGAGAATCTGCTCGCCGAGGGTGTTCCATCGCGCAATATTTTCGTCACGGGGAATACCGTGATCGATGCATTTATGGAGACCGCGAATCGCGCGACGTTGCCTTCGCCGCCGCAATTCGAACGCGTCGATCCGCAGCGCCCGCTCATCGTCGTCACCGCGCATCGGCGCGAGAATCATCCGCACATGCGCGCGATGGCCGAGGCGATGCGTGCGATTCTCGCGCTGCCGCAGCGCCCGCAGATCTACTGGCCGGTCCACCCCTCGCCGCACGTCGATCCGGTGGCGCGCGAGGTACTCGGCGAGGTCGAGAGCGCGATTCTGGTCGAGCCGATCGATTACGCGAAGATGGTCGCCGCCGTGCGCGCCGCGCACTTCGTCCTCACCGACTCCGGCGGGCTACAAGAGGAGGCTCCTTGTCTCGGAAAGCCGGTTCTCGTAATGCGCGAGGAGACCGAGCGCCCCGAAGGGCTCGCCGCGGGAACGCTCGAGCTGGTCGGGCACGATCCCGGCCGGATCCTCGCCGCCGCCGCCGCGCTCCTCGGCGACCCGGTGCAGTACGCCAAGATGTCGCGCGCCGCGAACCCCTACGGTGACGGCGCTGCCTCGCAGCGAATCCTGGCCGGGCTTCTCGCCCGTTTTCGTGGCGGCGAGGAACCCGCCGCCTTCGTGCCGTAGCAGGGGCCCGGCGGTGAGCCCACCGGTCTTTGCAGCGCTGGCCTTCGTGGTAGGCTATCTCTGCGGCATCCTCAATCTCTACCTCCTCACCGGAGCGGCGCGGAGGCTGGTTGAGAGTGGAAGAGGGCGAGCGTTCGTCTTAAGTAGTTTCGCACGCTTGCTCGTTTTCGGTACGGTCGCGGTGGCCTTCGCGGCAAAGGGTCCGTGGTGGTCGCTCGGGCTCTATATCGTCGGACTTTTCACCCCCTTCGCTCTGCGCGTCGTCGGAAGCGCAGGCGACTCGCAAACGAAACGCTAGAAGATAACGGAACGTGCACGAACAGATTGGAGAGCATCCTCTTTGGAAGGTGCCGGTGCTTGGCACCGTGCATTCCGATACGGTATTGACGACGTGGATCGTGATGGCGATCACGTTGCCGTTGCTCTGGTGGGTCGCTGCGAGCTATCGTTCGCCGCAAGTGAATCGTCGCCAGACCATTTTTGAAGGCGTCGTCAACTATTTCGCGGATCTCGCGCACAGCACCATCGGTCCGCTCGCCGAGGGCTTCGTTCCGTTCCTCATCGCGCTGGTCGTCTTCATCTTCGCGCTCAACGAATTTGGCATGTTTCCGTTCAAGGCGTTCGGGCTGCCCTTCGGCGGCTCGCCGACCGCCGATCTCAATACCGCCGCCGCCTACGCCGTGCTGGTCTTCGTGCTGATCCAGGTCAGCGGTATCCGCAAGAGCGGGTTGAAGTTCTACAAGCATCTCTTGCAGCCGTTCTGGCCGATGCTCATCATCAATCTGCTCGAAGAGGTGCTCCGCCCGACGACGCTCGCCTTCCGTCTCTTCTTCAATATCCTCATCGGCGAACTGCTCATCCTCGTCGTCTATCAAATCGTCTCGTCGCATATTAAAATCGGCGCGTTCGATCTCTCGCTCACCGCGGCGATCGGCCCGTTCTTCGTTCAGATCTTCAATTTTCTCGTCGGCATTCTCCAGGCATTCGTCTTCGTGCTGCTGACGATCGTTTATCTCTCGCTCGCCCTCGCGGACGAGGCGCATTAGTACCACTCGATTGGAAAGGCCATCTAAGTGAACGTTCAACTCATCATTGCCGCCGCGACGGTCGTCGGCTTCTCCCTGGTCGCCGCCGCATTTGCTATCGGCACCACGATCGGCAACGGCCTCGTGAGCTCGCGCGCGGTCGAAGCGATCGCCCGCCAGCCCGAAGCGCGCCCGAATATCTTCCAGTTCCTCATCATCGGCGTCGGCTTCGTCGAAGCGAACGGCTTCATCGCCCTGGGACTCGCACTCTACCTGTTCTTCGTCGTCGCCAACGTGCCGTCGCTCGTCACGGCTCTGCTCGCCGGCGCCAAATAAGCGAACGCTACAGGAAGCCTCGCGCGATGCTCTTTTCTTTCGACGGTACGTTCGTCGTCCAGCTCATCAACTTCGCGATTTTCTTCGCGCTGTTGAACGTGCTGTTTTTGCGCCCGGTCGGCAAGGCCGTCGTGCAGCGCCGCGCGTACCTCGATAATCTCGTCGGAGGATACGAAAAGGCGCAGAGCGAGGCGAACGCCCTTCGGCGCGAAGCCGACGAAGTGCGCAACGAGGCGCGCCGTGAAGCCGATGTCGCGATCGCTCGCGAACGCGCGCGCATGCACGAAGACGGCGTGAGTATCCTGGCCGAGTTCTCGAAGAAGGCGAACGAGACGATCGATCTCGCCAACGATCAGGTGCATCGCGAAGTGGAGGCGCTCTCCGGCGATCTCAGCGCGCTACGCGAGCAACTCGCCGGGCAACTGCTCGCGCAGGCGCTCCCCGAGGTGAAACGATGAATTACGAACTGATTGCCGTCTGGAGTCAGGTTGTATGTTTCTTCGCGTTTGCAGCCGTCGCGGTCTGGATCTGGCAGAAGGCCGTCACTCCTGCGGTCGCTAGCGCGCAGGAAGCGCAGAACCAACGGCTCGCCGAGCTCGAAGCTCGCCTAGCGAAGATGGAGGCCGAGCGCGAAGAGGCGCGGGCTGCCGCCGTACGCGCGAAGGAAGAAGCGAAGCTCATCGTCGGTCGCGTCGGCGAGCTCGTCGCGCGCGAACGCGAGAAATACCTCGCCGAGATCCGGAGCGAGGGCGAGCGCGAACTGCACAGCGCCGAGGGCGAACTCGACCGGGCGCGCCACGCCGCGCGGGAGCGCCTGCGCGAAGAGACGCTTGCCGGAGCGCTCGCGATCGCTCGCGAGCGTGCCGTCGCCGGTATGGACGAGAGCGCCGAGCGCGCGCTGCGCGAACGCTTCGTCTCGGCACTCGGGGGGATGCGATAACGATGGCAGATGAAAAAGCGGCGCGCCGCTACGCGGCGGCGATCTTCTCGCTCGCTCGCGATGCGAAACTCGAGGCGCGCGTCGGCGAGGAACTCACGAGCGTGAGCGAGGCCATCGATGGCGATGCGGCGCTGCGCGGCTTCTTCGTTTCACCGGTGCTCTCGCGCGCGCTCAAGGAGCGCACGTTGCTGGCGACCTTCGGCTCGCGGGTGCACGAGATCGTCGCTCACGCCGTCGTGCTCTTGGTCCGCAAGCGGCGCGAGACATTGCTCGGCGAGATCGTGCGACAGTATCACGCGCTCGAACGTGCGGCGCGCGGCGGCGAACCGCTGACCGTGACGACCGCGCACCCGCTCTCGGCCGCGGATCTCGATGCGCTCGTGAAGCAACTCGAAAGCCGCTTCGATAAGAAGTTCGATGTCGAAACCCACGTCGATCCGCACGCCATCGGCGGCGTCCGCGTCATGATGGGCGACCGCCTGATCGACGCGACGGTCGCAGGGCGCCTAGAAGACCTCGCTCGCAACCTTTTCGCACAACGTACGTAACCGCACGCACAACGAAAGAACCATAGGAAAAAGCAGATGATAAAAGCCGACGAAATCGCCGGAATACTCAAGCAGCAGATCGCCGACTTCAAGGGCGAAGTTCGCGAAGACGAGGTCGGAACCGTCATCGAAGTCGGCGCGAATCTCGCGCGCGTCTATGGGCTGCGCGGCGTGCGCGCCTCCGAACTCGTCGAGTTCCCCAACGGGCTTCAGGGCATCGCGCTCAATCTCGAAGAGGATAACGTCGGCGTCGTGATCATGGGCTCCGACTCGGAGATTAAAGAAGGCGATCGCGTTCGTCGCACCGGCCGTATCGCGTCGGTGCCGGTCGGCACGGCGCTGCTCGGTCGCGTCGTCAACCCGCTCGGCGAACCGGTCGATGGGAAAGGCCCGATCGATACGGTGCGCTTTCGTACGATCGAGAACACCGCACCCTCGGTGGTCGAACGTCAGCCCGTCAAACAACCGCTGCAGACCGGCATCCGTGCGATCGACGCGTTGATTCCGATCGGTAAGGGGCAGCGCGAATTGATCATCGGCGACCGCTCGACCGGGAAGACGGCGATTGCGATCGACACAATCATCAACCAAAAGGGCCGCAACGTGTTCTGCATCTACGTTGCCATCGGTCAGAAGAACTCGACGGTCGCCGCGCTCGCGCAGATTCTCGAACAGAAGGGCGCGATGGAGTACACCACCATCGTCGTTTCGAGCCCCTCCGAGGCCGCCGCGTTGCGTTGGCTCGCTCCATTTGCGGGCTGTGCGATGGGCGAAGAGCTGATGGGCGAGGGCAAAGACGTCCTCATCGTGTACGACGATCTCACCAAGCACGCGCAATCCTATCGCGAAATGGCGCTCTTGCTCCGCCGCCCGCCGGGGCGCGAAGCCTATCCGGGCGACGTCTTCTATCTGCACTCGCGCTTGCTGGAACGCGCGGCGAAGCTCTCCGACGAACTCGGCGGCGGCTCGATGACGGCGTTGCCGGTGATCGAGACGCAGGCGGGTGATTTCTCCGCGTACATTCCGACGAACGTTATTTCGATTACCGACGGGCAGATCTATCTCACGCCGAGCTTGTTCTTCCAGGGCATCCGCCCCGCCGTCGACGTCGGCCTCTCCGTCTCGCGCGTCGGTGGTTCGGCGCAGACGAAGGCCATGAAATCGGTCGCCGGCCAGTTGAAGCTCGAACTCGCGCAGTATCGCGACTTGGCGGCGTTCGCAAAACTGGCGAGCGACCTCGATAAGGGCACGCAGATGCAGTTGATGCGCGGCGAGAAGCTGACCGAGTTGCTCAAGCAGGCGCAGTACCAGCCGCAGCCCGTCGAAGAGCAAGTCGTCCTGCTCTACGGCGCGACGAACGGCTTTGCCAACGAGGTCCCGACTCCGAAACTCCAATCGTGGGCTCGTGCCGCCATCGATTTCCTCCACCAGAAGCACGGCGACGTGCTCGAATCGATTCGCAGCAGCGGCCAATTAGGCGACGATGCGAAGGCGAAGCTCAATGCCGCCTTTACGGAGTTCAATACGTCCTTCTAATGGCGAGCGTTAAAGATCTTCGCGACCAGATTCGATCGCTGAAAAACACCCAGCAGATCACCAAGGCGATGAAGCAAGTCGCCGCGGCGAAGATTCGTCGTGCGGAAGCGGCGCAAAAGCAGGCACGTCCGTACGCCGAAACGCTCGGCGAGATGCTGCGCGAACTCGTCGGCGCGGTTTCGCGGATCGATCACCCGTTCATGAACCCGGGAAATACCTCGGCTCCGAGCGGCATGATTCTCATGACCGCGGACAAAGGGCTCTGCGGCGCGTTTAACGCCAACGTGATTCGCCAGGGCGAGAGCTTTCTGCGCGAGCATCCCGGTGCGGTGATGTACTCCGTCGGCGTGAAGGCGCGCCAGGCGGTACGCCGGCTCGGCGGCGGCGATCGCCCGAGCTGGCCGCTCAACTCGGCATCGAAGCTCGAGGCCGCGCGCGAAGTTGCGCGGATGGCGAGTGCGGCGTTCGTCGAAGGCAAGATCTCCGAGATCGTGCTGGTCTCCTCGAAGATGCTCTCGATGCTCGTGCAGCGTCCGCAAACGCTCAACCTCGTTCCGATCGCACGCGAAGGCATCTCCGCCGACGCCGCAGCCTCCGGACCGAAAGCGATGGTGGAGTTCGCCCCGACCCCCGAAGCGGTGCTCTCGCAGTTGCTTCCAAAATATCTCGAGTTCACGATTTTTTCGGCGATGCTCGAGACCGATGCCGCGTTCTTCGCCGCGCAACTCGTAGCGATGAATAATGCGACCGATAACGCCGGTAAACTCATCGACGAATATACCATCCAAATGAACAATGCCCGACAGGCCGCGATCACCAAGGAGCTCTTGGAGATCGTCGGCGGTGCCGAGGCGCTCAACGGTTGATAGAAGGAACCAAGAACATGACCGCTACCGGTAAAGTCGTGCAGGTGCTCGGAAACGTCGTCGACGTCGAGTTCACTCCCGAAACGCTGCCAAAAATCACCGAAGCGTTGACCGTTCGCGTCAACGAAGACGCTGCAGCTGCAGCGGCGAAATCCGGCGCGAACCTCGGCGGAACGGCGATGCAGATGCGCGACCTCACGCTGGAAGTGCAGGACGAGCTCGGCAATAACCAAGTGCGTTGCCTCGCGATGGGTTCGACCGACGGTCTCGTGCGCGGCGCCGCGGTGACGGCGACGGGGAGCCCGATCTCGGTGCCGGTCGGTGAAGGCACGCTCGGGCGCATCTTCAACGTTCTCGGGAAAGCGATCGATACCGATGCGCCGGTGAGCGCTGCGGCGATGTGGCCGATCCACCGCCCCGCACCGGAATTTAAGCATCAGGATCCGACGCCGAAAATTTTCGAGACCGGCATCAAAGTGATCGACCTCATGGCGCCGTACACGCGCGGTGGAAAGGTCGGACTCTTCGGCGGAGCGGGCGTCGGCAAAACGGTGCTCATTCAAGAGCTCATCCGCAACATTGCCAACGTGCATAAGGGCTTCTCGGTCTTCACCGGCGTCGGCGAACGCACGCGCGAAGGTAACGATCTCTGGTTGGAGATGAAAGAGTCGGGCGTTCTCGCGCAGACGACCTTGGTCTTCGGGCAGATGGACGAGCCCCCGGGCGTCCGTTTCCGCATCGCGCAGACCGGCGTGACGATGGCCGAGTATTTCCGCGACGAACTCGGCGCCGACGTGCTGCTGTTTATGGATAACATTTTCCGTTATCTTCAGGCGGGCTCCGAAGTCTCGGCGCTGATGGGGCGCATGCCTTCGGCGGTCGGTTATCAACCGACGCTCTCGACCGATATGGGCGCGCTCGAAGAGCGCATCACCTCGACGCGCAAAGGCTCGATTACCTCGGTGCAGGCGGTCTACGTCCCCGCCGACGACTATACCGATCCCGCCGTCGCGACGACGTTCGCGCATCTCGATGCAACGACCGCACTCTCGCGGCCGATCTCCGAACTCGGTATCTACCCCGCCGTCGATCCGCTCGCATCGAGCTCGCGCATTCTCGACCCGCAGATTATCGGCGACGAACATTATGCCGTCGCTCGCGGCGTGCAAGAGACGCTGCAGCGCTATCGCGATCTGCAGGATATCATCGCGATTCTCGGCGTCGAAGAGCTCTCCGAAGAGGATAAAATCGCCGTCGGCCGCGCGCGCCGCATCCAGCGTTTCTTCTCGCAGCCGTTCTTCGTTGCCGAGCAGTTCACGGGACGATCGGGCAAGTACGTCAAACTCAGCGACACGATCGCATCGTTCAAAGAAGTGCTCGACGGCAAGGTCGACCATCTCCCCGAGAGCGCGTTCTTCTACGCGGGCGGCATCGACGAGGTCAAAGAGAACGCCGATAAAATGGGCGCGAAGGTCTAGCGTCGCCGACGATGTCAATGTTTGCGTTTAAGCTCATCGCGCCGACGCGCGTGCTCTTCGAAGGGCAAGCGTCGTTGGTGATCGCGGTGACGACCGAGGGCGAGGAAGGGATTCTCGCCGGGCACGCCCCATTCGTCGGCGCGCTCAAGCCGGGCGTTCTCCGTGCCGAGGTGAGCGACGAATCCGGGAGCCGTCGCCTCGAATTGGCGACCGATGACGGCTTCATTCAGGCCCTTCCCGACCGGGTGACCGTGCTGGTGGAGCGGGCGCTCTCGATCGAGGAGATCGATATCGAGGCGACCCGCGCCGAACTCGGCAGCGCCTCCGATCCCGCCGCGATCGCCTTCGCCGAGGCGAAGCTCCGGCTCGCACGCAGCGCTTAGGAACCTGTCGGGGCGGGGCGCCCCGCACTCGGGCGCGAAATAGCGCATACAGGCATGATTGATCGCTTCGATACGGTTTTGCGCGTTCGCGGGGGCGGCGCGCTGGTAGGCTCGGTGGAGACCCACGGCGCGAAAAACGCTGCGTTGCCGATTATGGCGGCCGCGCTGCTCGCCCGCGGGCCGGTGACGCTGCGCCGCGTTCCCCATATTACCGACGTCTCCGTGATGTGGTCCCTGCTCGAAGCGCTCGGTGCGCGCCTTCGCTACGACGGCGATGCACTCGTCGTCGATGCCAGCAACGTTGCCACCTATCGCGCGCCCTACGCGCTGGTTCGCAAACTCGCCGCCTCGTTCGATCTCGTCGGCCCGTTGCTCGGCCGCTTCGGCCGCGCCGAAGTGCCGCTGCCGGGCGGATGCGTTTTAGGAACGCGTGCGACCGACATGCACGAACAAGCCTTCCGAACGCTCGGCTGCGAGGTGCGCAACGAGCACGGCTATCTCTTGGCCGCAGCGCGCGATGGACGCTTGCGCGGCGGCGAGATCGAATTTCGGATGCCCAGCGTCGGCGCGACGAAGAATGCGCTGCTCGCCGCGGTGCTCGCCGAAGGAACGACCACATTGCGCAACGTCGCGCTCGAACCCGAGGTGGTCGATCTCGCACGCTTCCTCGCTGCGATGGGCGCAAAGATTGCGGGCATCGAAACCGACACGCTCGTTATCGAGGGCGTCGACGAACTGCGCGGCGTCGAATACGAAATCATTCCCGATCGCATCGTCGCCGGAACGCTGCTCGTTGCCGGCGTTGCGACGCGCGGTGACGTAACGGTGCGTCGTTGCATTCCCGCGCATCTCGCCGCACTCACCGAAAAGCTTACCGAATGCGGCGCGACGGTAACGCAGGGCGACGATTGGGTGCGCGTCGACGGTAAACGCGTGACCGGCGGCACCTCGATCGTGACCGCCCCTTACCCGGCGTTCCCGACCGATATTCAACCGCAGATGACCGCGATGCTCTGTACGTGTCCTGGAAAATCGTTCGTCGAAGAATCGATCTTCAACGCGCGCTTCTCCTACGTCAACGAACTCGCGCGCATGGGTGCCGACATCAAAGTCGCGATGGAGAGCAACACCGCGACGATCACCGGCGTCGAGCGCCTCTCCGGCGCGCCGGTTGAAGCACCCGATATTCGTGCGGGCGCGGGCTTGGTCGTCGCCGGGCTCGCCGCATCGGGCGAGACCGAGATTATCGGGTTAGAGTATATCGATCGCGGGTACGAACATCTCGAAACGATGCTCTCGGCGTTGGGCGCACAGGCGCAACGCTCCAGCGGCATCACCCCGCTCGAAGAGCCGAGCACGCTTTTCGAAACGCAAAGCTTTCCCCGTGTCGCTACGGGCACCACCTCTTCTACGGGAGTCTAAATTGGAAATCGGTATCGATCTCGGCACGGCGAACGTGCTGGTCAACGTCAAGGGCAAGGGGATCGTCTTGCGCGAGCCGTCGGTCGTCGCAAAGGACATGAACACCGGCAAGGTGCTCGCGGTCGGCGAAGAAGCGCGGTTGATGCTCGGTAAAACGCCGGCCCACATTCAAGCGATCCGTCCGTTGCGCGACGGCGTCATCGCCGATTTCGAAGTGACCGAAGCGATGCTCGCCTATTTCATCAAGAAAGTGATGAAGGACCGTTCGTGGTTCAGTTCGCTCTTCGCGCCGAAGCCGTTCGTGACGATCTGCGTCCCCGCCGAAATCACGAGCGTCGAAGAGCGTGCGGTGAAAGATGCGGCAAAACTCGCCGGCGCGCGTGCTGTTGAAATCGTCGAGGAACCGATGGCTGCGGCGATCGGCGCCGGGCTCCCCATCGACGGCCCTTCGGGAAGCATGGTCGTCGATATCGGCGGCGGCACGACTGACGTCGCCGTGATCTCGCTCGGCGGTATCGTCGTTTCGCAGTCGCTGCGCGTCGCCGGCAATAAACTCGATGAAGCGATCACACGCTATATTCGTCGCGTGCATAACCTCACCATCGGCGAGCGTACCGCCGAAGAGATTAAAATTAAAGTCGGCTCCGCGTACAAACTCGAACAAGAGCTCGCGATGGAGATTCGCGGGCGCGATCTCATCAACGGCCTGCCCAAGACGGTCAAGATTACCAGCGAAGAGATTCGCGAGGCGCTCGGCGAGCCGGTCGGCGCGATCGTCGAAGCGGTAAAGGGCGTGCTCGAAAAAACTCCGCCCGAACTCTCCGCCGATATCATCGATCGCGGAATCATCCTTACCGGTGGCGGAGCCTTGCTGCGTGGCCTCGACCGGCTGCTCTCCGAGGTTACCGGCGTTCCTGCGATCATTGCAGAGGATCCGCTCTCGTGCGTCGCACTCGGCACGGGGATGCGCATTCGCGTATAACGAGGTGTCTGTAACGCTCGACGCACGGACGACGCCGCGCGAGCTCCTCATCGAGGAGGTCGCGCGGGTTATCTTTGCCGGCGGTACCGTTATCTTTCCGCACGATACGAGTTACGGGCTCGCGTGCGATCCGCTGCGCCTCGACGCCGTCGACCGAATCTATCTGCAAAAACGGCGCCCGGATCATAAGCCGCTCACCCTGCACGTCGCCGGCGTCGCCGAACTGCTCGAATACGCTCCGGGCAACGTCGTCGCGGCGGCGGTTGCGAAGCGGCTGCTGCCCGGCCCGGTGACGTTGCTCGTCGCTCGCCCCTCGTTCATCAGCGAGGAGATTACCGCCGGATATCCGACGCTCGGCGTGCGCGTCCCCGACGAGCCGCTCGCGCGCGCCATTCTCGACCGCTGCGGGCCGCTCGTCGTCAGCAGCGCAAATGCCAGCGGCGACCCGCCCTATCGCGGTCGCGGCGGGCTCGAACGCCTTCCCGCCGCCGATCTCTTCATCGAAAACGGGCCGACTCGTTACGACGGCGAAGCAGCAATCGTGGATTGTACGAGAGAGCGACCGTTGGTGCTGCGTGAGGGGACGCTGAGTTTCGAACTCATCGAGGCGCGCCTGGGAGCGGCGGAGCGCCAGGTGGTGAAGGTGCGTCGATGAGATCGCGTCGGCTTCTCGCGCTCGCCTCCGCTGCGGCATTTGCGTTGCTTGCAGCCGCGCATCCCGCTCCGAAATCGCAGGCGCAGTTCATGTTCGGCGAGTGGAACATTCACACGTCGCTCGTTGATTTCAACTTGAAGACGAACGATTTCAGCGCCCCACAGCACGTGCTGGTGACTCGCGACGGAACCACGATCGACGCCGACCGTGCGAACGGAAACGCGAAGTCCGGGCAAGCAACGCTCTTCGGTCACGTCGTCCTCCACGACAAAAACGGGAATCTCGGTGGT
>JABEUX010000097.1 GCA_013044185.1 Vulcanimicrobiota bacterium | reverse complement strand
ATGCTATGAATGCGGTGAGAGATCTCGCGCGCGGTGAACGGTTGCGGGAGTCCGAGCGCGAAGAGAGACTCTATGCCACGTCGTTCGCACCGTCGCCCCCGCATAACCCCCATTCGCGCGCTGGTAGCGGCTCTCGCGCTCATCGTTGGAGTCTTGTTCGTGCGCTCCTTCCTGTCTCCGCATCCGCCGGAGCACCGAACGCCCCATCCTCGCCCCAGCGCGACCGCAGCGATCTCCCCAACGCCCGCCATCGTAACGAGCTCGACCCCTTCGAGAGCGCCGGTACCGCATCGCAGCCCGATCGCCGCCGTAACGAGATCCGAGCCACCCGCCGGGCGAGCGCGCCTCGCGCTCATCATCGACGATTGCGGCCAGTGGCTCCACATCGAAGAAGGCTATATCGCGCTGCCGATTCCGCTGACCCTCGCAGTTTTGCCGGAGCTCCGCTACAGCACGCGCATCGCCGATGAGGCGCACGCCGCAGGAAAGGGCGTCATGCTCCACCTTCCGATGCAGCCGATCGCCGCACTCAACCCCGGTCCCGGCAAAATTATGGTCTCGATGAACGATGAAACGATCGAAGCGCAGGTCGCCCGCGATATCGATGCCGTGCCATACGCCGAGGGCGCGAATAACCACGAAGGGAGCCGAGCGACCTCCGACCCGCGGGTGATGGCTGCCGTGATGCGCGTCTTCCGGCGCCGCGGCCTCTTCTTCATCGACTCGCGAACCATCGCGACGACGGTCGCACAGCAGAGCGCGCGCGCGCACGGCGTTCCCAATGCCGCTCGTAACGTCTTTCTCGACGACCGCAACACGGTTCCCGCCGTCGAAGCGCAGCTGCGTCTCGCGGCACGGATCGCCTTGGCGCACGGCAGTGCGATCGCTATCGGCCATCCGCGCCCCGCGACGCTCGCTGCGGTGCGAGCACTCTACCCCGAACTCCAGCGCGAAGGCATTACGTTCGTCCTCGCGCGCACCTTAGTCAGCATTGACGGAAAGCCATCGAGGTCCAAACGCAGATGAAGACGATTGCATTTTACGGAGCGGGGCTTCTGGGCTCCAATTTCGTTCGCGCCTTTCGCCGCCGCGGATATGCCGTACGGCTCTGGAACCGAACCGCCGCGCACGCGCAAGCGCTCGCCGATATCGGCGTGGAGATCTGTACGGCTCCCGAAGAGGCAACGCACGGAGCCGATTATCTTCATCTCTGTCTCAGCGATGATACGGCAGTCGAAAGTGTGCTGGAGCGCGTGCTGCCGACGCTCGATCGCAGCGTGCCGATCTGCGACCACACGACCTGCCTGCCGCAGCGCGTCGCTACGCGAACCGAGGATCTCCGTGCGAAGGGGTTTCGCTACCTCCACGCGCCGGTTTTTATGGGTCCACCAAACGCCCTCGACGGAACCGGTTCGATGTTGGTGAGCGGAGATCGAAGCACGATCGCGCTCCTCCGCGATCACCTCGCGGCGATGACCGGAACGCTCCGCGATCTCGGCGAGCGCACCGAGGCGGCGGCGATCTACAAGTTGCTCGGAAACGCGATGATTCTCGCGGTGATCGGCGGGGTCGCCGACGTGCTGCATATCGGTGCCGCTCAGGGGCTCACCGGTCCCGAGAGCTTTAAAATCTTCGACTTCTACGATCCCAAGGGTCAGATCGAGGGGCGCGGACGGCGGATGGCCGCCGGGGACGAGAGCACGACCTGGAGCGTTGAGATGGCGCTCAAGGATGCGCGGCTCATGCAGGGCGCGGCGTACGATGCGGCGTTACCGGTGATCGACGCGGTCGCCGCTCGGCTCGCCGACCTTGTCGCTACCGGGGCGGCGAAGGCCGACCTAGCGGCGCTCGCGCGTTCGGCGGGGTGCTCGGCGCCGTAGCGGGGAGCGGGGTGCGCCGCGGAAGCGGCACACCGTTCCAATGCGGTCGAGGCGTCGGGGCGAGGCGCGGTGCAAAGACGACACGTGGCAGCGGATTGGGCTGCGCGGGGAGCCTCGGAGCGAGCGCGGCGAGCGGCGTTCGGATCTCCACGGTGCGCGCTGCTGCGGCGTACCGGACATCGTCGCCGAGGGGGCGCAGGGTCGCCGCCAGCGGGAGATAGAGCTGGGCGAGGGTACGATGCGCCGAGCGCGGCACCTCCACCACCACGCAGCGCCCGGCGCGATAGATATAGAGCCGGTCGCCGACCCGGATGATGCGGTCGACGAACTCCGCGACGACCGGCCACGCCGGAGCGTAGAGATGGCCGCTACGCAGCACCACCGGGAGGTAGGTGTGGATCGGCGCCCCGTCACGGAGCACGCGCGTCGGTGGGAGAAACGGCACGATACGGCGATATACCGCACGCGATGGCGCGAATCTTTGCGATTTTCAGGAATGCCGGCGCGCGTTTCTCCTCCGAGGGCTGCGCCTTTGCAGCCCAGGCGGTCGCATTTAACGCCCTCTTCTCACTCTTTCCCCTCGTCGTGCTCGCGATCGGCGGCGTCTCGATCTTCATCCACAACGGCCGGGAGCGCGTGCTCGTGTTCTTCGACGAGCTCGCGCCGACGCTCCATAACGTCGTCGCGGCGAATCTCAGCGCGTACTATTACGGACGCGGTATAACTAGCATCATCGCCCTCGTCGTGTTGATCTGGTCGGCGAAAAATCTCTTTATGTCCCTCGCCTTCGCGCTCGACCGAACGATGAAGGTCGAAGAGCGCCGTCCACTCGTCGCGCATATCGCCGTCGCCGTCGTCGCGCTCCCGGTGCTCGGCCTCGCGTTGCTCGTCGCGCTCGTTCTACCGGTGATTTTCTCGGTCGCATTCGCGACGGCACACATTCCCGATGGCCGCGACGCTCTGCACCTCGCCGCATACGCGATCTCGCTCGCTCTGGTTTTTGCCGGCTCGCTCTTTCTTTATCGCCTTCTGCCAAATCGCGACGTGCCGTGGGCGACCGCACTGCCCGGTGCGATATTATGTGCTACGCTCTGGCCGCTCGTGCAGTATGCGTTTACGCTCTATACCCTGCATATGAACTATACGGCGATCTACGGAGCGCTCACCGCACCGATCGTCCTGCTCCTCTGGTTTTATTTAATCGGTTCGATCTTTCTCTTCGGTGGGGCGCTCAATGCCACCGTCGAAGCCCACCGTATGGAGACTTCTTCCTGATGCTCGTATTCATTCACGGTGCCGCATGCACGCCCGCGGTTTTTACCCACCAACTCAGTGCCTTTCCCGATGCCGTGGCGATTGCATTGCCCGGCCACGGCGCGCCCGGCGGTGCCGAGGATATCGCGAGTTTCGCCGACGCCGTCGAAAGCCGTATTGCCTCGGAGGAATGGCGCGACGTTATTCTCTGCGGAAGCTCGATGGGCGGCGCGATCGCCTTGGAGATCGCGATTCGTGGAAAGCTGCCGCTCGCGGGCCTCGTCACGATCGGTAGCGGCGCGAAATTACGCGTAGCGCCGGCGATCATCGAAGCGTTGCGTCTCGGCGACGCGGCGGTACTCGCAACGCTCGCCGACGCGATGTTCGCCGAACCCACCGAGGAGACGCGCGCCGCGATGTTCGCACAATTCGAATCGGTCTCGCCCGCGCAGCGCCTCGCCGATTTCCGAGCCTGCGATGCCTTCGACGTGCGGGAGCGCCTCGCAGCGATCGCCGTGCCGGCGCTGATGCTCGTCGGCGAGCGCGACGTTATGACCCCGCCGGATCGCTCGCTTTTCCTCGCCGACCGGATTGCCGGCGCGCATGTCGAAGTATTGCCGAGACTCGGGCACCTCGCGATGCTCGAAGGCCCCGAGGCGACGAACCTTCACCTCGCCGGCTTCGTTGATTCCATAGGCGGCTAACGGCCGTACGTTTCCGAACTCCCGAAAGGACCGTCCGTGCGACGACTCTTACTCTCGATGCTCGCCCTCTGCGCCCTGCCCGCCCTCGCCGCCCCTCGAGGCACGACGGCGCCGACCGTAGCGAAAGCGACCCCAGCGAGGACCGTAGCGAAAGCGACCCCGGCGCCGACCGGCACGCCGATCCCTAGCGGTCCGAAGGTCATCGTCTATCCATTTACCGCGACCTCGAGCGGATTGCCGAAGAATGCAGGCGCGGCCGTCGCGACGATTTTCATCCATGCGTTCCAGGCAAGCGGAGGGCTCGAGGTGCTGCCAACCCCGCCCCCTACTGCCGTGAAGCTCTATCCGGCGACCGCCGCCAAGCTCGGTGCGGGCTATTATGTCGCAGGCTATCTCACGCCGATCGGTCAGGGCGTCTCGGTACTCGAACAGGTAGTCAGCGTCACGAACGGCGTGATCATCTATTCGAAAACCGCGCAAGTCTTCTCCGTAAGCGACGCCGGTGCGCTCGCGCTCGATGCGCGCAGCGCAATTCTTGCCGATGCCGGTGTCGGACGTGATTATCAACCGAGTTCGCCTTCGAACACGCCGGCACCAACAGCGACCGGTCCGGCGGGGCAGGCTGCATCGATTAAAATCTCCGGCATCTCCGGCGTGCTCGGGCATCTCTTCGGGAAACGCCCGACGGTAGCCGTTGCTTCACCGACCCCGGAGCCAAAGCCCTCGCGACGTGCGCTCGTCGTTCGCGTCGCGGGGAACGTGCCCGGCGGTATCCTTACCACCTCAACCGATCTTCTCGCTGCCGACCTGCACAAGCACTTTCACACCTCGGTCGTCACCGCGCCCTCCGGGCCGACGGCCGCCGTCGCCAGCACGATTTGCGGCACCGATCGCGATGCGACGATCCTTACGGGAACGATCGATCTCCTTCCGGGGCATTTCATGCACCGTGGCAGCAGTCGATTCTATCTGAAAGCCTACGCGTGTTTCGGAGCGCTGCTCTATCACGGCCATGCAAATGCAGGCGACACGCCGACGGCGATTCGCAAGGCCGTCGACGATTACGTGGAGCTACACCCCGACAACCACTAAGCCTCGTCGCCGTCGAGCAAGCCACGCGGCGGATCGACGGTGACGACCCCGGCGCCGAGATCGATGGCGCGAACGATCGCTCGCACCATCGGCACCATCCGCCCGCCGACGACGAGCATATCGCTGCTCGGCCAATGCTCGACGCGCTCGACCTTGCCGAAGCAGCGCCCATCGAGATTCTGGATCTCTAAGCCGATGAGATCGTCGTCGAGATACTCGTCTGGATCGAGTTCGATACGCTCGCGTTCGACGGTCAGTTCGGCGCCGTTGAGTGCTTGCGCGGCTTCGACGCTATCGACGCCTTCCAGGCGAATCAGCAAACGACCCTTATGTTCGCGCACGGCGCTCACGACGACCTCGCGCGCATCGTTCGCGCTCTCGAGGTAAAAATGCGCGCCCGCTACAAAGAGCGTGCGACCCGCATTCGACGGGTCGCACTTGATCTCTCCACGCACGCCGAACGCTCCGGCGAGATTTGCAAGCGAAATACGCTCAGACTTCCGGTTCACCCTCGGCCTCTTCGCGGTCGAGAATATCGACGGTGATACGGTCCTCCGCCGATGCGCGCGCGATCGTACGCAATGCATGCGCCACGCGTCCGCTACGGCCGACGACCTTGCCGAGATCTTCGCGATCGACCACGACCTCGATCGTCGGTTGTCCCGTCTCATCGAGAAAGAGATCGACCTCGACCGAATCGGGTTTGCTCACCAGTTTGCGTGCGAGGAAGTCGAGAATTCCCTGCGCACGGCGTTGCCCTGCATAGGGATCGCCGGTACGCGGCGTCCGTTCGCGCGGCGTCGTGGGGCGTGCGGGAGCATCGCGGCGCGTACGGCCGCGTGGAGCGGCCGGCGCGGCGGGACGATCGGGTTGTTGTTCGCGTTCGATATCGCCGACCGGGCGCTGCCCTGAGACGCGGCGTCCAGCGAGCGTTGCGCGGCGCTCTTCCTCTCCGGTCTCTTCGCTAAAGAGGCCGAACTCGTCGTCGAATGCGCTCACCCTAGCTCTCGCTCGCCGCCTTCTTCGGCTTCCGTTTCGCCGTCGGTGCGGGGCCTGGATCCATGATTCCGCGCGCCGAGAGCAAACGACGAACGGTCTCGGAGGGCTGGGCGCCTTTGCCCATCCATTCCTTCACCTTCGCTTCGTCGATCTCGACGGTTTTGGGTTCGGTCCGCGGATTGTAATGCCCGAGGATCTCGATGAATTTTCCGTCGCGCGGCGAGCGCGAATCGGCGACGATAAAACGATACGTGGGCTGTTTCTTTGCGCCCATACGGCGCAACCTGATCTTAACCATACTTCTCCTATCGGAATGAGCCACGAGCAAGCTGTGGGCGACGTTTGCCCCCAAATTGCTTCATGAGCGATTTTGCCTGATCGAACTGTTTGATCAGGCGGTTGACATCGGCGACCTGCGTGCCTGAGCCAAGAGCGATACGTTT
>JABEUX010000096.1 GCA_013044185.1 Vulcanimicrobiota bacterium | reverse complement strand
CTCTCGTATCTGCCGCAGGCACCGCGCGAGATGGAGATGGAAGTTCAAAACATCACCGATTCCAACGTGCTGACCTACTTCGTCGCTTCGACGATGCGTTTGGAGACCGCGGAGCGCCAGGCGTTGCTGGAAGAGCGCGATACCGCCAAGCGGATGCGTAAGCTCACGATGCTGCTCACTAAAGAGCTCGAAGTCGTCGAACTCGGGCATAAGATTCAGGGCGATATCCAGCGCGAGATGGACAAAAATCAGCGCGAGTTCTACCTGCGCCAGCAACTGCGCGCGATTCAGGAAGAGCTCGGCGAGATCGATCCGCAGCTCGCCGAAATCAACGATCTCAAGAAAAAGATCGACGACGCGAAGATGCCCGAGGAATCGCAGAAAGCCGCCGAGCGCGAACTCGATCGTCTTTCGAAGGTGCCGCAAGCGAGCCCGGAATACAGCGTTATTCGCACCTACCTCGACTGGCTCGTGCAGCTACCGTGGAACGTGGCTACCACCGATGCGATCGATATTCGCAAGGCGCGCGAAATTCTCGACGAAGATCACTACGATCTCGAGAAAATCAAAGATCGCATCGTCGAATACCTTGCGGTCGGAAAACTCAAGAACCGCCTGAGCGGCCCAATTCTTTGTTTCGTCGGCCCTCCGGGCGTCGGTAAAACCTCACTCGGGCAATCGATCGCTCGTGCGATGGGGCGGAAGTTCGTGCGACTCTCGGTCGGCGGCGTTCGCGATGAGGCCGAGATTCGCGGCCATCGCCGCACGTATATCGGTGCGATGCCGGGCACGATCGTGCGAGCGATTCGCGATGCCGGTACGCGCAATCCGGTGATGATGATCGACGAGATCGATAAGGTGGGCTCCGATTTCCGCGGCGATCCGCAATCGGCGCTGCTCGAAGTGCTCGACCCAGAACAGAACAAGGGCTATCGCGATCACTATCTCGATCTCCCGTTCGATCTGAGCCAAGTGCTCTTCGTCTGCACCGCCAATTCGCTGGACACCATCTCGCCGCCGTTGCGCGACCGTATGGAGATCATCCAACTCTCGGGCTATACGGAGTTCGAAAAGCTCCAAATCGCCAAGCGCTACCTCCTCAAAAAACAACGTCTCGCCAACGGGGTCAAAGACGGACAGTCGCAGATTAGCGACACTGCCTTGCGTGCGATTATCAACGACTATACGCGCGAAGCGGGCGTCCGCAATCTCGATCGCGAGATCGGGACCGTCTTCCGCAAAATCGCACGTAAGGTCGCGGAGAACTCGCGCTATAAGACGCGCGTGAAGCCCGAGGGCTTAGTCGAGTACTTGAAAAGGCCGCGCTTCTTCAACGAAGTCAAGAAACGCGTTGCCTCGGTCGGCGTCGCGACGGGCATGGCCTGGACGCCGGTCGGCGGCGATATTCTCTTCATCGAGACGCAGGTGATGCCGGGGAGCGGGAAGGTCGTGTTGACCGGACAACTCGGCGACGTCATGAAGGAGAGTGCGCAAGCCGCGGTTTCGTTCCTCCGTTCGCGTTCGAACGAACTCGGACTCGCCGAAGATTTCTTTGCGAAACACGACATTCACATCCACGTTCCCGCCGGCGCGACGCCGAAGGATGGCCCCTCGGCGGGCATCGCACTGGTCACTTCGATCGCCTCGATGCTGACCGGCAACAAGGTCGATCCGAACCTCGCGATGACCGGTGAGATTACGTTGACCGGTCAGGTGTTACCGATCGGTGGACTGAAAGAGAAGGTGCTCGGCGCGCGGCGTGCGGGTATCTCGAAGGTCTTGCTGCCGAAGCGGAACGAGGTCGACCTCGACGATATTCCCGACGAAGTGCGCACGCAAATGACGTTCGTATCGGTCGAGGAGCTCTCCGAAGTTCTCTCGCACGCGCTCGGCAAGCGCATCATCGCGCCGGTACCGCTCGGCAACGAGAACCTCAAACGCAACGGGATCGTCGTGCCGATGCCCAAACGCGGCACCGGCAAGCGCGCCGGAGCGACGCGCGGGCGCGCGAAAGTGAACCCGCGCCCGGCATCGCGGGCCTAATGCGTTCGTTCGAGGCGGAGCGGTAGCGCGGCGCTCTCGCCGAGAAGATGCGCGAACTCGTAGGCCGGCGTTGTCTGGAGTTCGCGCATGACGGCTCGGGAGTAGGTTCGATATTCGTGGAGGGCCCCGAGGCGATCGTGCGCGAGGAGATGCGAGCGGATGAGAACGCTCCACGCTCGCTCGTCGCACTCATCGAATGCGAGCGCGCGTCGTGCTAGACGCACCGAACGCTCGATCTCCCCATTGCCGAGAGCCCGATCGGCGAGCGTTGTAACGACCGCTTGCGCAAACTCCTCGAGTCGGCGGTAGCTCGGCGCGAGCCACTCGGGGATCTCGTAGAGCGCGGCAGCATTCGTAGCAGTTTCGAGACGCGCCGCGAGCTCTTCGCAGGCGTGCTGTTCGGGCATATCCCAGATCTCGGCGAAGCTCCAGAGATCGACGGTAACGAGCGACTCGTTGAGACGGTAGGAGCGCGTGCTCGTCACGAGCAGATCGTCGGTGAAGCGCCGACGGAGTCGATGAAGGGCGACGTACAGACGGTTTCTGGCGACCGATGCGCCGACCTGCGGCCAGAGCAGCTCCGTTAAACGCTCGGAGCCGATCCCGCGCCGATGGAGCGCGAGCGCGAGAAGCAGCTCCCATTCGCCGTGAGCGAGTGCGAATCGCTCGTCGCCGAGCAGTGCGTATCCGGAGAGCAGTTCGAGAACGATGGTCGAGCTCTTCATTTCAAGCACAGGGTAGCCCGTCGGGCTTACAAAACGGTCACAATCACGCGGTCTCGCTGAACGAACGACAAAATTGTTCGAATTGCGGGGAGGGCGTGAGTCCGAGAGCCCGGTCGAGGGCGCGGCGACAGTCGGCGTAGACGCGTCGCGCCGCAGCCGGGTCGTTCGCGGCGAGGAGCGCGCGAATGGCGAGGAGATATCCGCTCTCGTCGGATGGATCGAGGCGACGAAGATCGTCGGCGATGCTGAGAGGCGCCGAGAGTTCGCCGCGCGTTACGAGCGCCTCTCCGAGGAGCAGCAATGCATCCCGGCGGAGGCTCTCCAGCCAGAGATCGAAGTCGGCGAACCACTCGCGCTGCCGGAGGGTCGATGGAATCGCCGCGGTGACGAGCGGCCGCAGTCGTTGGAGCTCCTCGATATTTTCTGCTCGTAGAGCGGCGCGCAGTTCGTCGAGATCGGAGCGCACGGTTTCCCCGAGTGCGTAGTGGCGCTGCGTGGCGACCACGGTATCGGGCGGAAGTTTTTTGCGCAACCGAGAGATCGTCGTTTGCAGCGCGCTCGCCGCCGCGCGCGCATCGCGGTCGGGCCAGATCGCGGTTGCGAGTTGCGAGCTGGGAATCGGCGTGCGATGGAGCGCGAGGAAGGCGATGAGTTCGATCTCGCGCCCGGTAACGGCGATCGCCGATGCATCGACGAAGAGAAGCCCCCGGAAAATGCTGAAGTATATTCGCTGCTGCGGCGCGCTCTCCGGGATCGTCGGCTGGAGCGCGATCTGAATCGCTGCAATCGCACCGGAGCGGTCGCGTTCGCCGTGGAGGCTCGCAACGAACGATTTCATCTCGCCAAGGTGGTTCGAGAGAGCGAGGCCGAGCGTCGTGCTCTCCTTCGATTTCGTGCGGATCGCCGTGCGTGCGAGTTTCGTGACGAGCTCGGCATGGCACGCTCCGAGTACGTCGGCGATGCGTTTGCCGACGAGCTCTTCGTTGGTTACGCCGAGCAACGATTCAATGTTCGCCGTAGCAAAGAGGACGCTTCCATCGCGCCCTAGGCGCACGATGATCGCATCGATATTCGAGAGCACGCGCCCCAACGTACGTTCGATGCGCAAGCGATCGCCGATTGCGAAGGCCAGCAAGACGCACTCGCTTCCGGTTCCGATCTCCGCGCCGTAGATACCGATTCCAGCGTGTACGCCCACGGTATACTGCCAAACCGCGATGCAGACAAAAATCAGCAAAATCGGATAGCTCAGTAAAAAATAGCGTGCGGGGCGATAGCCGGCGCGGGCGCGGCGGATCGTTGCGACGATGACGAGAACGGAGACCCAGAGCATCGACGCGATGGGGATACTACTCTGCGGATTGAGATCGAAGCCCGTAAAATGTCGGAGGAGGACGACGACCGGCAGATATCCCAGTAATACGGCGATACCGACGACGAGCAGGCGGTCGATGCGCGGAGCGTACCGCGCGGTCTGGAGAAACGAGCGAGCGAACTGTGCGTAGAGCGCGATATTGGGCCCCCAGAGTACGTATTCGATTTCGCCGCTATGCCACGGGCCGAACGGCCATCCGAGTTGCCATAAAAAATCGTTTCGAAACAACTGATAGAGTATCAGCGATCCGAGATAGGCGAGATACCAGCCGATGAACGGTTCGCCCGACATTGCGAAGAGCACCAACATCGTCAACGTCGTTCCGCCGAGAAGCCCGAAGTAGAGATAGAGCGGAACGTGTCTCGGTTCGTTGTGAAGGACGAACGAGAGCGGAGCCGCACGAATGCACCCGCGAGCCCCGGCCTTCGAAAAAATGCGTACGAAGAATGGGCGTTGCGCCCACGCATTCGGGATCGTCAGTGCCGGTGGCCCGCTATAGAGGACGTGCCCTTCG
>JABEUX010000095.1 GCA_013044185.1 Vulcanimicrobiota bacterium | reverse complement strand
GAGCGTATGCTTGCGCATCGCCGGAAGTTCGGCGGAGAGCGTGAACCCGCTCGAGCGCATCTGCATGCTGCTGCCCGCCGGCGCCGCGACGCCGTCGATAAAGCGATTCCGCAGATCGAAGAGATTGCTTCCCACGGTGCCGTAGAGCGTCGCCGAGATCGCCGTCGCGCCGGTTAAGAGTTGGTCGCCGAGTGAGTAGAGCGAGAAACTTCCCGATACGTTGTTCCCCGGGCCGTAGCCACAGGGCAACGCCGCGGTGACGCGTAGGCAGAGAAGCCCGATACTGCGCGTCGAGTTAATAAAACTCGCGGCGAGCGTCTGATCGCCGGGAAGCCGAAGGTTCGCCTTGAGGAGATTGCCTGCGACCCAGCGCCCACCATCGTGTTCGTAATCGAGGCCGCTCGCATCGAGGTAATGCATGCCGTCGGCGAGGCTCGGGCTGGTGCGCGTCGTGCTCATTGCGGCGATCCCCAGGTTGCCGAGCGAGCCGCTGATCCCGAGCGACTCATTGTTACGCCCGTTGCTCCCCGTCGAGAGCGTCCCTTGGCTCTGCCACGAGAGCGTCGGTTCGAGCGTTCGAAAATCGACGCCGCCGCCGAGCCCACCGATCTGCGGGCCGTGGTGCACCGATGCACCGGTGAAAAGATCGGTCGCAAACATTCGTAGATCGCCGGCACTCCCCGGGGCGTTCATCGGTATGCCGTCGAGCGTCATCGCCGTCTGGCTTGCATCGTGGCCGTCGAGCGAGATCGTCTGCGCGGCATCGCTATCGTCGCTACTCGAAGTAATGCTGACCCCTGAAAGTTTTGAGAGCGCGTCGGCGAGATCGCCGGAGAGTTTGCGTTGAGCCGAGTTCGAATCGATCGAGTTCGTGCTGATGCGCACGCTTGAGACCGAATGAACGACGGCGATGATCCGCAGGTCGCTGCTCGGCGCGAGCGCGACGTCGAGGGTGACGCGCTCGCCATCGAGCATCTCAAAGGGCGCGGAGGTTACCCCTCGATATCCACGCGCGAAGACGCGCGCGCGGTAGATGCCCGCCGGGGCATCTGTGAAGGTCACCTTACCGGCGCTCGTCGCAACCTCACTTGCCAGAATCGGCCCGTCGAGCAGCACGCGCGCGAGCGGGACGGGGCTCTTCGTCTTGGCATCGGTGACGGTAATCGCAATCGTGCCGCCGGAACTCTGCGCGGCGGCAGAGCTAGGAAATGCAACGGCGAAGAGCGCGAGTACGAGTACGGGAACGGTGGTGCGCGTCATCGCACCATCATGGCCGCTCCAACTTTATATTTGCTGAGGAACTCCGGGCGACGGGATGGGAGCCGCCGCGAGCTCGATCGTGACGGTGGTACCGCGCCCCGGCGCACTCTCGATCTCGATACTCCCGCCCGCACGTTCGACCGCTCGCTTCGCAATCGAGAGCCCGAGCCCGCTGCCGGTAATCTCGCCGCGTTGATCGCCGCGATAGAAACGCTCGAAAGAGTGGAGCCGTTCGAGTTCGCTCATCCCCGGCCCCTCGTCGCGAACGACGATGCGAACGCTCCCATCTTCGCGCGAACCGCGAAGATGGATCGCCGCATCGGGAGCGTATTTCAACGCGTTCTCAACGACGTTCCAGAGCGCTTCGCCGATTTCGCGCGGATCGGCAAAGACCGTGAGCTCGCCATCGACGCGATAATCGATATTACGATGTTCGTCGAAGCGGCGTGCGGCGTTGACTTGGTCGCGCAGCAATTGCGCGACATCGAGCCGTTCGGCGAGCGGAGCGGCCTCGGAATCGAGCCGCGAAAGGCGCACGAGCCGATCGATGAGGTTGCGCATGTGCTCTTTTTCGAGCGTCATCGTGCCCAGGATCTGTCGAGCGATTTTTTCGTCGTTGAGCGCACCGCGCCGCAGCACGTCGATATAGCCGCTGATAACGGTCAACGGCGTCCGCAGTTCGTGGCCGGCATCGGCGACGAAACGGCGCATGCGATCTTCAGTCGCGCGCCGCTCTTCCATCGCTTGGTGCACGTTCGCCGCGGCGTCGTTGAATGCACCGGTGAGGTTTCCGATCTCGTCGCCGCCCCCCATAATGAACGTGCGCGGCGTGTAGTCGCCCTGTGCGAGCGAGCGAAGCGCCATTGCGACATCGTCGAGCGGCCGCAACGCCTCGCGAGCGAAGATGCGCCCGACCACGAAGGTGCCGAGAATCGCGAGAACGCCGATCGTGAGCACGGTCCGCCAATACGGAAAGAGCGCAACGAAGACCAGTGGCATCGAGGGAACGAATGCGACGTAGCCACCCTGAACGACTGCGAGGCCGAAGGGTTCGCGATGCTCGGGGAAAGCACCGGGGCCGGGGCCAGGATGCGATCGCTCTCGTTGGCGCTGCGCGATCATATGGGCCAGTAACGGCGGATGGAGCGAGGCATCGCCGGCGAGCAGCTTTCCGCGCTCGTCAAAGACCGCGACATCGAGACCGATCCCCGAGAGTTCGCGGATCATGCGGGGCGCCGCGCTCTTGAGCGTTTGGCCGTCGCGCTGAGCGGTCTCGGCGAGAAAGCGTGCCTCGTCGTGTTTTGCAACGATGATATCGTGCGTGAATTGTGAGAGCTCGAAGACCAGAGCGATCGAGGAGGCGACGATCACCAACAACACGACGACGGCGAGCATCGTCGCATAAAGAGAGGCGAGGCGGACGGCGAGCGAACCGCGCCCGGTCATACGTTACTTAAACCGTACCCGACGCCGCGCACCGTGCGGAGGAACGAGGTGTTCGCTCCCGGCCGATCGACTTTTGCGCGGAGATACGAAATATATGTTTCGACGATATTCGGCCCGCCTTCGAAATCGTGCCCCCAGACGAGTTCGAGCAGGTGCTCTTTACTAAAGATGCGGCGCGGATCGCGCATGAACACCGCGAGCAAGTCGAATTCGCGCTGCGTCAACTCGATACGTTCGCTGCCGCGTCGGAGCTCTCGCGAACCGAGATCGAGCGCGAGATCGTTCCAACGAATCTGCTCGTCTTCGTGGATTTGCGGGCGCCGTAAGTGTGCTTGCAGTCGAGCGATCAACTCTTCGAAGAGAAAAGGCTTGACGACGTAGTCGTCCGCTCCCGAGCCCAACGTTTTGAGTTTATCGTCGAGATCGCCCTTCGCCGTGAGCATCAGGATCGGGGCTTGCGTGATGTTCCGCAGCATCGGCACCAGCGTCACACCGTCGATCTTCGGCATCATGATGTCGAGAAGAATCGCGTCGGGGTTAAACGCCCGCACGAGATCGAGCGCGGCGTGGCCATCCGAAGCGCTTCTGACCTCGTAGCCCTCTTGCGTGAGACCGAGTTCGATCATCTCGCGCAGCATCCGGTCGTCGTCGACGACGGCAATCTTGGCGTGTTGTTGCATAACGTTCATGGCTCTTGCGCAAGTATCACGCCGCATCCTGGGCCGGCGCTGAAGGCGGCGGTAATTCCCCGTGAACGACGGTCATCGCGCCGAGCACCTCGATCGGGCTGACGATGATCTCGACCCCGGCCCGGCGGGCGCGCCGGAGCACGCTCTCATCGGGAAGGCTTCGAGCGAAGAGGTGGACGGCGTGCGTTGCCCCCCGCCGCGCGAGGTGCCGAGCGTACGCCGCGATATCGCCCCGAGCGCGCTGAGCAGGGGTTGGGTGGAGCGAGGCACCGCCCTCGCCGCGTAAGAGCAGCGCGAAGGAGCCCGGGTGCTGCAACGACTGAGGAGCGAGCTCGACGATTGCCGCCTCGACCGCGGTATTGCACGGGCTTCCGCCCCACGCGTAGAGGGCGATCGGGCGAGGCTTTCGCTCCGGTTGGGGGTCGACGAGCAGGCCGCTCGCATGAAAAGCATTCATGCGTTGATTCTGCACGCGCACCCTGCCATCAGTATGGCAGAGTGCGCGTGCAGGGATGCGAGGTTAAAGCTTCGCGAGCTCCTCGAGGATCTGTTCGGGATCGGGAGCCTCACCTATCGCATGGATATCGATGTAGCGGACGACCCCGCTCCGGTCGATGATGAAGACCGCTCGCTCGGCAAAGCCGCCGTCGCGAAGAACGCCGTACTCTTTGGCGACCTCGCCGTGCGGCCAAAAATCCGCGAGCAGCGGATAGGTGATGCCGCCCATGCTCAGAGCCCAGGCGCGCAACGAGTGCACGGAATCGATGGAGATGCCCACGACCTGGGCATCATGCTCGGCAAAACGCGGCAGCGCGCGTTCGAAGCCGGGCATTTCATTGGTTCAGGTCGGCGTGAAAGCGAATGGGATGAACGCCAACACGGTCGGGCCGACGCCCTTACGATCCGCGAGCGAAAACTTTTCGCCCAAATGGCTTTCAAGCTTGAAGGCGGGAGCCGCGTCGCCCACTTTCAACGTCGAACTCTGCGAGGCCGTCGACGTGCGGCCGAAGGTTGTACTCATGGAGCCCCCATTGCCTGCGACTGCATGATGCCCCTCTTGGCCACCGCGACCTCGGGCCCTAGACGGAGGCCTCGAAGGGCTCGCGATACTCTTCATCGCCTTCAAAGAAGCCGAGTAAATACTCTTCGAGATAGAGCAGGTGGAGTTCACGATCGAGTTGCGCGTAGCGCTCGGCGTGCGCGGCGCGAAAGGCATCCCAATCGCTCTTGCTCTCCCATACATCGATCGAGAGATAGACGTCCTCTTCGCCGCGATGTCGGAAGAGGCGCGTCCGCCGATAGCCGGGGTGCGTATTAAAGAGCTTCGCGAACGGGCCGTTGGGGCCAAAAGCATGCTCGAACGCCGCCGCCTGCTGTGGATGAACGCGATAACGATAGAAAACCTCGACCACGGCGACATTCTTCCGACATTACGCCGCAGTGCTCCCCCGTTGCAGCCGCGCGATCTCATCGAGTCGTATGCTCTGCGAGGCTCCGGTCAGCGGATCGACCAGGAGCAGCGCGGCTAATGCCGCGCTGCCGCCCGCTCGCTCGATCGCTCCGCGGAGAGCGCGATAGATATCGAGACGCGCTTCGCCGGTCGGCATCGGGCGAACCACGACCGCAACGCTTCGCCCGTCGGGCGCCCGAACGAGCGCATCGAAGGGACGCGCCTTCGAACCACGTGCGAGAATCTGCACGGGGCGAAGCCGGCGGAGGCGGCGAGCGAGCGTACCGCGCGCAAAACTCCGCATCCCTGCGGCGAGTGCATCCCGCGCATCGAAGAGGAGGCCGGGGCGTATGCCGTCGCGGACCTCCTCGGCCAAGAGCGCTTCGAAACGATCGGCAGCGGCGGCAGCGAGCGAGCGCTCCTGCCAGCGATTCGGGTATCCGAGCGCGCCGACGATCGCATCGCGGGCGGCGCGAGAGCGAAAGCGGGGAAGGCGGGCGGCGAGTTCGAGCTGGTCCATCGAGGCCATTCTCTTCCTTTGCTGTGCCAAGTGCCTGGCACAACCAAAAGGGCGGGGAGCGAACTTCGCTCCCCGCCCCTCTCGTTCCGAACGCTGCCGGATTTAGAGCTCTTCGATACTGATGCCGTTCCGCTGGTCGTACTGCGTCCGCGGCTTCGCCACGTGAACCGATTCGTGCTCGGCATACTCGCCCTCGTAATGCACCGTCGGGGGTGCGTTATTACGCTCGTACGCCGACGCGAGTCGGCTCGTATCGCCGCCGCCGCCGTTGACCGCCATCGCTTCGATGAGCGCGGCTTCGTCGGCCGTCATCGCGTACGCGGTGTCGAACTGCGGGTGGAGCGGGCGTCCATCGGGATCGACATCCTCGCCCTGCGGCTGAATGGTGAGATTGCGATAGCGCGACATACCCGTTCCCGCGGGAATGAGTTTGCCGATGATCACGTTCTCTTTCAGCCCGAGCAGCGGATCGTATTTTCCGCGAATCGCCGCATCGGTAAGGACGCGGGTCGTCTCTTGGAATGAGGCCGCCGAGAGGAACGAATCGGTTGCGAGCGAGGCTTTCGTGACGCCGAGGAGCACCGGAAGTGCCTCTGCGATCTCTTTTTTCTCGGCTCGCGCTTTTTCGTTGGCATCGTTGAAGACCGAGGATTCCACCGTCTGCCCTGGGAGCAGATGCGTCGCACCGCCATCGGTGATTTTCACCTTGCGCAGCATCGAACGCACGATCACTTCGATATGCTTGTCGTTGATATCGACGCCCTGCGAACGATAGACCTTCTGCACTTCTTGAACCAGATAGTCCTGAAGCGCGGTCTCGCCCTTAAAGCGCAGAATCACGTGCGGATTGAGCGAGCCTTCGGTAAGGCGGTCGCCCGGCTCGACGAGTTGTCCATCGGTGACCGCGAGATGCGTTCCTTGCGGAATCTCGTAGACCGGCGGCTGGTTCTTCTCGTCGTAGAGCGCGGCTTCATCGGTGACGATCACCGTGCGATGAACCTTATCTTCACCGAACGAAACGCGCCCGGCGATCTCGGCGACGATCGCTTCACCCTTCGGCTTACGCGCTTCGAAGATTTCTTCGACGCGCGGGAGACCCGTGATGATATCTTCGGTCGCCACACCACCGGTGTGGAAGGTACGCAGCGTTAACTGCGTGCCCGGTTCGCCGATCGATTGCGCCGCGATAATACCGACGGCGGTACCGATATCGACGTGCTTGCCGGTCGCGAGATCGCGCCCGTAACACGCCGAGCAGACGCCGTATTTCGACTTACAGGTAAGCACCGAGCGGATCTTCACCGTCGGAACGCCTGCGTCGACGATCTCCTTGGCCTTATCCTCGTCGATCTCTTCGCCGCGTTTGACGAGCGTCTCTTTCCCGTGGACGACGTCCTCGGCACAGCGACGGCCGATAATACGGTCGGTGATCGGTTCGATAATTTCGCGTCCGACGCGGATGTCGTAGACGAGAATGCCGTTGGCGGTACCGCAATCGTCCTCGCGAACGATCACGTCTTGCGCGACGTCGACGAGACGGCGAGTGAGGTAGCCCGAGTCGGCCGTACGGAGCGCCGTATCGGCGAGCCCCTTACGTGCGCCGTGCGTCGAGATGAAGTACTCGAACATCGTCAGGCCTTCTTTGAGCGAAGCCTTGACCGGAATTTCGAGAATCTCGCCGCTCGGATCGGACATCAACCCGCGCATACCGCCGAGCTGCTTGACCTGTGCGATCGAACCGCGAGCACCCGAGGTCGCCATCATGAAGACCGGGTTGAGCGGCTCTTGCGCTTTTTGCATCGCCTGCGTGACCTCTTCCGATGCCTTCGACCAAATTTCGATCGTCTTATTGTACTGTTCGGACTGACGGATGAAGCCTTGCTCGTAGAAGCGATGCAACTCGTCGACTTCGGCCTGCGCCTTTTCGATGATCGCGTGCTTGGCTTGGGGAACGACGATATCGCTGACCGAGACCGAGGTCCCCGAGCGCGTCGCGTACCGGAAACCAAGTTCCTTGACGGAATCGAGGAACATCGCGGTCTCTGCGTTGCCATAGTTCCGATAGCAGAGCGTAATGAGCTTCTTCAGCGCGCTCTTATCGATGATTTGGTTGACGAACGCATGATCCCAATGCTTCGGGAAGGAGCTGTTGAAGATGACGCGCCCGGCGGTCGTCTTGATGAGTTCGTCGTTGAAGCGCACGTAGATCCACTCTTGGAGTTTCACGGCGTGGCTTTCGTATGCGAGCATCACTTCGTTGAAGCTCGAGAAGGTCGGCAACGAACCCGGTGCGTCGGCACTGGGAGCGTGCTTTTTCGCCGGCCGTTCGGTGATATCGAAATTCTCGGTGATCTTGCCGCGCGCCGGGCCCTTATATTCATCGCGTTGGAAGGTGATGTAATAGAGACCCAACACCATATCTTGCGTCGGAATCGAAACGGCGTTGCCGTACGCCGGCAGCAAGGTATTGTTCGAGGAGAGCATCAGGATGCGCGCCTCGGCCTGCGCGCCCGCCGAGAGCGGTAAATGAACCGCCATCTGGTCGCCGTCAAAATCGGCGTTGTACGGCGTACAGACCAGCGGGTGGAGATGGATCGCCTTGCCCTCGACCAGAACCGGTTCGAAGGCTTGAATGCCGAGGCGATGGAGCGTCGGGGCGCGGTTGAGCAGCACCGGATGCTCTTTGATGATCTCTTCGAGAACGTCCCAGACCTCGGGCTTCACGCGCTCGACCATGCGTTTGGCGCTCTTGATGTTGTGCGCTAACTGGCGATCGACGAGCTTCTTCATCACGAAGGGCTTGAAGAGTTCGAGGGCCATCTCTTTGGGGAGACCGCACTGGTGGAGTTTCAGCGTCGGGCCGACGACGATAACCGAACGACCGGAGTAATCGACGCGCTTACCGAGCAAGTTCTGGCGGAAGCGCCCCTGCTTGCCCTTGAGAATATCGGAGAGCGATTTCAGCGGACGATTGTTGGGGCCGGTGACCGGGCGACCGCGGCGGCCGTTATCGATCAGCGCATCGACCGCTTCTTGCAGCATGCGCTTCTCGTTTTTGATGATGATCTCGGGCGCGTTGAGATCGAGCAATCGCTTGAGACGATTGTTGCGATTGATGACGCGGCGATAGAGATCGTTGAGATCGGAGGTGGCGAATCGGCCGCCGTCGAGCTGCACCATCGGGCGCAGTTCGGGCGCGATGACCGGAACCGCTTCGAGCACCATCCACTCCGGCTTGTTGCCCGAGGTGATGAGCGCTTCGACGATCTCGAGACGCTTGATCGTTTTGAGATGCTTCTGGCTGACGGTGTCCTTGCCGGCACGCGTGTGGCGCGAGCCGTTCGGGCCGCCGTCGAGCTCGGAGCGCAGTTCGTCGCGGACCTTCTGCAGGTTAAGGTCTTTGAGCAATTCGCGAATCGCTTCGGCGCCCATGCCCGCTTTGAACTGCACGCGGCCGCGCTCGTCTTTATGCTTGTCGGAGAGCTCGCGATACTTCTGCTCCGAGAGCACCTCGCGCTTCTGCAACGGCGTATTGCCGGGATCGATCACGACCCACGCGGCAAAATAGATGACCTTTTCGAGTTGACGCGGCGACATATCGAGCAGAATGCCGATACGGCTGGGCACGCCCTTGAGATACCAAATATGGCAGACGGGGGTCGCGAGTTCGATATGCCCCATGCGTTCGCGGCGCACTTTCGCGCGCGTGATTTCAACGCCGCAGCGATCGCAGATCATCCCCTTGAAGCGGATGCGCTTGTACTTGCCGCAGTGGCATTCCCAGTCTTTGGTCGGGCCGAAAATCTTTTCGCAGAAGAGGCCGTCGCGCTCGGGTTTGAGCGTACGATAGTTAATCGTTTCGGGCTTCTTCACTTCGCCGAAGGACCAAGCACGAATGTGCTCGGGCGATGCTAAACCGATGCGCATCGCATCGAAGTTGTTCACGTCGATCAGGTTGTTATTCACGAGAGCTCCCGCTGGTCGCCGTGCCGATCTCGGTTGCTTCCGCAGGACACTCACGAGCTCGCGCGGTCGCGCGAGGGGGTCCACCGGTGCTTCCGGACGACTCCCGATGAGGAGCGACCTCATACGGGGGCACGAACCGACATTATACTCCGCAGGACGCCCCCACGCAACGCCCCGTGAGCCGGTGTTTTCGTATCCGTTCCCCTGGGTAAAACCGCGGTATGAAGAAACACCTCACCGTAGCCCTCGCCCTCCTGGCGATTCTCGGCCTAGGAGCCGGGCTTCTCCCTCGAACCGCGCTGGCCAACGGCGCGGCGAGTACCCGAAACATTCTCCTCGGCGTCGGGGCCGCCACCTACCTGATCATCCAGCACAATCGCGTCGTCCACCAGCGTCAAGCGGCGGCTGCCGCACAGCAAGCAGCGGCCGCTCAGCAGAGGAACAACGCCTGGGCTGCCTATCACGCCGCCGAGCTCAGCGCACACCAAGAGGCCATCGCGAACTCCGAACTCCAAAAAGAGCTCGCCTTCGAAAAGAGCGTCGTCGCGCAGCAGCAGCGCCAACTCGCCGCGCTCCACGTCGGGCCGAGCTTCACCCACGTTGTCGCAACGAGCGGCTCGCGCGGAAACCCACAGGTCGTCGCGAGCGACGGCCTCGGCTGGGGGACGCTCTGAACCCCCGCGCCGCCGCCTTGCTCCTGGCAGCCGCCGCGTTCGCGGGCTGCGCGGCCGCCCCGCAGGCACAGGCACAGCGACTCACCGAGAGCATGACGCGCGCGATCCTCAGCGACAATCCGGGGAGCGTCGCTCACGGTCTCAGTGGAGTCGGGAAGATCTCGCGAGCCGAGGTCGGATTGCTCTCCGACAAATTGAACGCCCTCGGAAAGTACCAAGGGCTCAAACTGCTCGCCTACAACGCAACGAAAAATGAGTTCGCCTATCGAGCGAACTTCACGAAAGGGGAGACGCGCATCGTCGTTCGGCTCGACCGACAGGATCGTCTCAGCGCCTACCGCGTCTTCTAACGCAATCGACGCTGAGAGAATCGGGGCCGTGAGGAAGAGTTCTTAGAACTCTTCCTCGACGGTGCCGGCATCGGGATAGACGACCTCGTCGTCGTCGACGGCGAAGGCCGGTGCATCGTCATCGACGATCTCGTCCTCTTCTTCCTCGAGTTCGTAGCCCTGCGGCCCTTCGAGGTCGTCGTCGATGGCAATCTCGACATCTGCGGTGAAGATGTCGTCGCCTTCGATCTCAGCGGTACGAGCGACCGCAGGAGCTGCCGGAATCGGACCCGCGACGAACGGTTTGCTGTCGTCGATCTCCTCTTCTTCCTCCTCGGCCTCTTCCTCGGCTTCGATCTCGGGAAGAACGCCATCCGCCGCCGCTGCTGCAACGGCTTCCGCCGCTGCGACCTGCGTTTGCGAGAGCAACGGATCCTCGGCTCCCATCAGGACGCCGTAGGCGACCTCTTCGTTGAGCCCGAGATCGTCGTTACCGAGACGGAGTTCGCGAGTGTCGATCTCTTCGCGCGACTCCGTCAACACCTTGACGTCGAGCGCGAGCGATTGCAGTTCCTTGATGAGAACCTTGAACGATTCGGGAACGCCCGGTTCCATCACGTTCTCACCCTTGACGATCGCTTCGTAGGTTTTGACGCGACCGACGACATCGTCGGATTTTACCGTCAGCAACTCTTGCAGCGTGTAGGCGGCACCGTACGCTTCGAGCGCCCAGACCTCCATCTCGCCGAAGCGCTGTCCGCCGAACTGCGCCTTACCGCCCAACGGCTGTTGCGTGATCATCGAATATGGGCCCGTCGAACGCGCGTGGATCTTGTCGTCGACGAGATGCGCGAGTTTGAGCATGTAGATCATGCCGACGGTGATCGGACGATCGAAACGATCGCCGCTGCGCCCATCGCGCAGCCACGCCTTACCATCTGCCGGCAGCCCCGCATCCTGCAGCCAATCCTCGATATCCTCGGCGGTCGCACCGTCGAAGACCGGGGTGGCAATCTGGAAGCCGAGCATGCGCGCGGCCCATCCGAGATGCGTCTCGAGAATCTGTCCGATGTTCATGCGCGAGGGAACGCCCAGCGGATTGAGCACGATATCGACCGGCGTACCATCCTCGAGGTACGGCATATCTTCCTCGGGCAGCACTTTGGCGATCACGCCCTTGTTTCCGTGGCGCCCCGCCATCTTGTCACCCTGCAGAATCTTGCGCTTCTGTGCGACGTAGACGCGCACGAGATGATTGACGCCCGGCGATAGCTCGTCGCCGTTCTCGCGCGAGAACACCTTGACGTCGATGATCTTGCCCTTTTCGCCATGCGGAACTTTCAGGCTCGTATCGCGAACTTCGCGCGATTTCTCACCGAAAATGGCACGGAGCAGGCGTTCCTCGGCGGTGAGTTCGGTCTCGCCCTTCGGCGTCACCTTACCAACGAGAATATCCTCGGGGCGAACCTCTGCGCCGATGCGAATGATGCCGCGCTCGTCGAGATCTTTGAGCGCGTCCTCGCCGACGTTGGGAATATCGCGCGTGATCTCTTCAGGCCCGAGTTTCGTGTCGCGCGCTTCGCATTCGTACTCTTCGATGTGAATCGAGGTGAAGCGATCTTCCTTGACCATGCGCTCGCTGATCAGGATGGCGTCTTCGTAGTTGTAACCTTCCCACGGCATGAACGCCACCAGGACGTTTTGCCCCAAGGCGAGCTCGCCTTCGTCGGAGGTTGGGCCGTCGGCGAGCACCTGCCCGGCAACGACTTTCTCGCCCATCGTCACGATCGGACGCTGGTTGATGCACGTGCCGGCGTTGCTGCGCACGAACTTCAGCAGTTCGTAGACTTTCTCACCGTCGGCAGTCTCGAGAACGATCTGCGTTGCATCGACGGCGATCACCGTACCGGCTTCGTCGGCGACGACGAGACTACCGGAGTCCTTCGCCGCACGATACTCCATGCCGGTGCCGACGATCGGCGCCTGCGGACGAAG
>JABEUX010000094.1 GCA_013044185.1 Vulcanimicrobiota bacterium | reverse complement strand
GCATCGGGTTCGTATTGCAGATATCCGTCGACCGCCGCGCTGATATCGACGGTATGGCCGACCGCTCCGAGCGCATCGATCACGAGTTCTGCGTCGTCGAGGCTCGCGGCGCTCGAGGTTCGATAGGGCATGCGTACGAGATGGACGTTCCGTTGTCCGAGCGCGTGCACGCAAAGATAGGCGGTGACCGCCGAATCAACGCCACCGGAGAGCCCGACGACGGCGTTCTCGATTCCGCGCCGGCCGAGGCACTCGTCGCGCAGAAAGGCGACGAGCCAGCCTGCGGCGACTGCGGGATCGATCTTCGGCGCGGCATAGGGATCGCGCTTCGGCGGATCAAGAACCGGAAGCATCGCTACGCCCCCGCAACCACGGCAACTCGTCGTCGGCGAGCAAATCGGGAAGCACGGCGCGCAGGTCGCCGAGCAGCGGCAGATTCGCCCGCGCGATCTCGACCTCGTCGAGGAAGAGCTCGGCCCGTACGATGCAGGCCTCGCTCGCATCGGCTTCCACGAGCATCTCGCCGTCGGGCGCGATCGCGCGCGAGGAGCCCGTCATCCCCTTCCCGCCCTCAAAGCCTGCGAGCCCGGCATAGAGGACGAAGCACCCGTGCTCCATCGCGATACCGCGCAAGAGTTCGCGCCAGCGCGATATTGAGAGCAACTCACCCTCGCCGTCGATGCCGCGCCCCGGAGCCGCACTCGGAACGACGATCGTGCGCGCACCCTTCAGGGCGGCGATCGTCGGCACGATCGAGTGCCACGCATCTTCGCAGATGAGGAGTGCCGTCCTCCCGAGCAATGGCGATTCGAAGACGCGCACGCGATTGCCGCGCGAAAGAAAGCGCTCTTCGTCGAAGACGCCGTAGGTGGGGAGAAAGAGTTTGCGGTGGACGTGGAGGATTCGCGTTTCACGTTCGTCGAGCGCGAGCCAAATCGCGCTATTATAGTACGATCCGTTATCGACCTCATAAAAACCGGCAACGATCTCGACGCTACGCTGCCCGGCGACATCGCGCCAGAGCGAGGAGAGCTCGTGACCGAAGCGCTCCGCACTGCGAGCCGATTCGTAGACCGCTCCCTCGAGAAAATATCCCGTCAGCGCGGCCTCCGGCAATACGACGATTTGCGGCGATGGTTCGAGCGAGGCCAACTGCGCGAACACCGCACGTAACGCGGCGAGATTCTCGGCGTAGGCACCCTTGCGTGGCTTGCTCTGAACGAGGGCTACGCGCACGGGCCCCACTTCCCTATCGGCGTGCACCGACCGCGCTCGCGCCGACTTTTTCGGCGCATTCTTCGGCGGGATAGGTCCAAATCTCGGCGAGCGTCGGATGCAAATGCGGAATCTTCGCAAACTGCTCGGCGGTCGCATTGAAATGCATCGCGACGATGATTTCATGAATCAATTCCGATGCCTCCGGGCCGATGCAGGCCGCGCCCAAAATGCGACCGTCGCTTGGATCGGCAAGCATCTTCACAAAGCCATCGGTCTTTCCGAGGCACATCGCCTTCCCGTGCTCGGCGAACGCGTACGACCCCGAGACGTACGGCCTCCCCGCGCGTTGCAACTCTTTCTCCGATGCCCCGGCGACGGCGATCTGCGGCTCGGTGAAAATCGTATGCGAGCGCTGCAAACGATAATCGGCGCGTTCGTCGCCACCCGAAAGGGCGTTTCGCGCCGCGATCTCGCCTTGATAGATGGCGATGTGCACTAAGAGAAACTCTCCGGTAACATCTCCGACGGCGAAGATGCGAGGGTTGGTGGTGCGCATACTTGCGTCGATCTCGATCCCGGTCACGGAATGTGCCGAAACCCCGGCGCGATCGAGCCCGAGCCCGGCGATATTCGGCACGCGACCTAAACAATAAAAAATCTCCTCGGCATCGACGTCGAGCCCAATGCCGTCGCGTTCCAGGCGGACGATTTTCCGGCCGCGTTCCTTGCGGACCGATTGCATCCGCGAACGCACGTGTACGGCGATTCCTTCGTTACGAAACGCTTCGGTGAGCGTTTCGCCGATATCCGTATCCGCACCCGAGAGCAGGTGCTCTCCGCGAATGACGATCTGCGTGTGCGCCCCCATCCGCGAGAGAAATTGTCCGAGTTCGCAGCCGACGTATCCGCCGCCGAGGACGATCGCCGATTCGGGAATACGTTCGAGATCGAGTAAGGCGTCGCTATCGAGAAAACCGGTCTCGACGAGCCCGGGAAGCGGATGCGGTGCGACGTTGCTTCCCGTAGCGATAACGAACGAATCGGCCTCGAGGATTTCGTCACCGACCGCGAGCTCGCGCTCGCTGAGGAAATGCGCCTGGCCGCGATGGAGCGGAAAACGCTCGATGCCGTCGATTCGATCGGCGGCGAACTCTCCAACAAGCGCGCGCTTTCGCGCGGCGATGTACGGCATATCGACGCGCGGCTCTCCGGTGGTAATCCCAAGCGCGACCGCGGTACGGATCGCTTGAACGCGATCGCTGCTGGCGAGCAACGCTTTACTCGGCATACAGCCCCGAAGAATGCAGAGGCCGCCGAGCGGGCCGCGATCGACGATGCCGACACTCGCACCGAGATCGCGCGCGGTGCGCGCCGCGGCGTACCCGCCGCTGCCCGCGCCGATAACGACGAGATCGTAATGGCTTCGGCCGCTCATCTCCTGTTGCCGAGATGGTGCGTCGTCGAAACGAATCGCACCGTGCCGCCCGCCTGAACGAGAATCGATCGCGTTCGGGCGCGGTTTTCGTAGAAACGAACGCCGTGGACGAGGTCGCCGTCGGTGATCCCCGTCGCGCAAAATAATACGTCGTCGCCCTTCACGAGGTCGTCGATTTCGAGAACGCGGTCGAGGTCGCCGAAGCCCATCGCTTGCGCGCGCGCCGCTTCCTGCGGGTTACGCGGCTTCAATCGCCCCATAAAATTGCCGCCGAGGCATTTGATCGCCGCCGCGGCGAGCACGCCCTCAGGAGCTCCACCCGTTCCCATCGCTACGTGGACTCCGGTCGTCTCGATCGCGGTTGCAATGCAGGCGTCGACATCGCCATCCGAGATGAGCTTGATACGTGCTCCCGCCGATCGCACTTGTTCGATCAAGTCGCCGTGGCGCGGCCGATCGAGAATAACCACGCAGATATCGCCGATCGGCTTTTCGAGCGAACGTGCGACTGCGGCAAGGTTCTCCTTCACCGAGGCGTCGATATGCACGTGCGCCGCCGCTTTGGGGCCGACCGCGAGTTTCGCCATGTATGAATCCGGGGCGTGCAAGAGCCCGCCGCGCGGTGCGATCGCCATAACTGCGATCGAATTCGGCAACCCGTTCGCCACCAAATTCGTGCCCTCAACCGGATCGACCGCAATATCGACCGCCGGCCCGCCGCAGCCGACCTCTTCACCGATAAAGAGCATCGGCGCTTCATCGCGCTCACCTTCACCGATCACGATACGGCCGGAGATCTCCATCTCGCCCAATGCCGCGCGCATCGCCTCGACGGCGGCGCCGTCGGCGATATCGCGCTCGCCTCGCCCCATCCAGTGCGAAGCTGCGAGCGCTGCGCGCTCGGTTACGGTAACGAAATCAAGCGAGGGCTTCATACGCGCTTGCATGGTTAGATCGTTCATCCGCCTCAGGCTACAAGGGAAGCGGAGTGAATCCTTTAACTTCCCCCGGCGTGTCCGTACGTCAGCCCAACGCCGCATCGCCGAGCACCCACCCCGCCTATCGCGCGCTCGAAGGAGGTCTCCCTGCCCTCCTGATCGTGACGCTCGCGGGTCTGACCCTCGGCTACTTCCTCTGGGAGAGTTGGGCGGCTCCAGCGCTGGGATTGGGACTCGGCGAGATCGCCTTCATCGCACTGCCGGTGCTCGGCGTTGTTGCCGCGATCGCGCTCTGGCTTGAATACGCGCGCTACTTCAGCGCGCGCGCCGGCATCACGTTCGCCAAGTCGCTCCGGCACGATGCCATAACGTGGGCGCCGATGCTCCTCCTCTGGGCAACCTATATCGTGCCGCCGAACGTTGCGACCGGTTCGCGGCTACTCGTCCTCGCTGCGATCCTCTTCGCGATCCTCAAAGTCCTCATTGCGGCGCGATTCAACCAGACCGTGCGCGAAGTGCTGCTCGACTTCGTCGCCACACGAGCCGCGATTATCGTCATCGCCGAGCTCGCCGCGGTGATCATCGGGCAGCGCCCGGGTCAGCACGTCAGTGAATCCTCACAATTGCTCCTTGCGGTGTGGGGACGCTGGGACGCCGTCCATTATCTCAACATTGCGACGCACGGCTACCAAGGCACCGAGATGGCGTTTTTCCCGCTCTATCCCATGATGATTCGCGCGCTCGGCGTGCTCGTCGGCAATCACCTGGTCGCAGGGCTCCTTATCTCGAACGCCTGCTTTTTCTTCGGCCTCTTATTTCTCTACAAACTCCTCGAACGCGAATTCGATCGCACCGTCGCTCGGCGCGCAATTTTTTACGTCTCGATCTTCCCATCGGCGGTCTTTTTCTCGGCGGTCTATACCGAATCGCTCTTCTTCATGCTCACCGTCGCGACGTTCTTCTACCTCCGCCGCCGCCGCTGGCTTATGGCCGGCACGATCGGCTTCTTCGCCGCCATGACGCGCGTCGAAGGGATCTTGCTGCTCGTGCCCTTCGCGCTGGAGTGGTATTCGGTCTATCGTACGCGCCTCGTGGAGAACATTCGCTCGCTGCTGCCGGCGGCATTGATCGGCTGCGGCCTCGCGCTCTACATGGCCTACCTCTGGGTCGTCACCGGCGATCCGCTCTTCTTCTCGCACGTCCAGGCGCACTGGAATCGACATCTCGCCCCTCCCTGGGTCAGCGTTACGAACTCCATTCTCGCCATCGCTCACGCACACTCCGGTGCGGCGGTTGCGAATCAGGCACTCGAACTGAGTTTCACCGCACTCATGCTCGCCGTGCTGATTTTCGGATGGAAGCGCCTGCGCCCATCCTATATCGCCTATTTGGCCCTCTCGGTTCTGGTACCGATGTGCACGTCGAGCCTCATGAGCATGCCGCGCTTCGCGCTCGTGCTCTTCCCGCTCTTCGCCATCCTCGCGCGTTGGGGGGATCGCCCCTGGGTCAACAACCTGATCCTCGCGTTCTCGCTCCCGCTCTTAGGGCTTTTCACCGTTCTCTTTGCCGATTGGTATTGGGTTGCATAGCATCGTTCAGAACGTCGCCAAGCGTCGCGGCGTCCGCCAATTCACGAAATTCGCGATCGTCGGCCTCTCCGGGACGATCCTCAATTTCATCCTCTTCACCATCTTGCAACGGCTCGTCCCCAACCACGACCAGGCGCTGCCGTACGCGATCATCTATTCGATTGCGTTTATGGCCGGAGGCGTCTGGAATTACTTCCTCAATCGACGCTGGACGTTCCGCTCCGAAGCGAACGCGCTACGCGAAGGCGTGCAGTTTCTCAGCGTCTCGGCGCTCGCGCTCCTCGTCGGCCTCGGTGCCGCACCCCTGACCAAGCCGTTCTTCGGCAACCATTACGGACATCGCACCTGGCTCGTCGGCACGGTCGCCGGTATCTTCGTGAACTTTTTCGTCAATAAATACTGGACGTTCCGGCACACGCGGTGAAATCGTTTCGCTTTCTGCTCCTGGCGATCTGCGTTTTCGGCGCGGCGCTTCGATTGCACGGTATTCATAACCCAATCCTCGATCATCCGAACTGGCGCCAAGGCGACACCGCCAACATCGCGCGCAATTTCTATCGCCTCAACGGGAACATTCTCTATCCGCAGACCAACTACGACGGGCCGCCCCCTCATTACGTCGAGCTGGAATTACAGATCGTTCCCTATCTCGCCGCCTCGCTCTACCATTTTTTCGGCATCCACCCGATCTTTGGGCGCCTGCTGACGCTCGGCTTTAGCGTTGCCACGATTGCCGTACTCGGCCTTTTCGGCCGATGGCTCTTCGACGACGCGCTCGCCGGGCTCGTCGCCGCGCTCGCCTATGCAATCTTCCCGGGGAGTATCTACTACGGGCGCACCTTTACCCCCGACGCGACGATGGTCTTCTTTCTCACTGCGGCGCTCTACGCGACCTCGCGCTTGCTGCTCGAGGATCTCGCGGTCGAACCGCGACGACTCGCGCGCGCGGCGGGGCTCTGTACGCTCGCGCTCCTCGCGAAACCGGTCGCCCTCGCGGGGCTCCTCGGCGCGCTCGGCCCCCTGATCGAACGCCTGCGCGCCAAGCATCCCATCCGCCCGACCGCCCTCATCGTCCTCGCCTTCGTCCCGCTCGCGATCCTCGAAATGTACGACCACGCGGTGCGCGGGCACGCCCAGTGGCGATGGGCGAGCGCGATCCTCTCGAAACACGTGCTCCCGCATCTTCTCGCCTCGCTGAGCTCGCTCCATGGTTTTGCCTGGCAACTCAAACACGCAGCCTACGGGCTCAACCTTTTCCGCCTCACGATGCTCGGAACCATCGGCAGCATCGTCGTGCTCGCTTCGCTCCTCGTGCTTCCGCGCGTGAAGGCACGCTCGCGCCTGCTGCTCCCACTCTGGTTTCTCGGCGCGGCGTTCTACACGTATGCCGTCATCGCGGTGGAACGCGTCGATTACTATCTTTTTTTGCTGCTCCCGCCCTGCGCGCTCGCGATCGGCGCTGCCGCGATCTGGCTGCGCGATCGCCTCGGCCCGGGTCGCCGCGCAACCCTCGCGCTCGCGCTCGGTGGAACGATTCTTGGGGCGGCGGTGCTGATCGGCGGACTGATGGCCATCGCGCCGTATTATCGCTACAGCAAGGTTGCCTACCGGAACGCCGTCGCGCTCGACCGTGCCTTACCACGCAACGCCTTACCGGTCATCGCGCACTACGGCCCCGATATTTTCTACTACATGGATCGCTTCGGGTGGGAGGAAGACCCCTACATCTGGACGCCATTCGACGAAGAGAGCGCGATCGCGAAGGGCTCGCACTATTTTATATCGATTGAAGATGCGCGTTTTCGCAAAAATCTCGAGCTCTGCGCCTGGATGTCGCGTTTCCCACTGGTTCGCTTTCCGGGCGTGAGCTGGCCGGTCTACCACACCTCGCTCGCAGCGATTCTCCCAGGTGCGCACCGCCGCTGGCGCGCGTTCCGCCGCGCCGAGCGCGCCGGCAACGGGCGAGCCTTTCTCACCGCGCACGGCCTCTGTCTTCTCCACTCAGGGAAGGGGTAGGAGCGAGGCGCCTCCGAGGTTCGAGGAACTCGAGCCCGCGGCGTTCGGTACGCCGGAGCTCACCAACTGGCGATAGGCGATTAATCGATTCGTGTTGCGCGCAACGTCGAGTTCCAGCTCGTAGGAAGCTTTGATCGCCGAGGTGAGGTCGGCGGTGTCGTAGGTATACGAAAAACGGTGCAGGTTGCGCAGTATCGCTCTATTCGCAATATCGAGCTGCGTGTACGCCTCCAAAATGCGCCGAGCGGCACTCCGATAGGTTGGATAATTCGAGCTGACGATGCTCTCCTTGAGGCGCGCGCTCTCGATCTCGGCGCGCAACGCTTGCAAGCGCAGGTTCTTCGGTTCGATGCGCTCGGCCTGACGGATCGTTCCCAGGGCACCTTGGAGGTCGCCGAGCGTATACTGCTTGTGCGCGAGGTCGGCGGCGGCGGCGACGTAGCCGGCGCGTACCGTCGCATCGTGAGGATCGATCTTGAGCGCGAGGCGATAGGAGAGTTCGGCACCACGCACGTCGCCGCGCGCGAGCGCGATACGCCCCTGGTGAACGCGCGTCTGCGCGACCCAGGAGACGACGGAGTGGGCGCAACCGCTCAAGGCGAGCACGGCTCCCACGAGTGCGAGCAAGCGAAGGCTAGAAGTGAACGTGGACGGCAAGGCGGGCTACCTCCTCGATCAGAAGCGCTGCAGGCACGAAGAGCAATTGCGAGAGTATCGTACCGAGAATCGCGGTAAGGGACAAGTAGAAGACCATGGAGCGGACCTCGCCGATGCTCCGTTTGCCATGAATCGCTTGGTCGGTGATCATCGACGACGTGGGGTCGACGAAGAGCGTGAAGGCAATCGTGCCGATGCCGTTGACGACACCCGAGAGGCTGATCGCCGTGCGCGAGACCGCGGGGTCGAGGACCGATGCAAGGAACGCGCCTTGAACCCCGATTGCATAGACGGCCATCACGAGGATGTTAAAAATCAACATGCGGCGCGGTAACTGTCGCCATTTGAACGCTCGTAATTGGGCGAGTGTCGGCAGATGCTCCGCGCGCAGCACTTCGAAGAAAATGCGCGGGTGCAACAAACGAGCGACGGCATGGGGCACCGATCCGCGCGCCTCGAAGGAAGCGACGCCGCGACGAAAGAGATAGGCAAACATCGGCAAGAAGAGCGAGAATACGATCATCCCAAAGGTTCCGGCGAGCACGATCAGCCGCAGTTGCAACTCGAAGGTATGCTGCCATAGGGCGCGTGTCGTGGGGTCGTTATGAAAGTGCACGACTGCGTGCCCGGCGGTATCGGAGAGCGGCCCGATAAAAAACGCCGAAAAAAGATTCGCCAAACGACCGGTGGTTACGAAAAGGTTGAAGAGCGAGATCGAGGTCGCGATCCGTTTGGTCTGCACGCCGGCGAGACGAGCGGCGTAGGCACCGATCGTAACGCCCTGCACGATGAACGTAATAACCATCGCGCCCCAGAGCTTTCCCGAGAACAGGTGCGGGAGCAGCGGAAAACTATGCACCACGCGTTCCCCAACCGATCTCGGCCGCCGTGGTCGGGCCGACTAACGCGAGGGCCCGTCGCTTCGGAGTAAACGCGAGGCTCGCGATCTCAAGCACTCCTTCGGTACTCACCGCATCGATTCGCGCCTCGATCTCCTCTTGCGGAATCTCGCGGCCATGAATCAATTCTTGACGCCCGAGGCGCATCATGCGGCTGGAGGTACTCTCGAGGCCCAACATCATACTGCCCTTGAGGTGCTCCTTCGCTTGGCGCAGTTCTACTTCTTCGACGGGAACGCTCGCGAGCCGATCGACCTCACCGAGAATCGTATCGATGCACGGTTGCGCGTTTTTGAGCGAGGTGCCGGCATAAACGGCGAGACTTCCAGCCTCGCGATAGGTACTACCGAACGCGGTAATCGTGTAGACGAGGCCGCGCTTTTCGCGTACTTCCTGAAAGAGTCGGCTCGACATACCGCCGCCGAGAATCGTCTGTGCGACCGAGAGCGCGAAACGACGATCGTCCCGTGCACTCACGCAGGGGCCACCGAGCACGAGATGGACTTGCTCGATCTCTTTACTGCGACGAGCGAGCGCGGTACGAACGGTTGGAGCCGTTGCGACCGGCAACGCCGCATTTCCGGTCTGCGCGCCGAGCGCACGCTTCGCGAGCGCGACGATCTCATCGTGATCGACGTTGCCGGCGGCGCAGAGCACGACGGCATTGGGAGCGTAGTGAGCGGCGAGATGCGCGTGCAGGTCGTTCGATTCGAGCGCTCCAACGGTCTCGGGATAGCCGATCGTGGGGGCGCCGAGATCCGAGCCTTCCCAGAGTTGTTGAGAGAAGACTTCATGCACGAGCTCATCGGGGGCGTCTTCATACATCTTGATCTCTTCGAGAACGACGTTACGCTCTTTGCGTAACTCCTCAGGATCGAAGAGTGAATCGGTCAGCATGTCGCAAAGCACGTCGATCGCCAGCGGAACGTGGCGGTCGATAACCTTTGCGTAATAGCAGGTCGTCTCTTTATCGGTGAACGCGTTGAGATCGCCCCCGACGGAATCGAGCGCCTCGGCAATCTCGCGCGCACTGCGGCGCCGCGTGCCCTTAAAAAGCATGTGCTCGACCATGTGCGAAACCCCCCGCAGATGGGGCGCCTCGGCGCTCGAACCGACATCGACCCAGAGCCCAATACTCGCCGAACGCACCGAGGAGATCGCCTCGGTAATCACGCGGACGCCGTTCTCCAGGACCGTTTTTCTACGCATGCGCACCGCTCCTCGCCAGCGCGTGTGCGATCCAATTGGGGTCGACGACGATGCCGTCGCCACTCTTCAGGCGCTGCGCGAGATGCGCGGAGCTCTCGCCTCGTCGCACGCTCACCGTCAAGACGTCGCGTTCGGTCGGCATCGCCTTATCGCCCGAGACGACCGTTCCCGGCGCGACCGGTATCGGCACGACGATCCAACAATCGACCTCGCGAATCTGTTGCGAAACGGCGAACGCCGTTTCGACCGCATCGGCGAGCTCTCGATCGAGCTCGGCCTTGCTGACCGAGCCGTGGAATTTTTCTCCAGAAAATCGCAACCCGACATAGGCACGGTTCCCAAGCCCCGAAGCGCGTATCTCCAACAACTGCACCGGCAGTACGTGGGTGAAGAGTCGCTCCCCAATTGCTACCGCCAGCGCGCGCCGGTTGCCGCGAGCGCGAGCGACGGCATCGACCCGCGCGATCGAAGGAGGCGCAGGCGTCGCAGCGGTAGCCGAGGTCGGTATCGCGAGGGAGATCGCGGCACAGAGTGCCGCAAGCGACGCGTTAGTATGACGCGGCAACGTACGCTCGTACCTTGGCTGGCTCTCCGCAGGCGACGCAGGCCGTCTCGCCACCCTCCAGCGGGCGCAGAACGCGCGTCGTAGCGGAGCATTCTGCCTTGATCTGCGCCTCGCACTCCGCTCGGTCGCACCAGGCGATATCGATCATGCCGACGCGCGCGCGCGCGGCTTCATAGAAAGCGTCGCGCTCCTCGATCCGAACGATATGCGCGTCGAGCGCGCCCTTCGCTTGCCGATAGAGCGACTCTTGTACCAGTTCCAGGGTGCGGCGCAACTCCGATTCGAGAGCATCGATCGCGATGCTCCGGGAACGCTCCGGAGCACCCTTCTCGAGATCGCGACGGACGACGACGACGCTGCCGGCATCGACGTCGCGCGGACCGATTTCGATGCGTACGGGTACGCCGCGCATCTCCCACTCCGCATACTTCCAGCCCGGCGATTGCTCGCGATCGTCGACGCGAACGCGCATACCGCTTCGCTTGAGCGCCGCCGCTAATTCGTGCGCGCGTTCCACCGCGCGCCGATCTTCACCGCGAACGATCGGAATGAAGACCGCCTCGATCGGCGCGAGTTTCGGCGGAATGCGCAAGCCGCGGTCGTCACCGTGCGCCATGATCGTCGCCCCGAGCATTCGCCACGAAACGCCCCACGATGTCGTATACGCGAATTTGATCGCTCCGTCGGCATCGGTAAATTGAATATCGAACGCACGTGAAAAATTTTGACCGAGATCGTGCGAGGTCCCCGATTGCAGGGCTTTGCCATCGGGCATCAAGGCCTCGATGCTATAGGTCTCAATCGCCCCCGGGAAGCGTTCGCTCGCGCTCTTCGGCCCGGAGAGGACCGGTAACGCCGCAACGTTTCGCGCGAATTCTTCGTAGACGCCAAGCATCTTGAGGGTCTCTTCGCGCGCCTCTTCGGCCGTCGCATGCGCGGTGTGCCCTTCTTGCCAGAGGAACTCCATCGTCCGCAGGAACGGACGCGTCGCTTTCTCCCAACGTACGACGTTCGCCCATTGATTGATGAGGATCGGTAAATCGCGATAGGACTCGACCCACTGCGCGTACATCGTGCCGATCGTTACTTCGGAGGTCGGACGAATCGCGAGCCGTTCGGTGAGTTTTTCCCCGCCTCCGTGCGTGACCCACGCAACCTCCGGTGCGAAACCTTCGACGTGCTCGGCCTCTTTCGTGAGCAGACTCTCGGGAATCAGCAATGGGAAGTAGGCATTCTCGTGCCCCGTCGCCTTGAAACGTGCATCGAGTTCGCGCTGGAGATTCTCCCAGAGCCCGTACCCATAGGGACGTAATACGACGCAGCCGCGCACCGGCGCGTACGAAATAAGTTCCGCCTTGAGGCAGACCGCCGTATACCAGGCCGAGAGGTCCTCGGATTTCGGCGGAATCGATTTGGGGAGCGCGACGGGAGCTTCGGACATAAGCGCACCGGGTTCGCGCGATTTGGCGGGGCCGCCTGCGCGCGGGCGCGAAGCCGAGCCATCGATGCCGAAACTCACCCGTATTTACACGCGCACCGGCGACGACGGTAGTACCGGGCTCGTCGGGGGCCAACGGATCGCGAAAAACAGCCTCCGCATCGAGACCTACGGCACCGTCGACGAGCTCTCGAGCGCGGTCGGACTCGCCCGCACCGAGATGCGGCCACTGCTCGCCAAGCACGCGCGGGCGCAACGTCTCGACGCCTGGCTCGATTGGGTGCAGGATGCCCTCTTCAATCTCGGAAGCGATCTCGCCACCTTACCAGGCAACCGGTGGGAAGGTATGCCGCTCACCTCGGCTGAGGACGTGCGAGCACTCGAACGCGCGATCGACGAAGCGCAGCGCGACCTCGAACCGCTCGCGAATTTTATCCACCCCGGCGGCGCGCCGACCGGGGCGTTTTTACATCTCGCGCGTACCGTCTGTCGGCGCGCGGAGCGTCTGCTCGTCACCCTGCGCGCGGAGGAGGAGGGGCTCTCGATCGAGAGCCTCCACTTCCTCAATCGCCTCTCCGACGCGCTCTTTGTCTGGTCGCGCTGGATCAACGCCGAGCTCCACGAGCCGGAGTATCTCTGGAACCCCAAGAGCGCCCCGCCGACCCCTTGACGCTCGGCTAGGGGGACGCCGCGACCGAGCCTGCGAAGAGCGCGGCCGATGGCATTTTTTGAACGGCTGTTCGCTACAACGAACGTCGAGCGGCTGCGCGCGCTCGCACAGCGAAAAATTCTCAAACGCGCACTCTCGGCGAAGGATCTCGTTGCTATCGGCCTCGGCACGATGATCGGCGGTGGTATCTTTACCACGATCGGCACCGGCGTCAAGGGCGCGGGCCCCGCAGTCATCATCAGCTACCTGCTCGCCGGTATCACCTCGTTTTTCGCAGCGCTCTGCTACGCCGAACTCGGCGCGATGGTGCCGATCGCCGGTAGCGCGTATACCTATGCCTACGCGACGATGGGCAAACTCTTCGCCTGGATCATCGGCTTCGCGTTGATCTTCGAATACGGTATCAGCGCCGCACCGGTCGCGCAGCAATTTTCGGCGGCCTTTCAAGACGTCTTGAAGTCTGTCGGCCTCGTGCTTCCCGCCTGGGCGCAACAATCGAATCTCGTGATCCACGGACAGTGGTGGCAGCTCAATACCTGGGATCTCGCTCATTCGCAGGTCGATATCGTCGGCGCGCTCTTCGTGCTCGCGCTCTCGCTCTTACTTTCGGTCGGCATCCGCGAAACGGCGACCACCAACAACGTCTTCGTCGTCTTAAAAATCTCGGCGCTGATGGTCTTTATCGTCGCCGGGCTCTTCCTCTTCCATCCCGCGAATCTCCAAAATTTCAATCCGTTCGGGTGGGGAAAGCTCACGCCGTTCGGCGGCTCGGCCGACTATAACTCGACCGTGCAACCCTACGGCATCGTCGCGATCGCCGCGTACGTGTTCTTTAGTTACATCGGTTTCGATACCGCCACTACGACCGCCGAAGAGTGCAAGAACCCCAAACGCGACGTTCCGCTCGGTGTCCTGGGCGCGCTCGGTATCGGCACGATCATCTATTGCGCGACGGCGATCGTCCTCGTCGGCGCGATGCCCTGGTCGACGGTACCGATCAAAGATCCGCTCGTCGTCGCCCTCGCACCGCTCCACCTTCCCTTCGTCAGTGCGATCATCGTCATCGGCGTCCTCGCCGGTACCACCAGCGTTGCGTTGAGCTCTCTGCTCGGCCAGTCGCGCATCTTCTACGTGATGGCGCGCGACAAGATGCTCCCGCCGATCGTCGCCAAGGTTCACCCAAAATTTAAAACGCCGGTGAACACGACGATGTTTACCGGCTTTGCCGTCGCCATCCTCACGCTCGTCGTGCCGTTGAACCAGCTTTTAAATCTCGTGAATATCGGGACGTTGATCGCCTTCACGGTCGTCTGTGCCGGCGTGCTCTACCTGCGAAAACGGAAACCCGATATGCCGCGGAGCTTCCGCGTGCCCTTCGTCCCGCTCTTTCCGATCCTCGGTATCGTATCATCGCTCTTCCTGGCGATCTTCGGGCTCTCGCGCACGACGTGGGAGTGGTTCGCCGGTGCGCTCGTCATCGGTTTGGTCTTCTTCTTTAGCTACGGATTCTGGCGCTCGAACCCCGAACAGATCGTTCCCGTCGACGAACCCGAGGGGCTTAGCGAGGTTTAGCCGCGCCCTGAAAATCGAGCCCCGGCGTGAGAATATCGACCCGATTCTTCGCTTTTTCGTAAGCGACGTGCACTGCAAACGCGCGCGAGATAATCGCCGCATCGACCATCGTTCGGCCGTGTAACACGAAGGGCGCGCGGCTCAATTCAATCGAGCGGCCGTTGAGATTTGCAAAGCGATCGCCGATGCGAAAGCGCACGACGGTGCGCCCGCGGAGCAGAATCACCTCGCGCTTCGCCGAATCGAGTTCGACTTCTCCGCCGACGCGCCGAGCGATACCGCGCACGGGGAGAAAGAGATGGTCGTCTGCCGTTACGAACGGGGCGACTCGAGGATTGACCACGCGCCCGTTCACGCGCAGCTCCGGACGCTGCGCGAGCGCAAGCCAGAGAGCGGCGAACCCGGCGAGTGCACAGGTGAGTAAGACCGTGCGAGCGCGCGGAATGGTATAGGTCATGTGACGAGCGTTACCTCGTGCCGATAGGCCGGATATTTCTCGAGGATCACGCGTTCGATCTCTACGCGCAACGCTCCGAGGAGCTCCTCTTCGGGATAGGTGCCGATGAGCGCACCGGCACGATAGATCGCGCCCTTGCCCTTGCCGCCGGCGACACCGACGTCGGCCATCTTCGACTCGCCGGGGCCATTGACGACGCAGCCCATCACCGCGACTTTCACCGGGGCGGTATAGAGTTTTGCAATCGCCTCCACGCTGCGGCCGAGATCGAGGACCGAGATCTCCGCACGCCCGCAGCTCGGACAGGCGGTAATATCGAAGCCCTTCTCGCGCAATCCCAAGGATTTTAAAATGCCCCAGCAGACCGGGACCTCTTCGATCGGGTCGGCGGCGAGCGAGACGCGGATCGTATCCCCGATCCCTTCGAAGAGTAAGATCCCCAAGCCGATCGAGGACTTAATCGTTCCGTCGCGCAGCAATCCCGCTTCGGTGATCCCGAGGTGAAGCGGATAGGGCGTATTGCGGTCGCGCAGCCGTGCATCCATTAGGCGATAGGCGTGCACCGTCGTGATGACGTCGTGCGCTTTGAGCGAGACGGCGATATCGCCGTGGCCATGCTCTTCGAGCATCTCGATGTGCCGCAGCGCCGACTCCACCATCGCCTCGGCGCAATGTCCGAGCCGCTCCTCGATATCCGGGGCGAGCGAGCCCATGTTGACGCCGACGCGAATCGGAATGCCGCGCGCTTTCGCCGCGAGCACCACCTCGGCGACCTTCTTTGGGTCACGAATATTGCCGGGGTTGAGCCGCAGCTTCGCGACTCCGGCTTCGATCGCGGCGAGCGCCATGCGATGATCGAAATGAATATCGGCGACGATTGGAACCGGCGAGCGGTGGACGATCGCCGGCAAACCTGCGGCGTCGGGCGGATCCTTCACCGTCACGCGGACGACTTCGCAGCCCTCCATCGCCAGGCCGTAGATCTGTTCGAGCGTGGCGTCGGCATCGGCGGTGTCCGTCGTCGTCATCGATTGTACGACGACGGGATGATCGCCGCCCATCCAAATGCGTTTGACGTCCTCTTTCCCTGTTTTATTGAAGAGCTCGATCGCGTTGCTCTTCCGACGGAGTCGCAACATTAGTTGAGCGCCCCTTTCCCGGCGATAATGTTCCCGATATCGTGAACGGCGATGACGGCGAAGAGGGCGAGCACGACGGCGAATCCGGCGAAATGCACCATCGCTTCGCGCTCGGGATCGACGGGTTTTCCGCGCAGCAACTCCGCAATGATGAATGCAGCACGTCCACCATCGAGTGCGGGAATCGGCAAGAGGTTAAAGAGCCCGAGTGCAAACGAGATCGTCGCCGCGAGCGCAAAATACGGCCCCCAACCGAGATCTTGAATCGCAATCGCGGCCCGGCCGATTCCGATCGGCCCGCTGACCTGCCCCGCATATTTCGTAAAATGCGTGACGAGTTTCTCGATGCTGCCGACGCTCTGTGCCGCGATGAGGCCATAGGTATAACCGGCATCGACGAAGGCAGCTTTGAGCCCGACGCGTTCGTACGGGACGCTCGGCATGATGCCGATGCAGCCTTCGCGCGCATTGCCGGGGCAGGGAGCCGGAACGGCGGTGCGGACGATCGTCGTGCCGTCGTGCACGAAACCGATACGCAGCGTCTTCCCCAGCGATGCATGCAATTTTTTCACCAGCGCCGTCCCTTCTGAGAATGGAACGCCGTCGATGCTCGCGATTCGGTCGCCCGCTACGATCCCGGCGCGCTCTGCCGGCGAACCACCCTCCACCTGCGCGACGCTCGTGCCCGGCTGCGAGGAGGCAACGCCGAACGCCAAGATTCCGACGAAGAGAATGACGTAGGCGAGGAGAAAATTAACGATCGGCCCCGCGAGGACGATAGCGAGCCGTGCGAGCGGCGGCTTTCCTTGAAAGTCACCATCTTTGCCGGCCTGCGAGCCGCGAAATTCACGCTGTTGCTCGGCCTGGGTACGGGTTCCATCCTCGCCGAGCATCGCGCAATAACCGCCGATGGGGAGCGCGCGGAACGAGTAGAGGGTTCCGCTCCGCGGGCTCGTGTATCCGAAGATCTTCGGCCCCATTCCCAACGCGAACTCGTTCACGCGCACCCCATTGCGACGCGCGATAACGAAATGCCCGAGTTCGTGGAGCACCACGAGAATCGAAAGCATGATGAGAAACGTCAGGATCTTCCCAAACGTCGCGATGGGAATTAACGCCAAGAGATGCATCTAAACTCCAGTGGAGAGCGAGGGGCGCACGGCGAGCCGGTCGCGCACGAACGCGCGCGCCGCCCCATCGGCGCTGCGAAGGCCGGGAAGGGTGAGATCGTAGGCCGGAACGCCTTCGAGTGCCTCGCCGACGATCGTGGGAATATCCCCAAACGCGATCGCGCCGGCAACGAAGGCCTCGACGGCGATCTCGTTCGCTGCCGAGAGCACGGCGGGAGCGCAGCCTCCGCGCCGTAAGGCGTCGTAAGCGAGGGCGAGGCTCGGAAAGCGCTGCGTGTCGACACGTTCGTAATCATAACGCAGCAGAGCGGCATTCGGTTTTGCCCCCAGGAGGGCGAGGGGGTCGAGCGGCATTGCGAGCGGCGTTCTCCCGAGGCGGTCGGGGTAGGCGAGCGCATAGCCGATGGGAACCCGCATATCGGGGGCGCAGAGTTGGGCCTTCACGCTCCCGTCACTAAAGAGTACCGCCCCATGGAGCAAGGATTGCGGATGAACCACGACGAGCACGCGCTCTGCCGGCATCGAGAAGAGCCGCGCGGCCTCGATCGCTTCGAGCCCCTTGTTCATCAGGGTCGCCGAATCGATCGTATTCTTCGTCCCCATCCGCCACGTTGGATGATTGAGCGCCTCTTCGAGCGTCGCCGCCGCGATCGTCTCGGCCGAGGCGCTACGGAACGGCCCCCCCGATGCGGTGATCAACAACGCGGCGACCTGCGAGCGATCCTCGCCGACGAGGCACTGAAAGAGCGCGCTATGTTCGGAATCGACCGGGAGCAAGCGCCCGCCGCCGCGCGCCACCGCCTCGACGAGGAGCTCGCCGGCGGCGACGATCGCTTCTTTGTTGGCGACCGCGAGATCGATGCCACGCTCCGCGGCGGCGAAGATGGCATCGAGCGAGACCGCTCCCGTCGTCGCCGCGAGCACGATATCGGCGCCGCTCGCGGTCGCCGCACGCAAGAGACCCGCGGCGCCGGCGCGCGCATCGACAACCACATCCGGAGCGAACGCGCGCGCTTGCCGCTCCAGAAGCGCCAGATTCGTGCCCGCCGCGAGTGCGACCACTTCGAAGCGCTCCGGATTTGCAGCGATAACGTCGAGCGCTTGCGTCCCGATCGAGCCGGTCGAGCCGAGAATCGCAACTCTTCTTCGCGCCATATCAGCGAACGCTCAACAAACCGAGGATATGGAGCGCTGCGAAAAAGACGGTGCCGCCAAAAAGATAGGAATCGAAGCGGTCGAGAAAGCCGCCGTGCCCGACGATCGCGGTTCCCGTATCTTTGACGCCGACATCGCGTTTGAGCGCCGATTCTACGAGGTCGCCAGCCTGCGCGCCGATATTGGTCGCCGCGGCGAGTGCCACGGCCTGCCAGAGCGTGAGCCCTAACGGCGCATAGGTACTCGCAATCGCTGCGAGAGCCGAGACGCAAAGCAACGCTCCAAGCGAGCCTTCGACGGTCTTCTTTGGGGAGATACGCGTCAACTGATGGCGCCCGAATCGGTTACCGATCAACATTCCGAAAATGTCGGTGAGCGCGATGCTCAGTAACGCAAAGACGGTCCAATATGCACCGACGCCGGGGACGTTGCGCACGAAGACGATGTACGTGAGCAGCTTGCCGATATAGAGGACTGCGAGCAACGTATACGCGGTGCGAGCGAAATAGCCACGCTGATCTCCATACATGCCGATGGAAAATGCGGCGATCGTCACGCCGGCGAGCAAGACGCCCTCCCATTTCTGCAGCCGATTCAGACTCGCGAGGACGATATACGCGAAGACCCCGAGGACCGCGATGGGATACTCGAGTTCTTGTCCTTTGATTTCACAGAGCGCGTTGAGTTCGTAGAGACACGCGAGACCGATCGCGAGCACCAACAGATCGAATGCCGGCGCCCAAACGATCGACGGAAGTCCGATCGCTGCGATGAGGAGGCCGACCGCGATGCGACGTTTGGTGACGCGCGGGCGCCCCGACATCACGGCGGTCGCCGAATTCGACGCGAGCGACTCGCTCATGCGCCCCAGCGCCGAGCGCGCCTCCCGAACTCTTCGATCGCCGCCGTTAAATCCGAGCGTGAAAAATCAGGCCAAAAAATATCGCTCATCACGAGTTCGGCATAGGCGGCTTGATAGAGTAAAAAATTCGAGAGCCGCCGCTCGCCGCCCGGGCGAATGACGAGATCGGGATCGGGTAAATCGGCGGTCGCCAGGTGCGCGGCGAGCGTCTCTTCCCCGATCTCCTCGGGTGCCAGCGTGCCGGCCGCGACTTCGCGAGCGAGCGCGCGCATCGCATCGCGGAGTTCCGCGCGCGAACTGTAGTTGACCGCGAGGTTGAGCAGCAAACCGGTATTCGTTGAGGTATCGCGGGCGAGCGATTGGAGCGCTTCGCGCGATCGCGCGGGCAACGCCTCCCAGTCACCGATGATCCGGACGCGAACGTTATTTTTATTGAGTTCGGCGAGTTCGGTGCGAGCGAAAAAAACGCAGAGATCGAAGAGAAAGGAGATCTCGGTCGGTTCGCGCCGCCAGTTTTCGGTCGAGAACCCGTAGACCGTCAGCACCTCGACGCCGAAATCGCTCGCCGCTCGAGTGATCTCCCGCAGCGCGAGAATGCCGCGCCGATGCCCTTCGACGGCGGGCAACCCGCGCCGACGAGCCCAGCGACGATTGCCGTCCATGATGATCGCAATATGCCGCGGAATCGCGGCGGGCGCCTCGGGAGCGGCTTTCGGAGCGGAGGTTTTCACGTGGCGTCGACGCGATCGTAGCGTTCGTATCCGGCAAGGAGTTCGAGGCCGCCCTCGGCGGCGCGCACGTTGATGACGCGGAGCGTTCCGACGCCGACCCAGCCCCCGAAGGGACGGACGACATGCATTCGCAAGCACCGATCGCCGAGCAATCGGCGAGCCTGGACCTCGGGCATCAGCGCAAGTTGCGGATCCACGAAGCTACGCGTCAGACCTCCATCACTTCTTTTTCTTTGCTCGCGACGAGCGCGTCGATATCTTTGCTATACCGGTCGGTGAGTTTTTGCAACTGCTCCTGCATGCGTTTGCTCTCGTCTTCGGTTATCGTCGCACTTTTCAGTTGCCCTTTGATATCGTCGTGCGCTTTATGGCGCACGTTCCGAAGGGCGATTTTCCCGTCCTCGGATTTCTTTTTAATGACTTTGACGAGATCGCGGCGCCGTTCTTCGTTCAACGGCGGCACGCTCAAGCGAATCGTCGTGCCATCCACGTTCGGGCTCATACCGAGGTCGCTCTTCTCAATCGCCTTACGAATCTCGCCGACGGTGGTTTTATCGTAGGCGGTAATCACGAGCGTGCGCGCGTCGGGGGTCGCGATACCGGCGACCTGTTTTAACGGAACGCTCTGCCCGTAGGCATCGACGTGCAGCCGATCGAGCAGCGCGGGGGTCGCGCGGCCGGTGCGAATCGCCGCGAACTCCGCGCGCGTCGCATCGACGCATTTTTGCATCTTTCCTTCGACATCTTTAAAAAATGAATCGCTCATGCAGCTCCTCCGGCGATCACCGTCGCCTCATTTTTCCCAACGTAGGTTCCGATCGCCTCACCGTAGATCGCGCGCCGAATATTTCCCGACACGCCCATATCGAAGACGAGGATCGGCAAGCGGTTATCCATACAGAGCGCCATCGCGGTGGTATCCATCACTTCGAGCCCTCGGTTGAGTGCGTCCATATAATCGATCCGCTCGAAGCGCCGAGCATCGGGATCCTTTTTCGGATCGGCGGTATAGATGCCATCCACTTTGGTCGCTTTGAGAATCGCCTGCGCCCCGACCTCAACCGCTCGCAACGCCGCCGCGGTATCGGTCGTAAAATACGGGTTTCCGGTTCCGGCGGCAAAAATAACGACGCGCCCCTTCTCGAGATGGCGAATCGCCCGCCGACGGATATACGGCTCGGCGATTTGATGCATCGCGATCGCCGTCTGCACGCGCGACGGAACGCCGATCCGTTCGAGCGCATCCTGCAGGGCCAGCGCGTTAATGGTCGTTGCGAGCATCCCCATATAATCGGCGGTCGCGCGCTCCATGCCCGCAGCTTCATGCTCTTTGCCGCGCCAAATATTTCCGCCGCCGACGACCACCGCGATGCTGGTGCCGCCGCGTGCGACATCGGCGATCTCGCGCGCCATCGCTTCGGTCGTTCTCACGTCGACGCCGTTAGCGCTCGATGCGAACGCCTCGCCGGAGAGCTTGATGAGGACGCGCGAGAAGCGCGCGGCGCTCGCCTGCACGAATATCTACTCGCCTAACGCGAACTTCACGAAACGACGGACGCGAATGTTCTCGCCGAGCGCTCCGACGGCAGCATTCACGAGATCGCCGACCGTGATCGAATCGTCCTTCACGAACGACTGATCGAGCAAGCAATGATCTTCGTACCACTTGTTGAGTTTGCCCTCGACGATCTTCGCGGCGACCTCGGGTGGTTTGCCAGGCGGCACGGCGCCCTCGAGCTCCTTGCGGGCTTCGGCGATCACATCCTCGGGAACCGAAGCGCGATCGAGATAGGCGGGAGACATCGCGGCGACGTGCATCGCCACATCGCGTACGAGTTCGCCGAATTTCGGGTTCCGCGCCACGAAGTCGGTCTCGGAGTTTACCTCGACCAAGACGCCGATCTTTCCACCGGCGTGAATGTAGCTGCCGACTAACCCTTCGTTCGCAGCCCGTTCGGACTTCTTCTGCGCCTGCGCCGCGCCGCGTTCGAGGAGGAGCGCCTTCGCACGTTCGCGGTCGCCGCCGGCTTCAATCAGCGCTTTTCGGCAATCCATCATCGGGGCGCTGCTCTCGTCACGGAGGGCCTTGATCTCATCGGCCTTCGGTTGGTAGGTCATAGTACTCACAGATTCTCTCCTTGGCGTTCGTTTGCTTTCATGCGCGCGAAGAGAGGCCGACGACGGCCTCCCTTGCGACGGGTTTCCCTCACGGACGAGGACGACTAGCCGGCGACGGCCTCCGCCACCTCGAAGGCGCCCGCTTCGTTGATGGGGGCTTGAGCGTAGACCGCGCCGTCGAAGGAGCTCTCCGCTTCGGTGCGTCCTTCGATGATCGCATCGGCCATCTTCCCGACCATGAGTTTCACCGCGCGAATCGCGTCGTCGTTTCCGGGAATCGGATAGTCGATTTCGTCGGGGTCGCAGTTCGTGTCGATCACGGCGATCGTCGGGATCCCCAACTTGCGCGCTTCGAGCACCGCGATGCGCTCTTTTTTCGGGTCGACGATAAAGATGGCGTCGGGGAGACGGTGCATATCTTTAATACCGCCGAGGAAGCGTTCGAGCTTGTTGAGCTCGTCCTGAAGCTTCGCGACCTCTTTCTTGGGCAAGCGGTCGAAGTCGCCTTGCAGGCGCATCTCTTCGAGCTCGCGCAGTCGCGAAATGCGCTTCTGAATCGTCGAGAAATTCGTCAGGGTTCCGCCGAGCCAGCGCTGGTTGATGTAGAACGTCCCCGCGCGCTCCGCCTCATCCTTCACGACCTCCTGCGCCTGTTTCTTCGTGCCGACGAAGAGAATGACGCGCCCCTCGCGCGACATCTGCTTCACCACTTCGTAGGTGTCGCGAACGCGCTGGAGCGTGATGGCGAGATCGATGATATAGATGCCGTTGCGCTCCTGGAAGATGTAGGGTTTCATCTTCGGGTTCCAACGACGGGTCTGGTGACCGAAATGCACGCCGGCTTCAAGAAGCTCGCGCATGGAAATAACGGACATTGAAGGGTTCCTTTCAGCTGGCCCCCAACCGCGGCGCTCTCCGAGCCGTGCGATCGTTCTTTGGGGCCATCGAAGCCCGGCCTCCATGCCGAGCGAGTTGACAACCCTCGAAGTATAGCACGGGCGGAGGGAGGTCGCGCAAGCGCGAAGGAGCCCCCGATGCGTTATCTCGTGACCGGAGGCCTGGGGTTCATCGGCTCGGCCTTCATCCGCCTGCTCGCTGCCGAACGCCCGGAGGTGGAGATCGTCAACCTCGACGCCATGACCTACGCCGCGAATCCGGCAAACCTCGCCTCGATCGCCGAGAACTTGCGCTACCGCTTCGTGAAAGGCGACATCACCGACCCGGCCGCCGTCGCGGCAGCGATCGGCGAGGGGGTCGACGCCATCGTGAACTTTGCCGCCGAGACCCACGTCGACCGCTCGATTCTCGACCCCGAAGCCTTCCTTCGCACCGATATCCTCGGCACGCACACCCTGCTCGAGGCGCTCCGGGAGCGGCGGATCGCCCGCTACCTCCAGGTCTCGACCGACGAGGTCTATGGGGATGTCGAGAGCGGCGAATCGATCGAGAGCTCCCCGCTTCGCCCTCGCAGCCCGTACAGTGCGAGTAAGGCCGGGGGCGACCTTCAGGTGCTCGCCTATCGCACGACCTACGAGGTGCCGGTGCTCGTGACGCGCGGTAGTAATACCTATGGCCCCTATCAGTACCCCGAGAAGCTGATCCCGCTCTTCGTTACCAACCTCATCGACGACCAGAGCGTGCCCGTCTACGGCGACGGCTTACAGATTCGCGATTGGTTGCACGTCGAAGACCACGCGCGCGGCATCCTCACCGTCCTCGAGCGCGGGACGCCCGGCGAGATCTACAATATCGGCGGCGGCAACCCGCGCACCAACCTCGATATCACGCATCGCCTGCTCGCCGGCTGCGGCCGCTCGTTCGAGAGCCACGTGCGCCACGTCGCCGACCGCGAAGGGCACGATCGCCGTTACGCGATCTCCAGCGCGAAGGCACACGCGCTCGGTTGGCGCCCGGAGATCGAGTTCGAGCGGGGGCTCGAGGCGACGATCGCGTGGTACCGCGAGCACGAAGCTTGGTGGCGCCCGCTCAAGTCGGGCGAATTTCTCGCTTATTACCAGCGCCAGTACGCGCACCGATAAGGAGCGTTCATTCGCATGAAAGGCATCATCCTCGCAGGTGGGCTCGGTAGCCGCCTGCGCCCGCTGACGAAGGTTACGAACAAACACCTTCTGCCGATCTACGACAAGCCGATGATCTACTATCCGATCGAAACCCTCGTACGCGCGGGGATACAGGATATTATGATCGTCACCGGCGGCAACTCCGCCGGCGATTTTCTGCGCCTGCTCGGGAACGGCTCGGAGTTCGGGCTCAAGGATATCTACTACACCTATCAAGAGGGCGAGGGCGGCATCGCCGATGCGCTCAAACTCTGCGAGCATTTCGCCGAGGGGAATCGCGTCGTCGTGATTCTCGGCGACAATATCGTCCAGGACGACATCTCGCCGTACGTGCGGCGCTTCGAGCAACAGGATTCCGGCGCGCGTATTCTGCTCAAAGCCGTCCCCGACCCCGAGCGTTTCGGCGTCCCCGAGCTCGACGGCGAACGAATCGTGCGGATCGAAGAGAAGCCCGCGCAGCCCAAGAGCGGGTATGCAGTGACCGGCATCTACATGTACGACCGCCGCGTCTTCGACTTCATCCGCCGCATACAACCCTCGCATCGCGGCGAGCTCGAGATCACCGACGTCAACAACCACTATATCCGAGAAGGCGACCTGCATTACGACGTCCTCGACGGTTGGTGGACCGATGCCGG
>JABEUX010000093.1 GCA_013044185.1 Vulcanimicrobiota bacterium | reverse complement strand
GTTTCTGCGATGAGGTGATGCACCTCGTTCTCGCGCGCGATCTTACCCCGGGCGCGCAATCGCTCGACGAAGACGAGCGCATCGAGGCGCGCTCCGTACCGCTCGACGATGCGATGGCGCTGTTCGAACGCGGCGAGATCGCCGATGCGAAGACGTTGCTCGCGTTGTTATGGCTGAAGACGTTGTGAGCGAGATCTCCAGCGCGAGGAGGTATGGCAGAGCCGAAAAGTGTGGATCCACAAATATCTCGTTACACGATGTCGTGGGGACGAGCGTTTGTTATCGTTGCCCTTCCCTATGCCGCATACACAGCGCTTCAGGTTGCCGATCGATGGGAGCGCCATCGATCTCAATCCGTCGGAGCGATAATCGGCACCGCAATTTTTGTTCCCATAGCGATGGTCGTTACGCGGACCTTCTACGCATGGTACGGGAAGAGCGTCTATGCTCGCCGACGGCACTAGATGGTTGAACGCCCCTACATTTACAGCAGCGTAACTCTGCCGCTCGCGAGATCGTAGAGCGCGCCGACGACGCGAAGCTTCCCAGCGCGCACCGCTTCTGCGACGATCGCCGAGCGGTGAGGTAACGCGGCGACGTTCTCGCGCACGTTCTGTACGATGGCGTTCTGCAGCCAACTGCCGGCGTGCCCTTTGCTCGCTTTCGCAGCGGGTTCGATCGCGCGCACGAGCCCGGCGATGTGGCCGGGCGGCATCGCGCCGCTCTTGACGTTTTCGAGCGCCGCTTTCACCGCCCCGCACTCCGAGTGCCCCATCACCACGACGAGCGTCGATTTGAGGACGGCGACCGAGTACTCGATCGAGCCGATGCCGTTATCGTCGAGAAAATTTCCCGCGATGCGTACGCCGAAAACATTGCCGGGTTCTTCATCGAAAACCGTCTCGACCGGTACGCGGGAATCGGAGCACGAGAGCACGATCGCATAGGGGCTCTGGCCGTGAGCGAGCGCGGCGCGACGCTGGGTAAGCGGGGGGCAAATGGGGTGCCCCGCGACGAAGCGGGCGTTTCCCGCCATCAGCCGTTCGAGCCCGGCCTTCGCATCGGCGGCCATCGGCGGCGGCGCGGCGCCGGCCGCTTCGGCGACTCCGGCGAGGCTCGGCAATGCGAGCGCACCGGCGGAGATGCCGAGAGCGGCCCGTGCGAGAAACGACCGGCGGTCGGTGCGAACGGATTCGTGGTGCACGGAAGCCTCCTCAAAAACGAGAGCGATCTACGGAACTGCTTTAGGGATAGAAAAAGCCCCACCTGCAACGCGTGCGGGCGGGGCTTGGAGTACGCCGATCGAGGCTTAGGCGCTGACCGCTTTTTTCGCGACGGCGAGCAGCGAGCCGAACGCCGCGCTGTCGTTGACGGCGAGATCGGCGAGCGCTTTGCGATTGAGTGCGACGCCCGACTTCTTCAAGCCGTTCATCAGCATCGAATAGCTCATGCCCTCGCGGCGGGCCGCCGCATTGATGCGGCTGATCCAGAGCGAACGGAAATCGCGTTTGCGAACGCGACGGTCGCGGAAAGCGTAGGCAAGGGAGTGGAGCAGCGCTTCGTTCGCAACGCGATAGTTGCGACGACGCGCGGCGCGGAAGCCCTTGACGAGCTTCATAACCTTGCGGCGATGCTTGAGGCCGTGAACGCCGCGTTTAATGCGTGCCATCTGTGAAGAGCCTCCTTACACCAAATACGGGATCGTCGGCGCTAGGCGTTTGAGATCGCCCTTAAACGTCGGTTGATCCTTGCGGAAGTTACGTTTGCGCTTACGCGTCTTTTTCGAAAGGATGTGTCCGCAACCACTAAACTGGTGTCGGTGCATCACTTTCCCGGTCCCGGTTATCTTTACTCGCTTCGCCGTTCCGCGGTGGGTTCGAATCTTTGGCATGATCGGTAGACTCCTTGGTTTGCTCGGCGTCCGCAGTCGGTGCCGGGGGCTGTGCGCGTTCGTGTTCCTTCATCGAGGAGTACTTCGGCGGTCCCGTCGGCGTAGCGCGCGGCGCTAAAATCATAAACATATTTCGGCCTTCGAGTTTTGGTTCGCGTTCGAGGAGCGCGAGAGGCATCATATCCTCCACCATGCGATCGAGCAAACGCTTTCCGAAACCCTGATACGTAATTTCCCGGCCACGGAACATGATCGTTACTTTAATTTTGCTTCCATCGAGCAAGAGGCGTTCGGCCATGCGGGCCTTAGTCTCGTAATCGTGTTGCTCGATTTTCGGGCGCAGCTTCACTTCGCGTAGATCGACGTGGCGCTGCTTCTTGCGGGCATCTTTGTCTTTTTTCGCCTGTTCGTATTTGAGCCGTCCGAAATCGCCGATCTTGCAGACCGGAGGCTGCGCGTTTGGCGAAATCTCGATAAGATCGAGCCCTGCGGTGCGCGCTCGCGAGAGCGCTTCCTCAGTCGGCATGACGCCGAGCTGCTCGCCGTTGTCATCGATGACGCGGACCGATCGAATGCGGATTTGTTCGTTGACGCGTAGCGGTCGTGCTATGGCGATACTCCTAGTCGAAAAAAAACGAAGAAAGGCCGCCGGAGCGACCTCACATCAACGGAACCTACCGTCGGTTCCCTCTCGTGAAGACCGGATCGCCCGCGGGCATCCGGTGAGTGCCCCCTTCCGGGAGCGCTGCTTCGGCTCGGAGAGGATAGCACGGCGGAGGGCGCCATGCAAGCGAGGATCGGGCAGCGGTGTAGGAGCAAAGCAGAGATGTCCGGTCCTTAGCAAAGCAGAGATGTCCGGTCGATGGCCAAGGGCGCTCCTCTATGGAGTCTACTTTGACCACTCAG
>JABEUX010000092.1 GCA_013044185.1 Vulcanimicrobiota bacterium | reverse complement strand
CGCTCGCCGACTTCATCGAGCGATGCTGCATCGAAGGCGAGTGCCGCGCGGCGATGCGTGCCGAATTGGTTGGTCAGGACGGGAAAGCGCGAGCCGATGACGTTGCGAAAGAGCAACGCCGGCCCGCCGGCTTTGACGACGCGGTCGGTAATCTCGGGAATCTCGAAGGCGCGTTCGACGGGGGCGTCGACCGTATGGAGTTCCCCGGCCTTTCGTAGTGCGTCAACGAAGGCCGATAACGAATCAAAGGGCATACCCGATTATTTCCGCACAAAACAGCGAAGGCCCGCGTAGAACGCGAGCCTTCGAGTGCTTTTGGGCGTTAGCCCGGAGCTTAGTTGACGCTGGCGGTCGCCGCTTTCGCAACGCGCACGGTCGCCTCGGTGGCTTCCTTCTGCGCGGCGGTGAAGATCTCGGCGAGCTGCAGGGCGTAGGCCTTGCGAAGCTCGAGGAACTTCCCGGCGAACTCGAAGCCGAGTTCGATGCTCTTGGTGGCCGAGGGAAGGCTCTCGACGCTCGGGATCTGCATCGTGGTCGGGATCTGGCCGAGCATTTCGCGCATCTGGCGGAGGCTCTCGACGTTGGCGTCTTGGGCCTTCTTCACGAGGTCGAGGGCTTCGCCTTGCATCTTGTTGAGGGTCTGGGTAAAATCGTTGCTCATATCTGCTCCTTGGGGGGTTCTGCTGCTACGTGCGCTAAGTATACCAAGCGCGCGCGGTGCATGTCAAGCCTTTTCTCGCCCTCCGCCGGCCCGAGTTCGAGCCGGCGGCAGACGGCGCTATTTCGGTACTAAGAGATGCAGCGTGCCGTCTTGGAGCGCGTCGATACCGAGGATTGCGAGGCGCTCGGCGAGCCCCTCAGGCTCGATGCGCGTGGCGGCGGTCGCACCGACCCAGGTATTACGGCCGCGCTCTTTGGCGAGATAGAGTGCGCGATCGGCGAGCGCAACCACTTGCATCCAACTCAGTGCGCGCGGCGAGAACGGAACGAACGGAAATGCAGCGAAGCCGATCGAGCAACGTGCTTCGACGCGTTGTCCGCGCTCCAGTGCGAACGGGCGCCCCGCGACCGCCGTGCGTGCGCGCTCGGCAATCTCGCAGGCATCGCTGCGGCGGCTGCTGCGCGTCACGACGAGAAACTCCTCGCCGCCCCAGCGCACCAGGAAATCGGACTCGCGAAAGACTTCACGCAATCGATCGCGCATCTGCATGAGCACTAAATCTCCGGCGTTATGGCCATAGGTATCGTTGACCGATTTGAAGTGGTCGAGATCGATGAGAAAGAAGAGCAGATCGGCGTCGGGCACGTCGCCGGTGCGTCTCAGCGCGGCCGCGACCTCAAACTCAAGATGCTGAGCTAGAAAACGCCGATTACGAAGGCCGGTCAGAGGATCGGTAACGCTCATCTCTTCGAGCTTCGCGTTCGCTTCGGAGAGTTCGCGCGTACGATCGCGGACGATCGAACGCAGCTCGCGTTCGTTGCGTTGAACGCGCAAGCGCAATATGCCGGCGGCCATCGCAACGAAAAAGCCGCTGCCGCTCAGTGCGAGTGCGTTGAGGTTTGCGGGCGAAAAAAATACGCCGCGTATTGCCGAGTAGAGAACTTCGACTCCAAGCGTCGTCGCTAAGACGATGACGAAATCGCGCGTTCGATAGAACGCTTGTTGTACGCCGATCGCTAGCACGAGACTCCCCGCGATGTACGATGGATTGTTGCCGCTGTTGACAACGAGAATCGGTGAGGCGACGATCGTCGGGAGTACGTTGAGCAATTGAAGATTCGGCGAGTAGCGACGGAGCTTCGGGGCGACGAGCAGGGCGATCGCGACCGCCGCTGCGACCGCTGCGGCGGCGAGGCGCAGGGCCAGCGAATCGGGCGGCACGCCGGGAGTCGCCCCCAGCACGAAATGAAAGGCCGGAAAGAATGCAACGATGAGTGCGCTATAGACGAAGATCGTTGCGGTCGAGCTGCGCTCCAACCAGCGACGATACGACCCCCTTCGATCGTCGGACATCCCCGGGGAATGCGCCGCCGATGCTCGGAGTCCCTGGAAACATCGGTGGCGTGGCTAGGTAAATCAAGCAAGCAACACGAAGCGGCCAGCCCTATGAGACGCTCCCCTTTTTCTGCGATCGCCCTCAGCCTCATCGCGTTCGCGACGCTGCTCGCCGTCGTGCCAGCTCCCGCTCCGCTCCCTGCAGCGCCCGCGCTCGCCGCCACGCCGCCGATCACCGTCGAAGATTGCCATCTCGACTATTCCCCCGGCGGCATTCTTCCGTTGACGAAAACGGTTGGCCCGCTGCATATCGATTTCCGGAACGACGCGAAACAACCGGTGATCGAAGCCCGCTTCAAAGTGCATCTCAACGGGCGTGACGTCATCATCGTCGATAAAGGCACGTTCTCTCCCGACGTGGAGATCAAACATCTCTTTAGAAACTTCAGCGGCGGCGAGCATTTTCTGTTCTCGCGCCAACCGCAACCGCACTGCTCGCTCGTCGGTGCAACCTTCGCCGACGGCAGCACCTGGAGCCCCTCGGCTGCGCTTGCGGCGAGCACGGCGGCGACCGAGTCTGTGGCGCAGCCTCCGGCGCCGACGAGCCTCGCGCAATTCGCGGGGAGCTGGGCTTGCGTTACGGCGGCCGGATCGCAGGTGGTCGATACCTTTACGACCGCAACCAACGGTAACGTGCTTCTGCATCAGGCGTGGACGAAAACGAATCCCGCCGCCGGCGGCACGTGGGATCAAACGTTTACGTACAATTCCGCACCGGGGCTCTGGGCGGTGAAGGTCGTCGGCTCGAATGGATGGACGTTTGCGGGCAGTTCACCGGGATTCGTCGGCAACGCGATTCTCTTTACCGGAATACAGAACCAGGGAAGCGCGCGCGTGCTCGTGCGCGAGCGTTTCACCGTCGATTCCGCGAATCGATTCGAGCACGTATGGGAGCGGTCGAGCGGCGCGAGTACCGCGACGTGGGAGCCCTCGAGCTACGCCGATTGCAAACGCGTCGCTGCTAGCCTCGGTTCGTAAATCCGCGATAGATGCGGATGAGCGTCTCTTTCTGATCGGTCGTCAATGCCGGGTCGAGCCGGATCGCCTGTTCGAGGCTCTGGCTCGTCGTCGGCTTGCTGTCGTCATCGAGTAAGCCGGCCTGCGCGTACATCGTCTCCGCCGATAATTGCAGTGCGTTCGCGATGCTCTTGAGAACCTCGGCCGAGGGTTTATAGAGCCCGCGTTCGATCTGGCTCAGATAGGGATTCGAGACTTTCGCGACATCTGCGAGTTGGCGCAACGAAAGGTTCGCAAGTTCGCGCTGGCTGCGAATAAATTCGCCGAGCCCCTTCCATGCGCTGCCGTCCTTCGCATTCATCGCCGTCCCTTCGCTTTCTTCGATGCCTTCTTCGGCGCGCTCTTGGGGGCGGCTCTCCGCTCCCCGTGCGCGCTACCGTTGCCGTGCGTTGCGGGCTTCGGCGTTGGTTGCGCTGCGGGTGCGGGTGACGGTTGCGCCTTGCGCACGGGAGGATCGATCGGCGCCCCGACCTGATTCTGGACGTAGGGGCCCGGGGCGGGTTCGCCACTGGGAAGATCGTACGGGCGCACCATCTCGCCGCCGCGCGGTTCGATCCAACGCGCCCAGTCCTCCCACCAGCTACCCTCTTCTTTGGTGGTGGTGGCGAGCCAACCGTCGGCGGTTTCGGCGCTCTCGACGTGCGCTTTCGTCCAATGCCAACTCTTTTTGCCGCCCGGAGGATTGACGATACCGGCGATGTGTCCCGCGTTGGTCAGCGTGTACTTTTTATCGGTGCTGCCGACGAGTGCGAGCGCCTTGAAACTCGAGCGCCACGGAGCGATGTGATCGTTCTCCGCACCCAAAACATAGAGCGGCGTACGAATCGTGCCGAGATCGATCGGCGTGCCGAGAATCGTAAACGCGCCCGGTTTCACGATCGCGTTCCGAAGATAGCAGGAGCGCAGATACTGCGAATGCATTGCAGCGGGCATGCGCGTGCTATCGCCGTTCCAGGCGAGAATATCGAACGCCGGAGGCTGTTTGCCCATGTACCAGTTGTTGACGACGTAGCTCCAAATCAGATCGTTCGCGCGCATCCAGTCGAAGGTGCCGGCCATCTCGGTCGACTCGAGATAGCCGCGCTCGTTCATTTTTTTCTCTAAGCGCGAGATCGTCGCTTCGTCGGTGAAGACGCCGAGATCGCCCGGTTCGCTGAAATCGATGAGCGTGTTGGTCGTGCTTAAGCTTTTCACGCGATCGCCTTGGCCGTGAGCCGTCAGATAGGCGAGAAGAATGTACGAGAGCGTGCCGCCGAGGCAGAGCGCGGCGATATTGGTTTGCTTCTCACCGGTGATCGCTTCGATCGCATCGAGCGCGGCGAGCGGCCCGAGCTTGAGATAATCGTCCATCGTCACGTTCGCGAGGCTCTCGTCGGGGTTGCGATAGGAGATCATGAAGGTCTGGTGGCCGTGGCGCACCGCCCATTCCACGAACGAGCGCCCGGGTGCGAGATCCATCACGTAGTATTTGTTGATCCATGGAGGGCTGCAGAGCAGCGGCGTTTTGTGAACCTTCGCACTCTGAGGTTCGTAGGCGATCAACTCCATAAGTTCGTTACGATAGACGACGCGCCCCGGAGTTGCGGCGAGATTCACGCCGAGTTTAAACTTACTGGTATCGACCTGGCGCGGCATGCCTTTATTGTTCTGCATGTCGTCCATGTAATTCGCGAGCCCCTGCTGCAGCGATTGCCCGCCGGTCTCCATCGCCGTTTTAATGACGTTCGGATTCATCCACGGCACGTTGCTCGGCGCGTACATATCGATCAGCATCTGCATCGCAAAGCGCGCCTTGCGCTTGGTCATCTCCGGCAGCCGCGAGCCTTCGACGAGTTGCATCGAGGCGCGCGCCTGCGAGAGATACTCTTCAAGCGTTCCGGCGAGCATCGGGTTCTCGCGCCATGCCGGATCGGCGAAGCGTTTATCGCCGTCGTTCGGCGTGGCAACCGCGTCGACGCTCTCACCGCTCATGCGCCGCAACATATTCATGCCGATGCTCTGTTGCGTCATCGCCATGGTGGTCATCCAGGTGGTCATGCGCATCGGGTCGCTCATCGCATCGGCGATCACCGCGCGCAGCGCGTCGCCGAGCGAAGCGGGGTCGAGCCCGCTCATGTCGAGCGCGTATTGAAACTCTTCAACCGGAATCGAGCCAATCACATGAACATCCCCCCGTTGATATTGAAGGTTGCGCCGGTTATGAAGGCGCTCTTTTCATCGATAAGAAAACGCACCGTACGCGCGATCTCCGTTGGGTCGCCCATGCGTCCGATCGGCGTCTGCGCGGTCGCGGCGGCGATAGCGGCTTCGGGCATCGCCGCGACCATCTCGGTTTTAATGAAGCCCGGCGCGATCGCGTTACAGGTGATGCCGCGCCCCGCCATCTCCAACGCGACGGTTTTCGTCAGCCCGAGCAGCCCGGCTTTCGCTGACGCGTAATTCGCTTGCCCGATATTTCCGGTGAGTCCGATCACCGAACTGATGTTGACGATGCGGCCGTACCCCTGCGAGATCATCTGTTCGATCACGGCTTTGGTCATATAAAAAGGCCCCGAGAGATTGATCTGCAGGACCTTATGCCAATCCTCGATGCTGAGTTTCCGCAACGTTTTGTCGGCGGTGATACCGGCGTTGTTGATGAGAAAATCGATGCGCCCATGTTTGGCGATCACATCGTTGACCGCTGCGACGCAGCGTTCGTATTCGCCGACGTTGCTTTCGTAAAAGACGACGCGCTCCGCGCTGCCGTTGAGCGTGCCGCGTAATGCTTGCGCGCGCGGTTCGTCGGCGGGAAGGCCGAGAATCGCGACGGTCGCTCCGTCGTCGGCGAGCATCTTCGTCATCGCCGCGCCGAGGCCGCGGGCGCCCCCGGTGACGATGCCGACGCGGCCGACAAGGGAGGTGAGGGCTGCGCTGGTAGCGGCAGCGGGAACGGTCGAATTGCTCATGCGCTAGGCTTACCTAGCGATGCAGTGGCCTCCTTTGCGCCAAACGGGAGCTTGACACGGTCGGAGCGCCTTCCTAGGATAGTGTAAGGATGAAAAACAAGGAATTCCAGGCAAGGTTGACCAGTAAGAATCAGATGACGCTGCCGAAGGGCGTGAGCGCCCTGCTCAACGTCGGGCCGGGCGATAGCATTCGCTTTGAAGTCGGCGAGGATGGCTCGATCGTGCTGCTCCCGCCGAGCGTCCGAGAGCGCCTCGCGCCGCTCGTTGGGCGAAACCGGCGAGGGGGCGGAAAGTCGCCTGAAGCGATCGACGCTGAAGTGCGCGAGATGCGCGGCGATATCGAGGAATGATCGCGCTCGATACCAACGTCATCATCGATATCGAGGAGGGCACCCCGGAGAGCGCAGAGCGCGCGCTGCGCGCGGTCGAACGTGCGGGCGAACGTGGTGGCCTGGTGATTTGCGGCATCGTCTATGCGGAGCTCCACGCGCGCCCGCAGCGTGCTGCGAGCGATCTCGACGATGCCCTCCGCACGGCGCGCATCGCCGTCGATCTCCAGCTTACGGCCGAGATCTGGCGCGAGGCGGGGCACGCCTACGCCGCCTACGCTCGTCGCCGCCGCGCCGCAGGCGGCGACTCCCCGCGAAGAATTCTCGCGGATTTCGTTATCGGAGCGCATGCGCGCGCCGTTGGATCGCTGGTCACCAGGGATGCGGCATTCTATCGCCGCGCCTTTCCCGAGCTTCGGGTCGTTGCAGTGGACGAGTGCGAAAAGAATCCGGATCGCGCTTGACGCCCGCTCGGGCGCGTGCTATCGTACTAGTGAACTAGTATAACAGCACGAGCGCGAAGGCGCTGGAAAGGACGCGATGCCGGTCATTTTTACCGTCGATCCCCGTAGCGGCATCCCGATCTACCTGCAGATTATCGAGCAGGTCAAACGATCGGTCGCGCTCGGGCTCCTCGCGCCCGGCGAGCAGTTGCCGACGGTCAAGCAGCTCGCCCTCGATCTCACCGTCAATCCCAACACTGTGGCGCGCGCCTACCGCGATCTCGAACACGACGCCGTGATCGAGACCGCCTCGGGGCGCGGCTCGTTCGTACGCGCGAACGGCAGCGCCGATGCGGCGAGCGTCGCCGCCGGGCGCGATGTCGCCCGCAGCGAGATCGACGGCGCCGTGCGAGCGGCAAAATCGCTCGGACTCGAGCGCAGCGCCGTTACCGAACTCTTCGAAACTTCTCTCGATCGCTGGCTCCCGGAGGAATCATGAACGCTCTTTCAATCGCCGGATTACGCAAGACGTATGGCAACGTCGCCGCGGTCGACGGTATCGACCTCGAGATCCCCAAAGGCTGCGTCTTCGGCTTGCTCGGGCCGAACGGCGCCGGGAAAAGCACGACCTTTAAGTGCGTGCTCGGTTTAATTCGTGCGAGCGCCGGCCGCGTGCTCTTCGCTGGTGCGCCGCTCGAACCGGGCGCCTTCGAACGGATCGCCTACGTTCCCGAACGGAGCGTGCTCTACGATTGGATGAGCGTCCGCGAGCATATCGCGTACATGCAGAGCAATTTTCGCGGGTTCGATCCCGAGCGCGCGCGCGAATTGCTCGCCCAACTCGGCGTCGGCGACGAACGGAAGAAAGTGCGCGCGCTCTCGAAGGGCATGCGCACCGCGACCGCCGTTGCACTCGCATTCGCGCGACGCATCGATCTGCTGCTACTCGACGAACCGACCAGCGGCCTCGACCCGGTCAACCAGCGCACCGTTCTCAATCTCATTATTAACGAAGCCGCCCAGGGAACGACGGTCGTTTTTTCCTCGCATCAGATCGGGCAGGTCGAGCGTGCCGCGGAGCGGATCGCCGTGATGCAGCGTGGGCGCATCGTTCTCGAAGGGGTCGTCGACGATCTCAAGGCGGGGCGAAAAATCGTGGAGGGCATCCTGCCGAGCGACGACTTCTCCATCAACGGCCTCGCGAGCGATGCGCGTATCGCTCGGATCGAGCGCAACGGGCGCATCCTGCGCGCCTACGTTACCGAGCAGCCCGAGGGCATCGCCGACCGGATGAATGCTCTGGGTGCGCAAGGGTTACGCGTCGTCGATCTGAGCCTCGAGGATATTTTCTTAGATGCCGTTGCGCCGAAGGCTGCGACTGCATCGATCGTGGAGGGAGTCTAACCGTGGATTACGTTGCAGCGCTCCGTGGGCGCAGGTTGACGATTGCTACGGCGATCGTTCTGGTGGTCGCATTATTCGTCAGCGCCGTTATCCGTATGGCGTTGCCGCATTCGCTCGCGAGCGATCTTTCCTTTGGCAATATCGCACACGAAAAGGGCGCTATCGTCACCCATACGATTCTTCCCAACGGCGCCAAAAAGACGGTGACGATACTACCGAAGAAACATACTCGCATCGTAGCGATCGACCGCGGCTACTTGGGCGGCAGCATTACGATAACGCGAACCGCTCGGAAAGGCGAGCTTCCCACTAAACCAACGCACGGCTTCTCGTTTGCGATCTCATCGACCACAAAAACGAAACACGGCATTCATAGCTCGAGCATGCAATTGGGCGGGCGGACGGATTTAGGGCTCTTCTCGGTTTTGGCGATTTTCGTAGGTCTCATCGTGGCAACGATGCGAGCCCTCTCTTTTGCCTCGGAGAACGACGGGCACTTAGAGATGACGTTCGCTCGGCCGGCTGCGCGAGAACTCATCGCCCTGCGTATCGTCGCAACGGATTTCCTCACGATCCTCGCCACCGAAGCACTCGCGATTCTCGCGGGAATCGCCGGGATGGCAATGTACGTGTTCCCAAACCTCGCGATCTCACCGTACACCGTAGCGGCTCTTTTGGCTGCCGTTCTGATTCCTATGGCATGGTACGCCATGTTGCTCTGCGCGACCGCGAGCATGAAACGCGGTTACGGCGTCGTGCTCGGTCTCGCGTGGCCGATCGCGCTCGGCTTACCCGGGTTCGCGAGCATTCAATCGTCGCTCCCGTTCCTGAAAATGCTTCAAGCACTCTCCTCAATGCTGATGCATATCGACCCTCTTTGGTCTCTGCAGGCG
>JABEUX010000091.1 GCA_013044185.1 Vulcanimicrobiota bacterium | reverse complement strand
GTAGTACTGCGGATTCGTAATGGTTGGGGTCGCCGAACCGGCGGGAAGCGCACTCGCCGTCGTCGCGGTAAATTGCCCGGTAAACTGGGTGCCGTAGGCTGGCGGCCCGACGATCTCGGTATCCCACGCATTATTGCTATCGCTCGGGAAGGCGCCGCTCGTAGCGACGTAGATCGCCGTAAGCGTCGAGGGGATCGCACTCGCACCGGGCTGCGGATAGAGCACCTGCACGGTCACCGGGGCGACGCAGGGCGTCGTCGGCGCAGGCGTCGAGGAAGTTCCGCCGCCGTTGCATCCGGCGAGCAGCAGCACGAGGGTCGGGGCGAGGAAAAGCAGCGTTCTCATCGACGCTATTGTAGCAGATCGTGCCTGTGGGTATTCTGAAGGAGCGACGAGCGTTCCGCATCTTCCCCGGAGGGGCCGAGCGCACCGCGCCCAGAAATCTCGAACGCTGTGCTGAATCGAATCGCCGTTTTTGCTGCTGCAACGATCGCCGGTGCGGCGCTCCTGCTCGGTGGCGTCGCATCACCGAAGATCCGGCAGCGAGCCGCCGCGCGCTTCACCCCAGGTCCGGGCATCTGGTTCGCTCTCGGCGTGGACGCCCACGGAAACCCGGCGAGTCCCTTTCGCACCGTGTGGTCGCATATCGTGAAACTCGGCGGCCCGGTTATCCACGGCATCCCCGAGAACAGTCTCAATGCCCGCGTCGCCGTCCTTTCCTGCGATGCCTCATTCGAGGGGAGCACGACCTCACCGCAGGAATTCGAAACCATGCGCTTCACGGTCATGAACGAGACCCCATATTTTCTACGCTACACGCGTATCGTGGTGGAAGTCGATCGGGGGCCATCCTACGAAGATCCTATTTTGTTCGATCTGAAACCCTACGAACTTCGCTCGTTTGTTCTAACACAAGGTGGTGCGGCTGCCGACGGCAACCTTCCCGAATATCACCATTATCCCAGATGGATGCTCTGCGGCGCGGGGCCCGCGCAGCGAGCGAACGGAAAGATGCTCGATTTCGAACCCGGCTTTTTCAATCCGAAGGGCGAGCAGACGAACCTGGTACTCCCCGGAAAGCCGTAGCAACCACCGAACCCTGGAGCGCGCGACCGCGACCTACAAAATGTAGCCGGAGAGATCGGCGCTCTCAACGATATCGGCGAGCCGTTCGCGCACGTACGGCGCATCGACGACTAATTGGCGCTCCACATCGGGGGCGGCGAACGAGATATCCTCGAGCACGCGCTCGAGCACCGTGTGCAATCGGCGCGCACCGATATTCTCGCTCCGTTCGTTGACCTCCATCGCAAAGTGCGCGATGCTTTCAATGCCGTCGTTCGTGAATTGCAGATCGACGCCGTCGGCGGCGAGCAACGCTTTGTACTGCGCGACGAGCGCACTCCGCGGTTGCGTGAGAATCGTTACGAAATCCTCGGCAGTCAACGAATCGAGCTCGACGCGAATCGGAAAGCGCCCTTGAAGTTCGGGGATGAGATCGGAGGGCTTACTCATGTGAAACGCGCCGGCAGCGATGAACAAGATATGATCGGTCGCGATGGAGCCGTGCTTGGTGTTGACGGTGCTCCCTTCGACGATCGGGAGAATATCGCGTTGAACGCCTTCGCGCGAAACGTCGGGGCCGCCGCGCGCTCCTTCGCGCCCGGCGATCTTATCGATCTCGTCGATAAAAATGATGCCGTCCTCGCCGGCGCGCCGAATCGCTTCGCGTTTCACCGCATCGCCGTCGATCAGTTTCTCCGCTTCTTCATCTTCGAAGATCCGCAGGGCGTCGGAGAGCGTCACCCGCTTGCTCTTCTTGCGCTTGGGCAGCAAGCCGCCGAGCATCTCGCCCATATCGCCGCTCCCTTGATCCATATTCCCGCCGATCACCCCGATCGGTAGCGAAGCCTGCTCTTCGACTTCGACCTCGACGAGCCGCACGTCGTAAAAACCGCGCGCGATCTCGTCGCGGGTCTGCTCGCGAATGCGCTGCGATTCGGGCGCGGGAACGCTCGGCTGCGGTGGGGGAGCGCTCGGCTGCGGCGACGAGTTCCCACCGAAAATCGATCCGAGCGTTGCGGCGAAGGGATTGCTCGGCTGCTGCGGTTGTGCGGCGCGCGTCTCGGGATGCAACAAATCGATCGCGCGTTCGATCGCCTGTTTGCGAGCGAGCTCGCGCACGTCCTCGCGGCGCTCTTGCGTGACCATCCGGATCGACTGCTCGACGAGATCGCGCACCATCGATTCGACATCGCGCCCGACGTAGCCGACCTCCGTATACTTCGTTGCCTCGACTTTCACGAATGGTGCGCCGGCGAGCGCGGCGAGCCTCCGGGCGATCTCGGTCTTTCCCACCCCGGTCGGCCCGATCATTAAAATATTCTTTGGCGTTATTTCGCCGCGAAGCTCCTGCGGAACCAGCGCGCGCCGAAAGCGATTCCGCAGCGCGATTGCAACGGCGCGCTTCGCATTGCTTTGGCCGACGACGTAGAGGTCGAGCGCTTCAACGATCTCGCGCGGTGTCAACGGTGCGCTCACGGAAGCACCTCGACGGTGACGTCGGCGTTGGTGTAGATACAGATCTCTCCGGCGATGCCCAACGCGGCGCGCGCGATCTCCTCGGCGCCGAGCGAGGTGTTGCGAAGTAATGCCGCGGCGGCTGCCTGCGCGTACGGCCCGCCGCTCCCAATCGCCGCGATGCCCTCGTCGGGTTCGATGACGTCTCCGGTTCCCGAGAGCAGAAAGAGGTGCTCGGGCGTCCCTACCACGAGCATCGCTTCCAGGCGGCGCAGCGCGCGGTCTTGGCGCCAATCTTTTGCAAGCTCGACGCTCGCGCGCGTGAGATCCTTGAACTCGTTATATTTTTTCTCGAACTTTTCGAGCAAGGTAATGCCGTCGGCCGCCGATCCGGCGAAGCCGGCGAGGACGCGCCCTCCGGCGATCTTGCGAACCTTTCGAGCGGAGTGTTTGACGATCGTCTTATCGAGCGTCACTTGGCCGTCGCCGGCGATCGCGAGGTGGCCGTCGCGTAGGACGGCGAGAATAGTGGTGGATCGAATCTTCATCGCACCCTACTACTGTGCCGGGAGCGATTTCGTTGCACCCCCGATCCCTCCGAGCCCCCTTTCGAGGAGGCCCCTACGCTTTAGGGCACGCCGACCCGGTCGGCAAACTCCGCCAGGGCGGCGAGCGCGCGCTCGGCGAGCGCGCCCCGACGGATTTTTTTCTCGCGAATCGCCGTCGGCAGCGGGGGCACCATCGACCAGGTGACGTTCGCCGGCTGAAAATCGTGCGATACGGTGTTCTGCAGATGCGCGACGACCGCGCCGAGCGCGCATTCCGGGGGTACGGCGAGCGGGCTCCAACCAAGCATTTCGCGTGCGGCATGAATGCCGACCATCGCACCGCAGGCCGCCGCTTCGACATAGCCCTCCGCCCCCGTAATCTGTCCGGCGAACCAGAGCGGGCGCACGCCGCGTAGGCGCAACCGCTCGTCGAGCAGCCGCGGCGAATCGATGAAGGTGTTGCGATGCATCACGCCGAGCCGCAGCCATTCGACATTCGCAAGCCCGGGAAGACGGCCGAATGCCTCGCGCTGCGCGGGCCAGGTGAGCCGCGTTTGAAAGCCGACGAGATTGAGCGCGCTGCCGTCGCGATTCTCTTTCCGTAGTTGCACCACCGCGTGCGGGGTCACCCCGGTGACCGGGTGGCGCAGACCGACGGGTTTCAGCGGCCCGAAACGCAGGACGTCGTCGCCGCGGTCGGCCATCTCTTCGACCGGAAGACAGCCTTCGAAAAAACGGGTATCGCTTTCAAAGGCCTTCGTTTCGTGACGCGGCAAGGTTCGCAGATCGTGGAGCAATTGCGCGTACTGCTCGCGATCGAGCGGAATGTTGATATAGTCGTCGCCATCGCCTTTCTCGTAGCGCGATTTGCGATACATCACCGATTCATCGATAGAATCGGCGGCGAGGATCGGCGAGGCGGCATCGAAATAATGCAGGCGTCGCGGGGCATCGCCGGCGAGATCGCCCTCCGAGACGATGCGGTCGATTGCAGCGAGGAGTGCGTCGCCGGGAAGCGGCCCGCAGGCGACGACCGTCGGGCGCGGATCGTCGAGATCGAGCACTTCTTCGCGATGCAACGTAATGCGCGGATGCTCCGCGATGCGCCCTTCGACGCTCGCGGCAAAACGCTCGCGGTCGACCGCGAGCGCGCCGCCGGCGGGGACCGCAGCCTCCCTGGCCGAGGTAACGATCAACGAGTCGAGCCGAGCGAGCTCCTCTTTCAGCAGGCCGACCGCATTTTCAAGCGCGGCGCCACGCATCGAATTGCTGCAGACCAATTCGGCGAGATGGTCCGAGACGTGGGCGGGGCCACGCCGATGCGGGCGCATTTCGTAGAGATCGACATCGACCCCGAGGCGAGCGGCTTGCCATGCGGCCTCGCAGCCCGCGAGCCCGCCGCCGATCACGCGTACGCGTTCTGCAGGCATCAGGCCTGTGCGAGTTCGCGCTCTTCGCCGGAGGTCGAGCCGGGTAGCGGAAGCGACGAGACGTCGTGTTCGGCATCCGCCGAGCACTGCAAGCGCGCGACGCCGCGCTTGCTCTTGACGACCACGTGCGCACCGCAGAGCGGGCACGGCTGCGGAATGACGCGATCCCACGAAACGAAATCGCAGGCCGGATAATTCGCGCACCCAAAGAAGGTCCGCCCGCGTTTGCTGCGTCGTTCGAGAATGTCGCCGCCGTCTTTAGGACAGAGCGCGCCGGTCTTTTTGAGGATCGGCTTGGTGGTTTTACATTCGGGGTAGCCGGAGCACGAGATGAAGCGCCCGAAGCGGCCGGTCTTAATCACCATCGGTTTCCCGCAGTTCGGGCAGATCTCGTCGGTCGGTTCGTCGCGAATCTCGAGGCGCGGCAGCTTCTTCTCCGCCTCCTCCAGTTGGAGGGCGAACGGATCGTAGAAACGGCGCAGCACCGCGACCCAATCGGCATTCCCATCGGCGACTTTATCGAGGTCGCCCTCCATCTGCGCGGTAAAGCGCAGATCGACGATATCGGGAAAGTGCTCCGCAAGCAGATCGTTGACCGCGATTCCAATCTCGGTCGGTTTGAATCGGCGCTCCGCCTGTTCGACATACCCGCGCGCCTGAATCGTTTCGACGATGCTGCCATAGGTCGAGGGGCGACCGATGCCGTTCTCTTCCAACGCCTTTACCAGCGTCGCTTCGGTGAATCGCGGCGGCGGTTCGGTAAAATGCTGTTTGGGATCGAGGGATCCGACGGCGAGTTCCTCGCCCTCGGTGAGCGGCGGCAAGCGCTTCTCGTCCTTTTCGTCCACCGCGCTCTCATCGCGCCCTTCTTCATAGACGCGCGTGAAACCGGCGAAGGTGACGACGGTGCCGGTCGCGCGGAAGCCGTACGCCCCCGCCGCAATCTCCGCGGTACTCTGGTCGAAGCGCGCGGCGGTCATCTGCGATGCGACGAAGCGCTCCCAGATCAACGCGTAGAGCCGAAGCTCGTCGCGCTTAAGTACGCCGCTGAGGCTCTGCGGAGTTCGCGCCACATCGGTTGGGCGAATCGCCTCGTGCGCGTCCTGCGCCCCCTCGCGAACCTTGTGCACCCGGCCTCCGTGAAATTCAGCGCCGTATTGCGAGTGAATGAAGGCACGCGCCGCTTCGCGCGCATCGTCGGAGATCCGGGTCGAGTCGGTTCGCATGTAGGTGATGAGGCCGACGGTGCCTTCCTTGCCGAGATCGACGCCCTCGTAGAGCGCCTGCGCGAGCTGCATCGTCCGGCGAACGCGCATGCGTAATTTTCGCGAGGCTTCCTGTTGTAAGGTCGAGGTGGTAAAGGGCGGAGCGGCATTCCGCTTGACCTCGCGGCGCTTCACCGATTGGACGTGGAAGCGCTCGCCTTGCAGGTCGGCGAGGATCGCCTGCGCCTGCGCTTCGTTGGTAATCTCGAGCTTCTCGCCGTTCTTGCTCGCCAAATCGGCGGCGAAGATCGGCGCGACCGGCGCGGTTGCGGCGCTGCTCAACCGGGCGGTGAGGCTCCAATACTCTTCGCGGTCGAATGCGTCGATCGCGCGTTCGCGGTCGACGATGAGCTTCACCGCGACCGACTGCACGCGCCCGGCGGAGAGCCCGCCGCGGAGCTTCGCCCAGAGCAGCGGCGAGATTTTGTAGCCGACGAGTCGGTCGAGAATTCGACGGGCCTGCTGGGCGTTGACCCGATCCATATCGATCGCATGGGGAGATTCCAGGGCCCGCAGCGCGGCCTCTTTGGTGATCTCGTGCAATTCGACGCGCTTCGGATTTTCGAGTTTTAACAGCTGTGCCAAATGCCAGGCGATCGCTTCACCTTCGCGGTCGGGGTCGGTCGCGAGATAGACCTCGGAGGCGCCTTTTACTGCGGCCTTGAGCTCTTTAATGACGTCGCCTTTGCCTTTGATCGTCAGATATCGCGGGGCGAAATCGCCCTCGGTATCGACGCCGAGCGTGCTTTTAGGAAGATCGCGCACGTGGCCGACCGAGGCTTTGACGATGTAGCGCGCCGGAAGAAACTTCTTTATGGTGCGCGCCTTCGTCGGAGATTCGACGATGATGACGGGCTTTTTCACGGGCCTAAGTATACCCCCGGGGTCAAGGAGTCCCCAAAACGTTCCGCGGTTCGCGCGTACTTTGCACGCCGCTCGTGCGCGCGTATTTGCATAAATCGGCGAAATCCTTTAAGATGCGTTCAAAGCGCAAGATCAATTGCGCTATCCACTCTGACAATCGTCCCCCGGGGACGAGGAGGATGCATGGAACACGATATGATGGCCAACGGCGAAACGATGGAGAAGAAACCTCGCCGCAAGGCACGCCGTAAAGCCGCCGGCAAGAAAGCCGCCGTCGCCAAGAAGACGACGCGCAAGAAAACTGCCGGACGCAAAAAGGCCACCGCAGGTCGTAAGAAGACCGCCGGACGCAAGAAGGCAGTCGGACGCAAAAAGGCAACCGGACGCAAGAAAGCAGCCGGACGTAAAAAGGCAACCGGACGCAAAAAGGCAGCCGGACGTAAAAAGGCAACCGGACGCAAAAAGGCAGCCGGACGTAAAAAGGCAACCGGACGCAAGAAGGCAGCCGGACGTAAAAAGGCAACCGGACGCAAAAAGGCGGCCGGACGCAAAAAGGCAGCCGCCCCCCGCAAGAAAGCGGCCGGGCGTCGCAAAGTCGGCCGTCCTCGCAAGAAGGCCGCGTAGTAGCTCCGTCTAGGAGTTTGAGGTCAAGGGCGCATGCATCGCATGCGCCCTTTCCTTATTCCGGCGTTCTCACGCGGAGAATTAGCGGATCGTGCCGTTCTCGACGGCGTGACAGGCGACCATATGCCCGCCGCCGACATCGCGCATCGCCGGCTCTTCCACCGAACAGCGGTCGAACGCAAAGGGACAGCGCGGATGGAAGCGACAGCCGCTCGGCGGCGCCATCGCCGTGGGCACGTCACCGCTGAGCAGAACGCGCTTTTGCGCTCCCTGCATCTCGGGGTTCGGAACGGGAATCGCGGCGAGCAAGGCCTGCGTATATGGGTGCAACGGGTGCTCGTAGAGCGCGGCCCGATCGGCGACTTCAAAAATTTTGCCGAGATAGAGCACCGCGACCCGGGTCGAGATGTGGCGTACCACCGAGAGATCGTGCGAGATAAAGAGATACGTGAGCCCGAGCCGTTCGCGAAGATCTTCGAGCAGATTGAGCACCTGCGCCTGAATCGAGACGTCGAGCGCCGAGACCGGCTCGTCGCAAACGATGAACTGCGGCTCGACCGCGAGCGCGCGCGCGATGCCGACGCGCTGCCGCTGGCCACCGGAAAACTCATTGGGGTAGCGATTGAGATGCGAGGATTGCAGCCCGACCATTCGCAGCAGCTCGACCGTCCGCTCCATGCGGGCTTTTCCTTTGGCGATCCCGTGAATCGCGAGCGGCTCGCTGACGATCTCGCCGATCGTCATGCGCGGATTGAGGCTACCGTAGGGATCCTGAAAAATGATCTGCATACGACGGCGCAGTGTGCGCGTCTGCCGGGCGGAGATATCGCTGATATCTCGGCCCTCGAATCGAATCGTACCGGCGGTCGCCGGAAGCAATTTCAGAACGAGTCGCCCGATCGTCGTCTTTCCCGAACCCGATTCGCCGACGAGCCCTAACGTCTCGCCCTTGCGGACGGTGAAACTGACGCCGTCGACCGCCTTCACGTCGGCGACGTGTCGGCCGAGAACCCCCGCGTTGACGGGAAAGTATTTTTTGAGATCGGCGACCTCCAGCAACAACTCCTCGCTCATCGCGCCGCACCCGCCATTACCAAGGTCTCCGTGCAACGCCAGCAGCGCGCGAGATGTCCGCCGCCGAGATCGGTGACGGGAACGACCTGATCGCAACGCTCGATCCGATAGGCACAGCGCGGCGCAAAGGCACAGCCGGGGGGCATGCGATGGAGATTCGGCGGTTGCCCGGGGATCGGCGTCAGGCGCGCGTTCGCCGGCGCGTCGAGGCGCGGCAAGGAGGCGAGGAGCCCTTGCGTATACGGCATTCTCGGTTCGGCAAAAATCTGCTTCGCGCTCCCGTACTCCACCATATTGCCCCCGTACATCACGAGCACGTCTTTACAGGTCTCGGCGACGACGCCGAGATCGTGGGTGATGAGGATAATCGCCGCCCCGGTCTCGCGCTGGAGCTCGTTCATCAGTTCGAGCACCTGCGCTTGAATCGTAACGTCGAGTGCGGTCGTCGGCTCGTCGGCGATGAGCAACTGCGGATTGCACGAGAGCGCCATCGCGATCATCGCGCGCTGCCGCATACCGCCGGAGAACTGGTGCGGATAATCGTCGACGCGCTTCTCCGGCGAAGGGATGCGGACTTTGCGCAGCATCTCGATCGCCGTCTCGCGGGCTTCGCGACGGTTGCGCCCGAGATGGAGACGAACGACCTCGGCGATCTGCTCGCCGATGGTGAGGACCGGGTTCAGCGAGGTCATCGGATCTTGGAAGATCATCGCGATGCGGTGCCCGCGCACGTGGCGCATCTCCTCATCGCGGAGTTTCAGCAAATCGCGCCCGTCAAAAAAGATCTCGCCCGATTCGATGCGCCCCGGTCGATCGATCAAGCGCATGATCGAGAGCGAGGTAACCGATTTTCCGGAGCCCGATTCACCGACGATGCCGAGCGTTTGCCCGGCATCGAGAGAGAAAGAGAGACCGTTTACGGCGGTGACGGTGCCGTCTTCGGTTTTAAAGGTCGTGCGGAGGTTGCGAACCTCGAGCAGCGCCATCTGGGAGTCGGCTAGATTCCGGTAAGTGCGAGAATCGTCATCGAGGCGACGAACAGAACCGCGACGACGCCGGTGACGCGCGCGAGTTGTTCGTCCATGCCGAGGCGACCGCGATAGGCCGATTCGACTTTCCCTCCGATCGTACCGGAGAGCCCTTCATTCTTGGTCGTCTGCATCGCCAAGAGCACGATCAGCGAGAGCGCTGCGATCACCGCGAGCCCTGCGACACCGTGCGTCAGCCAACTCGCATGCTGCTGAAACCAGGTATGCGGTGCGAGGGCAGGGGGGACGCTCTGCGCGACCTGCGCGGCGAGAGGGTTCGGCACCGTCGTCGCGTGAGCGAGCGGAGCGGCGTGCTGGGTTGCGGCACCTGCGACGTGAAGCGGGTGCGTTGTGGTGGCACTAGCTGGCATGAAAAATCAGACTCCCTGTGAGGGTTGTACGGCTCAGGATTCTATCACGAGACGGTAGCCCCTACAAGGCGAGCGGCTATTCGCCGTGCCAGCGCCCGAGCGTCGAGGCCGATCGCCCGCCGTTGATGGGCCTGGGTCTCGGCCTGCAAGAAGGTTTCCCCTACACCGATCCGTTCGACCGGCACGCTGACTCCGGCATCGGCGAGCGCCTCGAGGACCGCAGAGCCGAAGCCGCCGGCGAGGCTGTGCTCCTCCAGCGTAATGAACGATTCGTGGCTCCGCGCGCAGGCGACGAGCGCCTCTCGGTCGAGCGGAGCGACGAAGCGCGCACTATAGATCGTCGGCAACGCCGCATGCAGATCGCCGTATTCGCCGCTCTCCAGCAAACGATAGGCATCCATTGCAACATCAACGGTATTCCCGAGGGCGAAGATGGCAACGCCGCTGCCTTTACGCAGCAACTCGCTCTTGCCGCGTTCGATCGGCGCCGGAGGCTCGACGTCGCGCCCACTCGTCGAGCCGCGCGGATAGCGAATGGCGACCGGCCCCTCGCATTCGAGAGCGAACGCGAGCATCGGCGCCATCTCTTCTTCGCAGCGCGGCGCGAGGATAGTGAAATTCGGCAACGTGCGGAGATACGCGATGTCGTAGAGTCCCATGTGCGTGGGGCCATCGTCGCCGACGACACCCGCGCGGTCGAGCGCAAAGATCACCGGCAGCCCCTGCACCGCAACGTCGTGGACGATTTGGTCGTACGCACGTTGTAAGAACGTCGAATAAATCGCACAGACCGGGCGCATTCCCGCAGCAGCGGCGCCGGCCGCGAAGCAGACGGCATGCGCCTCGGCGATGCCGACATCGAAATAGCGATCCGGAAAACGGCGCGCGAACGCGGAGAGTTTGGTGCCGTCGGGCATCGCGGCGGTGATGGCGATCACCCGTTCGTCTCGTTTTGCGATATCGATGAGTCCGCGCGCGAAGGCATCGGAGAAGGTCGGGCGCGCTCCCTCTTTGATCTCGAGCTTCCCGTTCTCGATATCGAATGCGCCGCATCCGTGGAAGGTTCGCGCGTCGCGCTCCGCGGGTTCGTAGCCCTTGCCTTTCACCGTACGCACGTGCACGAGCACCGGCCCTTCGATTCCCGCCGCTGCGCGTAATGCCGCTTCAACGGTTTCGAGGTGATGGCCGTCAAAAGGCCCGAGATAGCGAAAGCCGAGCTCTTCGAAAATGACTGCGGTTTTCTCAGCGGGGGCGACGAAACGCACCGCCGCGACCTCCGCGCTCGCGATCGCCTTCCGCGCGGTTCCTCCGAAGGGAAGGTGGTGCAGCACGTCTTTGGCTTTTTCGCGCGCGTAATTCACGAGCGGTTTGCTGCGAAGAACCGAGAGATACGAAGCAATCGAGCCGACGTTCGGCGCGATCGACATCTCGTTGTCGTTGAGAACGACGATCAGGTTGCTCTGCAATTGGCCGGCATTATTGAGCGCTTCGTAGGCCAGGCCGCCGGTGAGCGCACCGTCACCGAGAATCGCAACCACGCGTTCGCTGCCGCCGCGACGATCGCGCGCGATCGCCATGCCTAACGCCGCCGAGACCGACGTACTCGCGTGCCCTGCGCCAAAGGCATCGTACGGCGATTCCGCGCGCATCGCAAAACCGGAGATGCCGCCGCCCTGGCGCAAGGTCGAAAAACGATCGCGACGGCCGGTGAGCAGCTTGTGGACGTAGGTTTGGTGGCTCACATCCCAGAGAATCTTATCGCTGGGAGCATCGAAGACGCGATGCAAAGCCAGGGTCAGTTCGACGACGCCGAGATTCGGCGCCAGGTGGCCGCCGTTCCGCGAGCACGTCACGACGAGCACGTCACGAATCTCCCGTGCGAGCAGGTCGAGTTCGTCGCGGTCGAGCCCCTTGAGATCCGCGGGGGAGTCGATTTTTTCGAGCATAGCGCGAGCTTTCGATTCGTGAATGGTACGGGCAAGCCCCGGCAGGGCGCCCCCCAACCTTGAACCACCGCCGGAGGGAGGAAGGTTCGCTAGGTCGCATTTCGGCCGGGTGATCGACCCCTCGGTACATCTTCTCCCCGAGCGCACCCGGAACGTCTGGCGCGACCTCGCGCGTATTCTCTCGACGATTTTCAACCCGTTTCTCTGTGCCCTCGCACTCTTCGTCATTCTATCGAGCCAGACGGCGCGATCGACGCTCGAATTCTGGAAGCTGCTCTTCCTCTCGACCGCATTTACCTCGCTGCTGCCGATGCTCTACGTCTTCTGGCTCTACGCCAGCGACCGTATCTCCGACCTCGATATGTCGCAGCGCCGCGAGCGAGAATCGGTCTTCTCCGCATTTACGCTCGCCTATACGCTCGGCTTGATCGTCCTCTGGGTTGCCCATGCTCCCATGCTCATGCTCGCCGCGCTCGCCGGCTACGCCGTCTCGGGCGCGATGATTCAGGTGATCACGCGCTACTGGAAGATCAGCACCCACGCGCTGGCAATCTCGGGGGCGATGACGGTGATCGTCTTCCTCGACGGTCGCTCGCCGCTGCCCTTTCTCGTCTTGATTCCGATGGTCGGTTGGGCTCGCGTCTACCTACGAGCGCACACGCTCGCGCAGGTGATCGGCGGCTCGGTACTCGGGATCGGCAGTGTCACGGTGCTGTTCGATCTCTTCCATATTCCAAACGCACTGCTTCACTAGTACGCGTGGGGTCGGGGCCGAGAATCATCTCGAGTTGCTCGGCGAAGCGCGCCCCCTCGCCCGTGGTAACGCAGCGGGTGCGGCGATTCCCGCGCGCACTGCCGGCTTCGATGGTGAGTGCGACGGCACGTTCGGCCTGCACCAACGCCGGGTCGATACGCGCGATTGTCGGGCCGAGCGCGGCGGCGAAATGCGCGTCGAGCACCGGAAAATGCGTGCACGCCAGCACGACCGCTTCGCAGTCGGCGGCGACGCCCTCGCAAACCTCGGCGACCGCACGCCGCGCGCGTTCGCTCTCGATCTCGCCGGCTTCGACGAGCGGCACGAGCGCGGGTGCGGCGATCTCGGTCACCTGCATGCCGGGGGCACGCGCGCGCAATGCGTCGCCGTAGGCGCCGGTGCGTACCGTGGCGGCGGTCGCAATCACCGCGACCTTGCGGAGACCGCGCCGCGTCACGGCGAGTGCGGCAGATTCGATGAGGTCGAGAATGCGGACGCCGCTCGGCGGCCAACCATGCCGTTGCGCGACGGCGCAGGAGGTATTGCAGGCCATAACGATGGCGTCGGCGCCGGCGGCTTCGAGCCAGGCGATATTTGCATGCAGCAATTCGACGAGTTCTTCTTCACGACGATCGCCATAGGGCACGTGCGCCTGATCGGCGAGAAAGACGATCTCCTCGTCGGGAAGCATCGCGCGAACGGCTCGAAGCACGGTTAAGCCGCCGAGCCCGGAATCGAAAAGCCCTAGCATATCTTACTGCTGAGGTTGGATTGCCGGGGGCGGCGCGCCTGCATAATCGGCGATGCCGTCGGCGATGGCGACGGCGACCTTCTGGCGCCATGCGGGATCGGTGAGCAGAGCGAAATCGTCGGGATTGGAGAGAAATGCCGTCTCGACGAGACAGGCCGGCATAAAGGCATGCAGCGGAATGTAGAGATGGCTTTTGACGATGCCGTCGTTCTTCGTGCCGACCTGTGCGGCGAGTTCGTTCTGAATGTCACGCGCGAGCGGCAGATCGATCGGTTTTGCATAGTAGGTCGTCGTGCCGTTGGGGCCCGCATTGATATAGGCATTTGCGTGGATGCTCACCAACAGCCGCGCACCGGCACGATTGGCGATATTATCGCGCGCTTGTAATTCCTGTTCGGCGGTATCGAAGGGAGCGTAGACATCGACATCTTTGGTGCGCGTCATAATCACTTGCCAGCCACGCGCTTCGAGAATCGCTCGGAGCCGCTTGGCCATGTCCAACGTCAGGACGGCTTCGGCGACGCCATGACGAACCGCGCCACGATCGCTTCCGCCGTGGCCGGGATCGATGACGATCAAACGCGGGTTGGTAGGAACGTACGCTGCGACGGGGTTGACACTCCACAGATTCGGGTCGCCACCCGCGACCGGCGCCGCGGCGGCGAGCGTCACGCTCGGCGTTCCGGTCCCCGCAACGCCGGTTCCCGCGGTCGAGGCGTCGGCGAGCGAGGGCGTACCGTTGACGGCGATATCGACGCCGGTAGCGGCGGGTGTGACGGAGATATCGTGCGCTCCGTCGATCGAGAGGGCGATGCGCACCGTCTGTGGGTCGATCTGCCGCGCGCGCACGTTTTCGATCGGCGCACTCGTCGACGGCGGAATCGCGCTCGGTTCCAGCGTCGCTCCGTGGAGATCGATCCAAAAACGATTGTCGGGTGCGCGAAGGTGATGCCAATCGAAGGAGGCCGCACCGGTGAGTGCGACGTGCAGCGTCACCCCGTTCGGCGTTAATTGCGCTTGGATTGCATCGATCTGCGCGAGCGAGCTCAGCGGTGCGGGCGTCACTTCGGCGACCGGCGGGCTCGTCGCGAGCGGCTCGTTCGCGACGCGATTCCACGGCGAGACCGTTGGTAATTCCGCGTTCGGCGGCGGACGCAACGCAACGGCAACCTGCGGGGTCGGGCTCGGAGTCACAGCTGGCGCTGCGCGCGTGGCCGGCGCGGCGCGCGCGACCGGCGCGGCAGCAGCGAGCGTGCTCGCACCGGGAGCGATCACGAAACCGATATCGCGACCGTCGAGCGAGCCGACCTGCGCGACGTGCGAACTGCCGTCGAGATCGAGCGTGAGATAGGTGGTGGGATTCGCCGCCGTGCCGACCTGCGATATCTCCACCGCCACCAGGCCACCGGCATCGACGCTGCGCACGTGCAGTAGGCGAGTACCGAGACCGACGAAGGCGTAGGTCATCTGCCGAGCGCTCGCACGCGCGAGCCGTGCCTGCAAGGGGATCGCTCCGCGCGCGATGACGCGCATACCGTTGCCTTCATCGCGAACGTCGAGGCTGGTAATCTGCGGCTGCAGGATCGTCACCGCACGACCTGCGATTTTGCGCAGCCCTAAGGAGCGTGCGAGTGCGCCGAACTCCAGAAAGGCTTCCCCGCCGCGCACGAATGGGGCAACCTTGGAGCGCACGGCGAGCGGCCCGATATCGTAGGTGCGATGCCCGATCGCGAAGCTGACGATCGTCGGTTCGCCGGTCGCAACGAGCACGTAGCGCGCCCCCGGCTTCCAGGTAACGATCGCGCCGAGCGAGTGAAAGAGCCGGCGCAGAGCGGGATCGTCGATGCCGACGAGCAGCGTCGAATCGCGTTGCTCGACGTGCGTAAAGGCGAAGGTGCGCCCCGCGAATTGCCAGAGCGGTGCCGCAACTGCGATGCGCGGCACGCAGAGCAGTGCGAAGCAGAGCGCGAAGAGCGCGCTAGAAATCCGAGCGATGGAGCGGTTCATCGAGTTCGAGATGCCCACCGGGCAGCGTTGGAAGCCGTACACCCTCAACGGTTATCTGTACTGCAGAGATGCCCGGCAGCGCGGTCATCGAGTAGACCAGCGATTTGAATTCGGCGTTCTCACCGAAGGTGCCGCCGGGCTGCGATTCAACCTCTTTCGAAAGATCGACCGTCACCGTGGAGCCGTGAATTGCAACATCGTTGACATGCGTCCCCGGTGGAAAGCGCACCGCACGAACGTCGGCGGGAGGCCCGACGACGGCCTGCAGCGCGGCGTAGAGCGCGCGGTCATGCGCCCATTGCGCGCGCGTACTCCCCGCCGGGCGCGGACGCAGCGTCACATCCCAGGGCTTCACGGTGGTGCCGTTCATCTCGGTGTAATAGATCGTCAGCGTATTGGACGAGGCTGCATGCGGCCGCATGAACCACCAGCCCGCACCGATCGCAAGCAAGAGCAGCACGACGATCGGGATCGCGTAATTCGGGCGCGACTTCGGAGCGGAGCGATGGCCGCTACGACGGATCTCGCTCACTACATCGACCCGCGCGCGAGCGTGATACCGACCGAGAAGGTTCCGAGAGCGAGCACCAGGCCGAGGAGGGAGAGTGCGAGAGCGAGCGCTCCCTTACCCGGCTGCTCGCCGATACGACGCGCGAAGATATAGGCGATCATCGCCGCCAGCGCGCCGGAGATATGCAGCCAGATCAGCGAACTCGCAGGGTGGAAGACGCCTGCTACAACGAGCCCGACGAGAAACTGGAGTCCCGTCACCACGACCATCACGCGCCGCCCCATCGTGTTCCAGCTAAAGACGAGAGCGCAGAGAATCACCAGCGCGGCGACGATGAAGTGGGCATCGAGAATATATTGAGACGTCATGCGTAGACCGTTAACGTCGGCACGCGGGCAATCCTCTCGCTGCAGCCCGTTAGCGCATGGCGATGGTGAGAAAGACCGTCACACCGTAGAAAAACGTCCCGCGCGCATCGGCGGCGAGCAATCCACGCACCCAGGCATCCGCTTCCTCCTGTTGAAGCGCTCCGCCGCGAATCGCCGCAGCGACCGCCGATTCTAGCACGAATGCATAGGCATGTACGAACGAGAGCGAGGTGACGAACGGGCGAGATTCGATCTGCGTAAAGCCCGCAGCGACAAAATGCTCGCGATGCCTCCGCCCCGCCCAACCATCGGCGAGCGAATCGACGAAGGCATCGACGATTTTTCTGGTGGTGCTGCGGCTACCGCCGGCGACGACGATGCTCTGCCAATCTTGATCGATCGCGAGGAGCGAACCGCCGGGGCGTAGCACGCGATGCATTTCGTTCGTGGCGCGCTGCGGATCGGCGAGATGCTGCAGCAAGCGCTCCGCTCGTACCGCATCGAACGAGGCCTCGGGAAAGGGCAACCCCTCCGCACTCCCGATAAGAAAGCGCGCGTTCGCGGGGACGCCGCGCGCGATAGCGGCGGCGATCAATGCACCGTTCGCATCGACGCCGACCGCCTCACCGCCCGCGCCGACGCGAGCGGAGATCGCCCGCACGTCGTCTCCGACGCCGCATCCGCAATCGAGGACGCGCGCGTTCGCTTCGATGCCTTGCATGACGAAGGTCGCTTCTTTCGCTTGCGCGCCGAGCTGCGCGACGCCATCGAGATAGCGTATCTGCGCGGCGGCATCGCCGGCGGCACCCGCCGAAAAATCGGTGACGTCGCTCATCGCGTCTCGGCGAGCGTCACGGAGCACTGCATCGTCATCTTCACGAATCCATCTCGCTCGAAACGCTCGAAGATCGTTCCGAGTTCTTCACGGAGTCGTCGAGCAGCCTCACCTTTATGCGGAAGGTACGAGGTGCTGCCGACGCGCGCGAAGAGGCCAGCGCGGTCGAGCCGCTGCGCGTTCGGATAGGGTGCAAAGCGCACTTTTTTCCAGCCCGAGTAGGCGAGAAAGGTGAGGCGCCCGTCGGCACGACGCGCCTCGCTCTCATCGGTTGCATGGGTTCGCACGAGCTCGCCGTAGGCGGCGGTAAATGGATCGCGTTCGTCACGTTCGTTATAGAGCAACGCGGCGCGACCGCCGGGGCGGAGAATGCGTTCGATCTCGGCGAGCGCGGCCGGCGCATCGAACCAATGAAAAGCTTGAAAGGCGGTTACGAGATCGACCGATCCATCCGGGAGCCCGGTCGCTTCGGCGCGTGCGTCGCGCCACTCCAAGCGCGGGAACGGCTCCGCGCTCGCGCGCATCGCCGCATTGGGTTCGACGGCGATCGTCGAGCCGGCGCGTTCGGCGAGCAAGCGCGAGGAGATGCCGGTGCCGGCGCCGAGATCGGCGACGCGAAGTTTCAGCGGGTCGCCGAAGCCTTCGAAGAGCGCGTCGATCGCTTCGACCGGATAGGAAGGGCG
>JABEUX010000090.1 GCA_013044185.1 Vulcanimicrobiota bacterium | reverse complement strand
GTGCTGCGATTGATCTCGAGGCGCTCGGCCATCGCGCGCTCGGGAGGCAGACGCGTCGATTCCGGCAGCGAGCCTGAGAGAATTGCCTCGCGAAGCCCCTCGTAGAGCTGCCGATAGAGCGGGACGATTGAGTCCCGATCGAGCTGGAGAGGCAGGTTGGGCGCACCAATCTTACTCATGGATGGAGCCAATTATACCACGGAGGCCCGCCGCCTTCCGCGGCGGAATAATCGAGGGTACCCACCCTTCATCCACGCCTGCGCGTAAGGAGTCTTTTCGTGGCCGAACATCAGGTCGATGCCGTCGTCATCGGTGCGGGCCCCGGCGGCTATCATGCCGCCATCCGGCTCGGCCAACTCGGGAAAACCGTCATCTGCGTCGATCGCGATGAGGTCGGTGGGGTCTGCCTGAACTGGGGCTGCATCCCGACGAAAGCGCTCCTGCACGTCGGCGAAGTGATTCGCCATATCGATCATGCCGAAGCGATCGGGCTGAAGGTTCCGAAGGCGAGCGTCGACCGCGCCGGGGTCGAAAAGTTCAAGAACGAGGTCGTGAGCGCGAACGTCGGCGGCGTGAAGACGCTCTTCAAGGCGAATAACGTGCAGTTCATGTACGGCGAGGCATCGTTCGTTTCTCCGAACGAGATCGCGTTGAAGGGCAAGGACGGCAGTAACGAACGTATCCGCGCCGCGCACGTCGTGATCGCGACGGGATCGGCACCGATCGATATCAAGGCATGGCCGCGCGACGGCAAGCGTATCATCAACTCCGACGACGCCGTCGGTATCAAGAGCATCCCCAAGACGATGCTCGTTATCGGCGGTGGCGTGATCGGCTTGGAGTTCGCGACCGTCTACACGCGCTTGGGCGCGCAGGTACTCGTCGTCGAGGCGTTGCCGCAGATTCTGACCGGAAGCGATATCGAGATATCGAAAACGCTCGGACGCATTCTCAAAAAACAGGGCGTCGAGATCATGCTCGATACGAAGGTCGCGGCGCTCGAAACGACCGCCAAGGGTGTGAAAGCAACGATCAATGGCGCGGGCACCGGCGGCAAGGATGAGACGCGCGAGTTCGAGATGGCGCTCGTGGCGGTGGGGCGCCGCCCCGTCACCGATGCGCTCAATCTCGCCGCAGCGGGGCTGAGCGTCGACGAGAAAGGCTTCCTCGCCGTCGATGCACGCATGCGCACCAAAGTTCCGCACATCTACGCCATCGGCGATGTAACCGGGCAACCGCTGCTCGCGCATCGTGCGATGAAACAGGGCGTCGTTGCAGCCGAGGTGATCGGCGGCGACACGAGCGCGGCCTTCGATCCGATCGCCATCCCGAATTGCGTCTATACCGATCCCGAGGTTGCGACCGTCGGCCTCTCCGAGGAAGACGCAAAAGCGAAGGGCTACGAAGTGCGCATCGGCAAGTTCCCGCTCGCAGCGAGCGGGCGCGCTCGCACGATGAACGAGAGCGACGGCATCATTAAGCTTGTCGGCGATGCGAAGACCGACTTGCTGCTCGGCATGCATATCGTCGCACCGCAAGCAGAATCGTTAATCGGCGAGGGCGTCATCGCCCTGGAGATGGGCGCGACGCTCGAAGATATCGGGCTCTCGATCCATCCGCACCCGACGCTCACCGAAGGCATCATGGATGCAGCGGAGGCCGCGCACGGCAAAGCGATTCACATCGTCAATCCCAAGCCGAAGGCACCGGTCGGAGCGGCAAAATAGAACGCACGTTGGGAACGGCGCGGATCCTCGATTTGGGTCTGCGCCCGTACCGCGAGGTCTGGGATATCCAGCACCGGTTGCACGAGGCGGTGCGCGAAGGCAGCGAACCCGAGACCTGGATCTTCGTCGAACACACACCGACCATCACGCTCGGGCGCAATGCGAAGCGCGAGAACGTCTTACTCGCTCCCGAGGTGCTCGCCGTGCGCGGCATCGACGTCGTCGAAATCGAACGTGGCGGGGATGTCACCTATCATGGCCCCGGGCAACTCGTCGTCTACCCGATTCGCAAACTCGAACGATTTCGCGAAGTCGTACCGTTGGTGCGTTCGCTGGAAGCTGCGGTCATTGCAACCTGCGCCGATTTCGGCATCACCGCCGAGCGTTGGAGCGAGCACGCCGGCGTCTGGGTGGGTCGCAATCAGATCTGTGCGATCGGGCTCGCCGTGCAAAAGATGGTCTCGCTCCACGGTATCGCCCTCAACGTCAACACCGCACTCGATTACGACCGGCTTATCAATCCCTGCGGGCTGCTCGACCGCGGCATCACCTCGATAGCGCACGAACTCGGGCGCGAGGTTACCCTCGCTGAGGCCCGCGATGCCCTGCTGCCGCACCTAGCGACAGAGTTTGGTTTATTTGCTCGACCGTAGCTAGGCTCGTCGCTTTGGTCGCGGTGGCGCCGAAAACCTACTCATCGCACACGCCGACTAAAGCCATCGGGACGCAGTTTCCTGCCGTTTCGATGCTCACGCTAAAAAGTGCACGCTCTCGCGCTCGATCGATATCGGGGACATTGGATATATTTGGATCTCTTCGCTACGTGGTGCGGCCCGTGCAATCAAGAAATGCCATCCATTGAGCGCGATGCGGCCATCTATGGCAAGCACGTGATGTTTATCGGACTCGACCAACGCTATCCAGCGGCCTTCGCGCACGTGCTCATCGATCCGCCGGTGTACGACCTTAACCCGGCATCGTGGCAGTACAAAGTGTACGGTCCGCCAGGGCCGTTTGGTGCGCTACAGGCATCATACGAATCGAGCATGTTACCTGGCGGAATCCTCGTCGACCCAAAAGGTATCGTGCGCGCGGTCTGGAGCGGCTACAATAGGGGCTCTCTTCATTCGAATGAGGCTACCGCCCGTCCGCAAACGGGGGTTTGAGGATGTTGCGAAAGGGAGCAGCGAGCCCTGCGCCAATCGGCACGGGGCTCTGGACTAGCTCCCAAATTCGGTTGCACGCCGACGTGGAGCTACCTCGGAGGGCTCTGCTGGGTTTGTTGAGCACACACGCCGTTCTTGGTGCAGTGCGAGTAGTGGCCGTCTTCGCAAGCGCTCAGCAAAGACCGGAGACGCAGTGCAGTCAGGCCTGGAGCGCCATGCCTTGCAAGGTCTATTCCTGACCCACCACTCATGCTGAGCACTTTCCACGTGCCACCGCTAAACTGTAACCCGGCTTCGCCGCCTTCTTGACCACCAACCCAGTCGACGAGTGCATAGCCATTCAGCACGACGATCCCATGAGTCGGGATCGTGGTCGCTACGGTACCAGGCACGACTTCATACGTGTTGACTGCGCTAGTAATCGCTGCCCTCGTACTCGATGAAACGCGCGGAGGGCACATGACCGGCCATGTGACAGCACTCGCGGGAACAGGCACGGTCGTCAGGACACCAACGGTTGCGAGTGTCGCTGCACTCAGGAAGTAACGTAGTTGTTTTTTGAACACAGTATAATCCTTATGGGATACGATAGAAGCGTGCGGGGAGTGTGGGCGAATCATGCGGCCAGCCCGGGCCAGCGAACCTCGGACCCGTTAAGTTGCAGAAGCACGGTGGGACGGAGCCGCTCGAATTCGAGTATGCGAGCGTACATCCGGCATTGGCGCATATTCCGATGTGGTTATCGGCACCCTGAACGGCGATATCGCCCGTCATTCCCGTCGACGTGTGCGGAACTTGGTAGCCGTCAGCCTTTAACGCCTTTTCGACCGACGATACAAGATCTGGTCTACGCCCAAAGGTACGACCGGTACTCGATTTCAGAATTTTATTCACCTTCCACGCGCAGGCATTTTTCCCGCCCGTCGGGCCCTTCGAGGTGACGGACTTAATATCGTACATATACTTGGCCTCGTTCGCGATTTTATGCGAATCTGATACAACCGGACGGTGCGGGCCCGGGCTTGGAATGCATGAAGGCCAACATGGAGATGGCGGGCCCCCGCCGGGGGGAATTCCGCCGCCGCTTCCGCCGCCGCCGCTTCCGCCGCCGAACGATCCGCATGGAAGGGGATTCCCATGCGGCCCATATTGAACGTCGCCTGGCGGGCAACATCCGCCGGCATCTTGGGGGCCGCGAGAAGTCGAATTTGGCACAACGCCACCGCAGTAGGTATCAGGGGTACGGCCCGAAAAACCACTGCTGCATCCTGGCCGCGCGGGCATTGCGGTAGCGCCATTGAGCACGGCCAGGCGACCACCGAAATGTTGCATCGGCGGCATGTGGATTCCGCTGTGTCCCGCACCCGACGGGAGCGGAATGCCCGGGCAGGTGGTTGACAGGGGTAATTGCCCGGTCGCGAGGGGAGAGGTGCTGCTGGTGAGCGGGTGGATGGCGCCGGCATTCGGCTGCGTGGTTGGCAGCATGCCTCCCGACGATCCTCCGGAACACGCGCTTAATAGCACCAGCGGGACGAGCAACGCTGCTAGCGCTGCCGTTCGAAAACGTAACACGTAAAAAAAATCCTCTTTATTAGGCGGATGAAGGTGTGCGCGCTCGCACGGTCGGATCGTGCCGCGCGCACCGGACAACTTTACCGGAATCGAACGGTTCTGGCTACGACATTAAACAGGTCGTACGTGCGGACTCGTGCGCCCACAAACGCCGATTTGCGGCGGTTCAAAAGCAAGCAAGGTCGCCAAAAGCCCGTCGGAGCCTCGCGCGTGCGAAAAATTGATCCGCGCTCTCTTCGGCATCCGCGCCATTCGACCGAAGATCGTTCGGCTAGAGCAACTTTCGCAGCGCCTAGACGGTGGGATTAGCAGCGGCCAAACTAGCGCGCAGCGTTCCGGGCAGCAACCGGTAGCTCGCGAGCAGCAAGGCCGCCCCCCTTCTGGGAGCATTGCAACAGCCGACGGGGGCGCTCAGCGGGGAGCACGAATGGCGCGCCGGTGTAACACTACGCCGCTTCCGACCAGCCAGTAGTTGACGCGGGCCACATCCGCGCCCGCAATGACGAGCCGTTCAGTTAGCGGAGTTTCGCGGTTGGCGATCACTCTTAGCGGCGGGGCGAACCTATCGTTCCGAAGATGCCGCCGAGGACGCCGCCATTTTTCAACTCTACCGCGCTAGTCCGCGCATATCGGCAGCGAGATGCGCGATCGACATATCGTCGCCACCGACGATGCGTAAATCCCCACGCGGGCCGATAAAATAGATGAAGTCGCTATGCCCGACATCCTTGCGCGTCGCTTGCACCTCGACTCCATAGGCTTTCCAGATGCGTCTCATCTGCGCGTGTGTTCCGGTAATGCCAACCGCCCGCACGCCGACGCGAGCAAAGAAGGCGCGCAACGCCGCAGGCGTATCGCGAGCGGGGTCGACGCTGACGAACAGGATCGCTACGCGAGAGCTGCGCCCGAATTTCGCTCGGGCGGCCCCAAGGTTCGCGAGCGTCTGCGGGCAGATATCTTTGCAATGCGTAAACCCGAAGTAGAGTGCGACGACGCGCCCGCGCTCGCGCGCGAGCGCGAACGGCGCCCCGTTCTGGTCGATCGCGGTTATCGCCGGGGCGGGGCTAATCGGTTGCAGCACCGTACCGTAGAGCTTCGGGGAGGCTCTCGCGCACGCGGCGATCGCGAGCATGCCCGTGAGGGCGACGATGCGGAGGAGCACGCGACGAATCGACACTCTCCACTCTTCTCCCGGGAGCATGAGAAACCGCTCGCGAGCAAGAGAGCGCTCGCCCGGGGAAAGAGCGCTCGCCGCGGAATGGTGGAAGAGCAGTGAACGGGCGAAGGGCCGAAGTCGTCGCACTCGTGAACCGCGGGCATAGAATGCTCGCGGCTGGTGACGTGCGCGGCGCACTCGAGGCCTACGAGAGCGCGCTCGAAATCGATCCCTTCGAACTACAGATCCATCTCGGACTCGCACAAGCCTATCGGCGCCTCGGTGACGAGGATTCCTCCGAACGTCATCGTGCCAACGCGATTAAACTCGCGCCGATGCGCTCGGTTCCATTCCGCGGCACGAATACCCCGATCCGCGTTCTGGCACTGCTGGCGAGTGCGAATGCAAACGTCGATCTCGAGCCGCTGCTTCCCAACGATGTTTTCGCGATTACCTTGGCCCATGTCGATGCGATGCTGGCCGATGCAACGCTGCCCAAGCACGACGTGATCTTCAATGCAATCGGTGACGCCGATGCAGCGGGTGCGGCGCTCGCCCTTGCCGAGAAAATAGTCGCTCGCAGCGATGCGCCGCTCGTGAACCACCCGTCGGCCGTGCTGAAAACCCGCCGCGACCGCAACGCCGCGCGCCTGCGCGGCCGCCCCGCACTCCGCGTACCGCGAATCGTACGCTACGAGCGCGAGCGGTTACGCGGCGGCCAAGCCGATACCTCGCTTTCAGCTGCGGGCATTTTTTATCCCTTCCTCGTACGAGCGCCGGGTTTTCATAACGGCCGCTACTTTCGATACGTTACCGACGCAACGGAGTTAAAAGCGGTACTCGCAGATCTCCCCGGCGACGAATTGTACGTCATGGAATTCATCGATACGCGCGATGCTCGCGGATATTATCTCAAATATCGCGCGCTCTTTATCGGCGAGAGTATTCTGCCCGTCCACGCTGCGCTCTCAACTGCATGGAAGGTGCATTACGACGCCGCCGATTTGGCAGCGAGCGAATTGGGGCGCGCCATCGATAGCGAGTTCCGACATCATCCTCGCGAGCGCCTCGGCGAACGGGCCTATGCGGCGCTCGAATCCCTCCAACGCGAACTTGGCCTCCAGTATGGCGGCATCGATTTTGGCCTCGACGACGGCGGGAATCTCGTCCTTTTCGAAGCGAACGCAACGATGCTCCCGGGAAAAGCGAGCGATCAGGCCCGGCAGGCAACCGTCGCGCTCATCCACGGCCTTCTCGCTCCCAGGGCAGAATAAGCCTCTCACTTTAAGGTTTAGGCTGCAGCCTTCGGCGGCTGCGGGATGTTAGAATCTGCGACGTTATGGCCATTGAGATCGATCTCACCGGTACCCCCCCTGAAGCGGTGCGCTACGCACGGAAGCCCGACTGGCTTCGCGTCAGC
>JABEUX010000089.1 GCA_013044185.1 Vulcanimicrobiota bacterium | reverse complement strand
CAGACGCTCGAGGTAAAATATAAAGGGAAGAGCATCGCCGACGTCCTCGATATGCGCGTCGACGAAGCCGATGAGTTTTTCGAAACGATTCCACGGATTCATAACCGCCTGCGCACGATCTGCGACGTCGGCCTCGGCTACATTAAAATGGGGCAGCCGGCGACCACGCTCTCGGGCGGCGAGGCGCAGCGCGTGAAGCTCGCAACCGAACTCGCGCGTCGCTCGACCGGGCGGACGATCTACGTGCTCGACGAGCCGACGACGGGGCTTCATTTCGCCGATATCCACAAGCTGCTCGACGTGCTGCAACGCCTCGTCGCGACCGGCAACACCGTCTTAACCATCGAGCATAATCTCGACGTTATTAAGAGCGCCGACTACGCGATCGATCTCGGCCCCGAGGGCGGCGACCGAGGCGGGACGCTCGTCGCGGTGGGAACCCCCGAAGAGCTCGCGCGAAATAGCGCCTCCTACACGGGTGCCTATCTGAAGCCGGTGCTCGCCGACGAGCGTGCGACCGGGCGCAAGCGGCCGAACTCGGCGCGACTGCGCCGCATCGAATCGGAAAATCTTGCGGCCCTCGACGATCTCGCGAAGGGTGAGCGTTCCGTCGTCGAAGCGTAGGAGCATGGGATTCGCAAGCCTCTCGGCGGTCATGCTCGTCTGCGGCGATCTGCACCGATCGTTGCGCTTCTATCGCGATATTTTGGGCTTTCGCGTTACCGCCGACGCAACGCCGGCTCGTATCGATCTCGAACTACGCGACGGCGTTGCGTTAAGTTTGCACGCGCGTAGCGGTTTGTTAGCGGTGCGCCCGGGATCGCTGCAGTTGGGCTTTTTCGTCGATAACGTCGATGCTTTTCTCGCCGATTGCCGCCACCTCGAGGTGCCGATATTCCAAGATGCCTACGACGAACCGTTTGGGCGCGTCGCGGTGATCGGCGACCCCGATGGGTACCCGATTCAGGTCGCGAGCCAGCGCGCGCAATCGTGACGGTGCGCGAGCGCGTGGAGTCGCTTCGCGCGCAACTCGACGAGGCGAATTACCGATACTACGTGCTCGATGCACCGACGATCGCCGACGCCCGGTACGATGCCTTGATGCGCGAATTACGCGAGCTCGAAGGTGCGCACCCCGAGTTGCAGAGCGATCTCTCCCCGACGCGCCGCGTCGGGGCCGCACCCTCGACGCGATTCGCCACGGTCGAGCACGGAACGCCGATGCTCAGCCTCGCCAACGCATTTTCGAGCGAGGAGCTTCGCGCGTTCGACGAACGCGTTCGTAAACTCCTCGGTGCGTCCGAAGTCGGCTATATCTGCGAACTCAAAATCGACGGGCTCGCGGTTGCGGTGCGCTATCGCGACGGGGCCTTCGTGCAGGGTGCGACGCGCGGCGACGGGCGCGTCGGCGAGGAGGTCACCGAGAACCTTCGCGTGATTCCCGGCGTTCCATTGCGCTTGCGAGAACGAGTGAACGGCGCTTTTGAAGCTCGGGGCGAGGTCTATCTGCGCCGCAGCGATTTCAACGCGCTCAACCTGCGCCGCGAACGCGAGGGCGCGCCGCGCTTTGCGAACCCGCGCAACGCCGCCTCGGGTGGACTGCGCCAACTCGACCCGCTGCAGACGCGCGAGCGGCGGCTCTCCTTTTTTGCCTATACGCTCGTGGAGCCGCCCTCCGAGATTGCCACGCAGCATGCGGCCCTGGAACGCCTGCGCGCGCTCGGCTTTCCGGTGAATCCCAACGTGCGCGCGGCGGCTTCGATCGAAGAAGCGGTCGCGTTCTGCGAAGAATGGGAGCGCCGTCGCGACGAACTCGATTACGAGATCGATGGTGTGGCGATCAAAGTCGATCGCTTCGATTACCAGGAGCGGCTCGGTACCGTCGCTCGCGATCCGCGCTGGGCGGTCGCGTTGAAGTTCAAAGCGCGCGAAGCAACGACGAAACTCGAAGATATTACGGTAAGCGTCGGACGGACCGGAACCCTCAATCCCAACGCGGTACTCGCACCGGTGGAGATCGGCGGCATAACGATACGGAACGCGACGCTGCATAACGAAGCCTATATCGCAAGCAACGATATTCGCATCGGCGACACCGTGATCGTCGTTCGCGCCGGGGATGTTATCCCGCGCGTCGTCGGCCCGATTCGCGAACTGCGAACGGGAAAGGAGCGCACCTTTCACCTCCCGACGAAATGCCCGGTCTGCGGTGCCGACGTCGATCGCCCCGAAGGGGAGGCGATGGCGCGCTGCACCAACGCGTCCTGCCCCGCACAGCTCGTCGAACGGCTTCGCCACTTCGCTTCGCGCGGCGCGATGGATATCGAGGGGCTCGGCGACGTACTCGCCGAGCAACTCGTGAGCGGCGGCTTCGTGAAGGAGTTCGCCGATCTCTACGCGCTCGATGCCGGACGGCTCGCGGAAATCGATCGGCTCGGTGCGAAGAGTGCCGCCAATCTCGTTGCCGCGATCGCCGCAAGTAAGGAGCGCGGCCTGACGCGCCTGCTCGTTGGGCTCGGGATTCGCTACGTCGGCGAACAGACGGCGGCGATTCTCGCGCGCGATTTTCGGACGATGGCGGCGCTCGCCGAAGCCGACGAGGCCGCGCTTCAGCGCAGCGAAGGAATCGGTCCGGAGGTTGCGTCGAGCGTACGTCTGTTCTTCGCACAGCAGCGGAACCGCACGGCGCTCGAGGCACTCGCCGCTGCAGGGGTGGCGATGGAGGAGCGCGGCAGCGTACCGGTTGCGGACTCTCCAATCAAAGCGAAGCGCTTCGTGCTGACCGGAACGCTCGTAACGATGACCCGCGATGAAGCGAAAGCCGCGCTCGAACGGCTCGGCGCTCGTACGAGCGAGTCGGTGAGTGCGAAGACCGATTACGTCGTCGCGGGTGCGGAGGCGGGAAGCAAACTCCAACGCGCGCGCGAGCTCGACGTTCCCGTGCTCGACGAGAACGAATTTTGCCGTATGCTTACCGAAGCGCGTTCCCCAGCGACTCGATAATATCGCTCGCAACGACGCCGATCTCCCGTTGCCGTTGCGCCGCTTGCCCCGCGCGCCCGTGCCAGAATGCAGCGAGTGCCCCCGCTTGAAAGGGCGTGCAGCCGCGTGCGAGCAGGGCACCGACGATCCCGGTGAGCACGTCGCCGCTCCCTGCGGTTGCGAGCGCGTTGGTGCCGCTCGGATTGATGTAGCTGCGGCTTCCATCATCGACCAGCGTGTCGCGCCCTTTGAGCAGCGTCGTTATCTCGCTCCGTTCGACGAATGCGCGCAGCCGTTCGACGCGCGTTCCGGGGCGAACGCTCCCTTCGCCGGATAAGCGCGCAAACTCGCCTTCGTGCGGAGTGAGAATCGCCGCACGCCCGCGCAAAATATCGAGATGCTTCGCGAGGTGGAAGAGCGCGCTCGCATCGACGACCGCGGGAAGGTTCGTCGTCGCTAAACGCTCGCGCACGAGTTCGCCGATATCGTCGGAGAGGCCGAGCCCGGGGCCGATCGCAAGCGCCCGATGCCGAGTCTCGAGATCGCGCAACAGCGCGCTCGCTTTCTGCAAATCGGCGGGAATCTCGACAACGATCTCTTCGATCAGGTGCGCGCGCAGCGATGCGAGTGCGGAGGCGGGTGCGGCGACGGTGACGTAGCCGGCACCGGCGCGCGCAGCGGCGCGCGCGCAGAGCACGGCGGCGCCTGGAAACTGCGCGCTTCCGGCAATTGCGAGGAGGCTCCCGGCACTGCGTTTATCGGCGCGTTCGTCGCGTTGCGGCATCGCCGCGCGGGCGCTCGCACCGTCGAAGGTGACGAATCGTGGAGGGATCGCCGCGAGTAGCTCGGGCGGAAACCCGATATCGGCGAGAACGAGTCTGCCGACGAAGTCGCGCGCCGGATCGAGCAGATGCGCGGGGGCGAGCGCCCCGAGCGCAACGGTGAGATGCGCGCGAACGGCGATCCCGGGAACGGCGCCGGTGCGTGCGTCGAGACCGGTCGGCATATCGATCGCGACGCAGGGGAGGGTGCGCTCGACGATCGCCGCGACCGCATCGCGAACGGTAACGTCGAGCGGAAGCCGCGCCCCCGTTCCGTAGAGTCCGTCGACGAAGAGTTCGGCGCGTGCGAGTGCGGCGTCGCGCGCTTCGGTTTCGGTCCACGCGATGGTGCGAACCCCCGAAGCCGTCGCACGCTCCTGGGCATCGCTGCGCGCGGCGGAGCGTTTACCGACGGGGAGTTCGAGCACCACGCGTTCGTGCTGCTTCCCTAATGCAGCGAGCGCGGCGAAGGCATCGCCCCCGTTATTCCCCGGCCCCGCAAAGGCGAGCACGCGGCCACCGCGCGGCAAGAGTTCGTCGATACAGGTTGCGATCCGCGTGCCGGCAGCCCGCATCAACGCGATCTCGCCCAGGCGTTCGCAGGAGGCGACATCGAGCGAGCGGAGTTGCTCGGGAAGCAGGATGGGAATCATCGTTCGAAGATCACGACCGCGGCTGCGGTGGTTGCGGTGTGGGTAATCGTGAGATGGATGCGCACGATCGCGCGCTCTTCGAGCAACGCTCGCGCATCGCCATGCAGGAGGATCGTGGGGCGCCCGCTCGGTTCGTGCCCGACTTCGACATCGCGCCACGGGATGGCGTGGCCGAATGCTTTGCGCGTCGCTTCTTTTGCGGCGAAGAAACCCGCGAGGCGCTCGGGCCAGTTGCGCTTGCGCATCGCGTAGCTCATCTCTGCTTCCGTATAGACCTTGCGCGCGAACGCGGCGCGCTCTCGTTCGTCGAAACGATAGCGTTCGACCTCGGCGAGGTCGATCCCCAAACCAACGATCATCGCGCAGCCTTCCCTACCGCCGACAAGTTTTCCGGTAACGAACGCCGAATAGTACCCGACGAAGGAGCATGGCAAAGATCATTCGTTTGATACCGGTGAACACCGTCGACGCACGCCTCGCCGATCGGCTTGCCGTCTGCATCGAGGAGCGCTTCCTCACCGGCGTTCGTATCGAACGCTCGCTAGCGCTCGCACGCACCGCGCTCAATGCCACGCGCAATCAGCTCTTCGCTCCAACGCTCTACGCGCGCATCGCGCGAGGATTCCCGGGGCAGGAGGGCTTCGCTCTCGCCCTCACCGAGTTCGATTGCTATAAGACTTCGCAGCGCTATCTCTTCGCCGATGCCGACGCAAATACGGGGACCGGCGTCGTTTCGTTCCATCGCCTTCGCCCGGAGTTCTACGGGGAGGAACCCGATCCCAATCTCCTCTTTCAACGCGTGCTCAAAGAGGCGGTCTACGCGCTCGGCCGTGCGATGGGGCTGCGAAGCTGCCACTCGCCGCGTTGCGCTATGCATGCGACCAGCTCGGTTTTCGAAACCGATACGAAGTCGCCGAACCTCTGCGAGGCTTGCCTCGGCAGAATAAGCCGTGCTCGGCAGTAAAAGTCGCTCCGCAAGGCTAAAGAACCCTTAAAGTAGGCCAGCGCTAGCGCCAGAGGAGGTTCCTAGGTCGTCGTGCTCTATGCGAAAATTGCGGAAATGCGTTCGCACTTCGGGCTGCCGGCGCGTATCGGGATCGCTGCAATTGCGGCGCTCGTTGCCGGGCTTGCGGCGTGGTACGGGAACGCCGTTGCTATCGAAGTGCCCCTCCTGGGGATCGTCGCGATTGGGGCGGCCTTCGTCGGCGTACCGATCGGTACGCTGCTCGCGGTAGCGGTCGCCCTCATCGATTACTGGGCGCGTCACGCCCATCACAGCCACCAAGCGATCTCGGGCAGCGTGCTGCTTGGGGTCGTCGGTGTCGCGGTCAGCATGCTCTTTGCGGGCGAACTCTCGCGTATCGATAGCGTCGACGAATTCGAGCCCGGGCAATATGCGTTCCGGAGTGCGACGATCTCGCGTCCGGCGCTGCCGCGCGGAGAGTCCGCCGAGGTGCGTTCCGGTGTGGCGACGCTCGCGGCGAGTATTCGCGAAGTTTCGGGCGGCGATTTCACGAAAAATATCGCGTCGCCCGATGCCGCGCTCGGCGAACTCGCCGTCGCGCTCAACAAACTCATCTTCGGTCTCCGCGAGTTTTTTCGCGAACTCCACCAGAACTCGGCGAATCTCGGCGCCTCGGGTGCGGAGCTCCGTTCGACCGCTTCCACCGCGCTCGCGGTTATCGAGGGCGCCTCGGTCGCGCAAGGGCAACTCGACGAAGGCATCAACGAACAGTCCCGCATCGTCGACGAAGCGACCATCAAGGTGCGCGCGCTCACCGATGCGATTGCATCGATCGCCGCTGCAGCCGAAGAGCAAACGCGAAGTCTCGACGAGACGGCGCTCTCTGTTTCGAACATGGCGAGCTCCATCGAACAAGTCACCGCGCAAGTGGATTCGCTCTCCTCGATCTCGACGGAGATGTCGCAGACCGCCGCGGGCGGGGGCACGGCGATCGAAACGATCGTCGCGGGGATGCAGTCGATTCGGTCGACCATCAACGAACTCGCGGGTGATATCCGACAGCTCGGCAGTAACTCCGAACAGATCGGCGATATCGTCAAAGTGATCGACCGCATCGCCGAACAGACGAACCTGCTCGCACTCAACGCCGCAATCGAGGCGGCGCGCGCCGGCGAGCACGGGCGGGGCTTCGCGGTCGTCGCCAGCGAGATTCGCAAGCTCGCCGACGGCAGCGTCTCCGCAACGAAGGAGATCGCGGGACATATCAGCTCGACGCAGGCCGTCATTTCGGAGGTCGTCGATGCGATGGATCGCCTCACCGACCGCGTCGAGGAGAACGTCAATAGCACGAACTCCGCCTCGGGTGCGCTCCAAGCGATCGTTCACGCCGTGCTGACCGCCAACCAGCAGATCGGCGAGATCAGTTCGGTCGCGCGAGCGATGAGTTCGAACTCCTACCAGGTGATTCGCTCGATCGAAGAGATCACGAAATCGGTCGCATTGAACATGCAGGCGACCGGATCGATGCAAAGCCAGTCCGACGACGTCAATAAAGCGTTCTCCGATATCTCCTCGATCTCGGCTCAGAACGCATCTTCGGTAGAAGTGTTGACGTATGTAAACAAAGAGGTTACCGATAGTGCACAACGGATCCTGACGTCGCTCGACGGGATGACCGCCGGGATGAAACAGATGGACGAACGACTGAACCACTTCAAAGTGAGCGACTCAACGACGGAGGGAATCGGCGAATGAAAATGACGTTACGCGTCAGATTGCTCGGCACGATCATCGGTGCCGTAGTGCTTTTTTTCCTAGTGAGCGTCATCGCGACGCGGGTCGTGCTGCAGCGCGACCTGTTCAATCTCGGCAAGAGCGAGGTAACCAACGGCGCCGGCGCGTTCGGCGGTTACTGGAGCTCGCATCGCGATCTTATTAAAGTCCTCGTCTCGCAAGATGCAGCCTCTAGCGCTCTGCTCAAAGCCGTGCAGTCGCACGATACTTCGCAGTTGCAGGATCAACTCGCGAATATCGCTCGGACCTCCAATCTTTCATTTCTGACCGTCGTCGATGCGAACGGAAAGGTGCTCGCGCGCGCGAACGGCATGCAGCCGGGCTCGCTCGCGAAGGAATCGATTGTCGCGCGCGCGCTGACCGGTGAAACGGTGAGCACCGCTGCGATTCTCACCGGCAAAGAACTAACGGCCGAAGGGCTCGCCCTCCAAGCGCAGATGGCGATCGTCGATTCTAGCGGTGCGACGATCGGAAATTCTACGGACGGCCTCGCGCTCGTGGCGGCTGCGCCGATGAGCGATTCCGCCGACCGCACGATCGGCGCGGTCTACGGCGGCGTCTTGCTCAATCACGCCTACGACATCGTCGATCAGAGCACGAAAGCGCTCGGTGGGAAAACGGCGATTCTGCAAGGCGACGTCATTATCTCCAGTAACATCAAGGCGAAGGATGGTACGCGTGAAGTCGATCGCGAGGTGAAACCCGCGAAATCGGTCGTTGCGAGCGGCACGCCGTATACCGGCACCGAGCGGATAGGCGCGATTACCTACATCGCCCATATCGATCCGATCCTCAACGACCAGAGTAAGGTGGTCGGTGCGCTCTGGTACGGCATCCCACGCGCGCAGATTACCGGCATTATCGCGCACACGACCAACACGTTGCTCTTCTGGGGGCTGCTCGCGATGATCCTCGCCCTCTTCTTGGCGATTCCCATCGTCGAACGGCTCTCGAAACACCTCGCGACGCGCAGCAAACAGGTGCGGAGCGCAGCGAAGGAGCTTGGCGTGGTCATCGTTGGGAGCGAAGTCTCCGGCGACCACGTCGCACAAACGAAGTCGACGATCGAAAAGAGCGGCGCGATTATCGCCGACCTGGCGAAGGCCGGCGACCCCTCCGGGAAGCTCGCACAGCTGAAGAGCCTCAACGACGAAGCGCTCGGCGACGTGATCGTCATCGATACGCTCTCGCAAGAAATGAGCTCGCGAATGAAGCAGGCCGTCGACCGCGTTTCGGAACTGAACGAGGTTGCCGGGGGACTGAACGAACTCGTCACGGGTGAGCAGAGCTGATGCGCCGCGCCGTACGTCGCGCGACGTGTCCGCCGGCTCTTTTCCGCCGGATGCATCGTTGCTTATCGGTCACAACGCTACGGCGTTGCTCCCTCTTCGCGCCTCGCCCCGATGAAAAATCGCTCGTCGGATCGTCTCGCGCGACGTACGGCGCGGCGCACTAGGCGGAATCGCTATGGCCGATATCGTCCTCTTCTTTGCAAGTAACGCCGACACGATGATCGCAACCAAAGCGCTCAAAGATGCAGGCGTCACTGCGAAGATGATCCCGCGCCCGGCGGGGGTCGCCACCGAGGCGAACCTCTGTCTGAGTATCGACGCATCGGTAGAGAGCCCGGCAAAGAACGCACTCTCCGGCGCCGGAATCAACCTCGGCGGCGTGTCGAGGTAGCGCTAGCGAAGCGCGCGGACATCGCCGAGCCCAACGACCACGATCGAACCATCGGAGCGCTCCACCCGGAGCGCTCCGCCCGTTTCCAGCCCGAGCGCTCGCCCTTCGAAGGGCTCGCTCGCTCCCTCGGGGAGCAGCCGATAGGGCTTGCCCGGTATCTCAGCTATGGCTTCCCATTGGCGCAGGAGCGCGGCGGGGCGCTCGAAGGCCCCGAGCAGCGCATCGGCGCGCTGGAGGATCGCCGCTAGCAGTTCGGGAGCCTTGAGGGGCCGCATATCGTCGCAGAACGCCGGCGGGGGGCTCACCTCGCGTTCGGCGTTGGGGTAGCGCGCCAGGTTGATGCCGATGCCGCAGCCGACGTACGCGCGCTCGCCGGCGACGCGCGAGAGCGCGAGCATCCCCGCGAGCTTGCGCCCGTCGAGCAGAAGGTCGTTCGGCCATTGGGCGCAGGTGGCGATACCGAACTCGGCGAGGGCGCTCTGCACGACGCAGGCGCTCCAGAAGGGGACGAGCCAGAGCGCCGCGCTCGGGAGCGGCTCGGGCAGAATGCTGGTGAAGAGGAGCGCGCTCTCCGGCGGCGCGAGCCAGGCGCGCCCTTTGCGCCCGGCGCCGGCGCTCTGATAGCCCGCGACGATGGTGAGCCCTCCGGAGCCCGGCTCGCCGAGAAGCGCGCTTGCATCGCGGTTCGTGCTCTCGGTCTCGGCGCGGTAGCGAATGCGCGAAAAGCGCGTTCCCGCGAGTTGCGGGGCGAGGGCGGCGTAGGGATCCGGCTGCTGCTTCATCGTCGGCGAGAGGCTTCGACGTCCGCTTGGGCGTACCCAAGCGCCCGTTATGGCAATCGAAAGAACTCTGATTCTCTGTAAGCCCGACGCGGTTTCGCGTGGGCTCGCCGGCGAGATTATCGCTCGCATCGAACGGCGCGGCTACCTCATCGCGGCGATGAAACTTATGCAGCTCGACGGCGAGCGCGCGCGCAAGCATTACGGCGAGCATGCCGGCAAACCGTTCTTCCAAGGGCTGGTCGATTTCATCACCAGCGGCCCCATCGTGGCGATGGCGGTTGAAGGCGACGGCGCGATCGAAGGCTGCCGCCAGATGATGGGCGCGACCAATCCGCTCTCGGCGGCACCGGGCACCATTCGGGCAGACTTCGCGCAGAATATCGGGCGCAATCTCGTGCACGGCAGCGATAGCGCCGGAAGCGCCGAGCGCGAACTCGCGATCTTCTTCGAACCCAAGGAGTTCGTTTCGCGCAAACACGATCTCGAGCGCTGGATTCGCGAGTAAGGCGATGTCGTTGGAGTCGTTGCGCGGCGGCGGACGGCCGCTGATCGAAGGCGTGAGCGCACGCGAGATTCTCGATTCGCGCGGAAACCCGACGGTGGCGGTGAGCGTCGCGACGAGTTTCGGTGCGGTAGAGGAAGCGATGGTGCCTTCGGGCGCATCGACGGGCGCGCACGAAGCGGTCGAACTGCGCGACGGCGACGCGAAACGCTACGGCGGCAAGGGCGTGCGCAAAGCGGTTGCGGCGGTGAACGACCGCATCGGCCCGATCCTCGAAGGGCTCGACGCAACGGCGCAACGCGAGATCGACGAGAAACTCATCGAACTCGACGGGAGCGCGAATAAATCGCACCTCGGTGCGAATGCGTTGCTTGGTGTATCGCTTGCGGTCGCACGGAGCGCCGCGGCGAGCCTCTCGCAGCCGCTCTTCCGCTATCTCGGCGGGCCTTCGGTGGCGACGTTGCCGGTGCCGATGATGAACGTCATCAACGGCGGCAAACACGCATCGGGGGCACTGCAATTTCAAGAGTGCATGATCGTTCCCGTCGGTGCATCGAGCTTCGCCGAAGCGGTGCGGTACGGCGCGGAGACATTCCACGCGCTCGGTGCGCTCTTGCACGAGAAAAATTTGCCGACGCAGGTCGGCGACGAAGGCGGTTACGCGCCGCCGCTCGATTCCATCGATGCGGCGATGGAGATCTTAGTCGCGGCGATCGAACGCGCGGGCTATCGCCCGGGTAGCGATATCGCGATCGCGCTCGACCCCGCATCGAGCGAGTTCTACCAGGACGGAAAATATTTCGCGCACGATCGCGCGCATGGTTTGAGCGCGACGGAGATGGTCGCGCTCTACCGCGATCTCTGCGATCGTTTCCCGATTATCTCGATCGAAGACGGGCTCGCAGAGGATGATTGGAGCGGCTGGCGTGCGCTGACCGAAGCGCTCGGCGCGCGCGTGCAACTCGTCGGCGACGATATTTTCGTGACGAACACGACGTTTTTAGAGCGCGGCATCCGCGAAGGCGTCGCCAATTCGATTCTGATTAAAGTGAACCAGATCGGGACGCTCACCGAGACGCTCGATGCCGTCGAGCTCGCGCATAAGGCGGGCTATACCGCGGTGATCTCGCATCGCTCGGGGGAGACCGAGGATACGACGATCGCCGATATCGCCGTGGCGACCGGAGCGGGGCAGATTAAAACCGGCTCGCTCTCGCGCAGCGACCGCGTTGCGAAATATAATAGGTTAATGGCGATCGAACTCGAACTCGGAGCTGCGGCTCGCTATCTAGGAAAGGCGGCATTTCATGCGCTTCGCTAAGGCTTTCGCTGCTTTGATGAGCATCGCGCTGCTCGCCGGTTGCGGCGGTGCGGTCGCGAGCGTGCGGCAGGCGGAATGTGGCGGTTACGCCATACTGCCGGTGCCGCCCACGATGCTCTACCCGGTGGCGAATGCGACCGGCGTCCCCGACGGCAACTTCACGCTCGTGCTCTCCTCGACGTACGGCGATGGATTGTTTTTAAGCAGCACCGGCAATGCGAACCTCACGCTCGCGACCGCCGCGGTACCGAACCCGCTTCCAAGCCCGAGCGCGACCGCCCCGCCGGGCGCGACCCCTGCCGGTTTCTCGGTCGGCCCGCTCGCCGCGCACACCACCTATACGGT
>JABEUX010000088.1 GCA_013044185.1 Vulcanimicrobiota bacterium | reverse complement strand
GCGACGCCGGCATCACCGAGCAGTGCGGTGAGTCCGCGGCCGAGCCCGCGCTTCTGGGCGCTCACGCGCCCGCCTTGGCGCGGACGCCGATCTCTTGAGCGAGCGCGATGTAGGCTTGCGCTCCACGGCTCTTGATATCGAAGAGAATCGCCGGCTGCCCGTACGAAGGAGCTTCGCTCAGTCGAATGTTGCGCGGAATCTGCGTTTTGTACATTTGTTCGGGGAAATATTTCTCAAGTTCGTCGATCACTTCGCTCGCTAACCGCGTGCGCCCGTCGAACATCGTCACGAGTACGCCGCTAACGTGCAAACTCGGATTGAGCGCTTCGCGTACTTTATGAACGACGGCGGTTAACTGCGTCAGCCCTTCGAGCGCGTAGAACTCGGCCTGCACCGGAATCACGATCTCTTCGGCCGCCGTAAGCGCGTTAATCGTCAGCAAACCCAATGAGGGCGGGCAATCGATAAGCACGTAGTCGTAGCGCGATGCGACGGGTTGGAGCGCGGCCCGCAAGCGCGTTTCGCGCGAGAGTGCGGAGACGAGTTCGATCTCCGCGCCGGCGAGATTGAGCGTTGCGGGAAGCAATTCGAGGTGCGCGATCTCGGTGGGAACGAGCGCATCGTCGATACGCGTATCGCCGAGCAGCACGCTGTAGGTGTCGGCGCGCAATTTGCTTTTTTCGATACCGAAACCCGTGGTGGTATTGCCTTGCGGGTCGCAATCGATAACGAGCACGCGCTGCCCTTCAAGTGCGAGCGCGGCACCGAGATTGACCGCGGTCGTCGATTTGCCGACGCCGCCTTTCTGATTGACCAACGCGATGATACGAGTCAGGACGCTCTCCTTGAATGTTTCACGTGAAACATTCGCTGTCGCTCTCGGGCTCCGGCGATGCAAGATACTCCCCAAGCAGTGTGAGGAGCGAATCCCGCTCGTTATGCTCGGGCCGCTCGGTAACCTTCTCGAGGAGCACCGCGAGCGCCGCCCCTACTCTCTTATCACCTCGAAACGCATCGTTGACAAGCCCCCGAGCGCGCATCGCCGCGATAACCTCTTGGCCGCCGATCGCCAAATCTCCGACCCCGAGGGGTGGTTTTTTTGCGAGCTCGCTGCGGACGCGATCCTCGAAGCGCTCGTTCGAGCCGTCGCGCTTGGGGAGCCCCGAGCCGACGATATCGGCGGCTCGGAGCGAGAACTGCCGCTCCAACCGCGAGGCCCCGATGCGCCGGATGAAACGCCGCAGAGCGGGCTCGCTCAGTTGGGGATCCGCGACGTACATGTGATTGCGGACGAGCGCCTCGACTTCGTCGATCACCTCACCGGAGAAGCGGAATCGTTGTAGGATCGCGTGCGTGAGGTCGCCGCCGACCTGCTCGTGGCGATAGAAGTGCGGCCCATCCTTGGTGCGCGGCTTCCCCACGTCGTGGAGGAGTGATGCGAGCCGAAGGACGAGGTCGCCCTGCGGCACGGCGTCGAGCGTCGCGAGATTGTGGTCGAGCACATCGTAGGCGTGCCACTCGTTCTGCTCGACGTTGCGGCCCTCGAGCACCTCGGGGAGAAGGACAGCGAGAACACCGCACTCTTCGAGGAGGCGGAACCCTAACGAAGGCTTCGCGGCGAGGGCGAGGAGCTTGTTCAGCTCCTCCATCACGCGTTCGGCTGAGATCGATGCAGTGAGCGGCGCGGCTTCGCGCATCGCTTTCCGGGTCTCCTCGCTCACCGAGAACTCGAAGCGCGCGGCAAATTGCGCCGCCCGCAACATCCGCAGCGGATCCTCGCGGAAGGCACCCGGCCAGAGAATATCGATCCGACGCGCCGCGATATCGGCCTCGCCGGCGAACGGATCGACGAGCGTACCGCCGGGAAGCGCTCGTGCGATCGCGTTCATGCGGAAATCGCGGCGCCCCAGGTCCTCCTCAAGGCTCACCCCGGGCCCGCTCTCGATATCGAAGGCACGATGCCCCACCCCGGTCGAGCGCTCGCGACGAGGAGGAGCGAGATCGACGCTCTGCCCCTGCAGCGTCAGCTTCAGGACCGCAAAACTCTCGCCAACCAGATCGACCCGCCCCACCGAGGCGAGCCGTTCCCTGATCTGCGCGAACGAGAGGCCGGTCACAACGTAATCGAAGTCCTTCGGCTCGGCTACCGCCCCTAAACGCAGCTCATCACGCACCCGTCCGCCGACAGAAAAAAGCGTCCCTGGTGGGAGCGCGTCAACGAGCATTCTGTCGATTGGGTGCAGCGGCATCGCTTCCATTCTACTCTGCCAGCGCGACCCGGAGCACCTTTGGGCCAGATTGTTTCTCGTGAAACTATCGCAGCTACTCGGCGTGACACGGGGGCCGCGCCGGCACCGTCGCGGTGCCCCGACGAGCGCTTAAGCGAGCGGCGAGGACCCTGACCTTGCTTGTCCGAGCCGCGAGCGTCTAGCGAGGAGGGCGCAGCGCGAGCGGTGACGGCGCGGCCGGGTGGCGCCTCGATACGGCTGCTTCGCAGCCTACTCGGCGTGACACAGGCCTACTCGGCGTGACAGCGCAGAGCGGCGCGCCAGAGGGACGAGTGTTTCTCGTGAAACACGCGCCGTACCGAGGCCGCGCCGGCGCCGTCGCGGAGCCCCGACGAGCGCTTAAGCGAGCGGCGAGGACCCTGACATTGCTTGTCCGAGCCGCGAGCGACTAGCGAGGAGGGAGCAGCGCGACCGGTGTCGGCGCGCGGCAGGGGGCGCGCCTCGATACGCTGCTTCGCAGCTACTCGGCGTGACACGGGGGCCGCGCCGGCGCCGTCGCGGTGCCCCGACGAGCGACTAGCGAGGAGGGAGCAGCGCGACCGGTGACGGCGCGGCCGGGTGGCGCCTCGATACGGCTGCTTCGCAGCTATTCGGCGTGACACAGGCCTACTCGGCGTGACACGGGGGCCGCGCCGGCGCCGTCGCGGTGCCCCGACGAGCGCTTAAGCGAGCGGCGAGGACCCTGACATTGCTTGTCCGAGCCGCGAGCGACTAGCGAGGAGGGCGCAGCGCGACCGGTGATGGCGCGGCCGGGTGGCGCCTCGATACGGCTG
>JABEUX010000008.1 GCA_013044185.1 Vulcanimicrobiota bacterium | reverse complement strand
TCGAGATGCGCCCACAAGAACATCCCGCCCTCGGGGCGGCTGAAATGCATCAGCGGCGGCATGTGCGCGGCGAGCTCGCCCATCATCACGTCGCGGCGCTTGTGATAGGTTTGGCGGATGCGCGCGATATGCGCTTCGTATTCCGTGCCGCCGTTGCGCGATGCATACTGCAGAAAGATATGCTGCGTCAGCGTTCCCGGCTGTAAATCGGCGCCCTGTTTGGCGAGGATGATTTTCTCGAGCAGCTCGTGATCTTTGCTGACCAGCCACGCAACGCGCACGCCCGGCGCGAGCGTCTTACTCGCGGTGCCGGAGTAAATCACCGTGCCTTCGCTCTCGTACGACGAAAGCGCGAGCTGTTCGTGCCCTTCGAAGCGTAATTCGCCGTAGGGATCGTCTTCGAACAACACGACATCGTAGCGTTCGCAGATACGCACGATCGCTTCGCGCCGATCGCCGGCGAGCGTGGTGCCGCTGGGATTCTGGAAGTTCGGCACGACGTAGACCAGCTTCGGCGGCGCGTCGGCGTTGGCGAGCGCGCGCTCGAGCGCCTCGGGCAGCATGCCTTCCTCATCGCTCTCAACGGTGAGATAGCGCGCTTGGTAGGCATCGAACGCCTGAATCGCGCCGAGATACGTAGGGTTTGCGACCACGACGTAATCGCCGGGGTCGAGCAGCACTTTGCCGACGAGATCGAGCCCTTGCTGCGAGCCGTTGACGATGATGGTGTCGTGGAACGTAAACGCGCGCTCCAACCGATGGCTCATCCGCTGTGCGACCCACGCGCGCAGCGCCGGAATCCCCTCGGTGACGCTGTATTGCAGCGCCGTTGCGCCGTAGTGCTCGAGCACCTCGGCGGTGCACTCGGCGACCGCTTTCAGCGGGAAGAGTTCGGGCGCGGGCAGGCCGCCGCCGAAGGAGATGACGTCGGGCTGCTGGGTCACTTTCAGCATCTCGCGGATCGTCGAAGCGCGCAGGTGTGCGGTCCGTTTGGCGTAGCGGGCGGTGCGGGCGAGCGTGGTCATAGCTGCTGCAGATTTCGGGCCGCCCGGGCCGCCCTCCGCTTTGCGGCCGATTGTGCTATGCTCCTCGATGTAGTCACGGTGACTACATCGGAGGCGCGATGAAAAAAATGGGGATTCGCGAGGCGAAGAAGCACCTGTCGGCGCTGGTGAAAGGGGCGGCGAACGGCGATGAATGCACGATCACCGACCGTGGCGTCCCGGTCGCGAAGATCGTGCCGATTCCGAAGGATCCCGAGTCGCTCGATGTACGCATTGCGCGGCTCATCGAGAATGGCAGGATCGTCGAACAGCCGGGGCCGGCGGTAGCGTATCCGATCCGCAACAACGCTCCGCCCGGATATTTTCAGCGCTTGCTCGACGAGGATCGGAATCGGTGACCGACGATCGCGCGCTGCTCTATTGGGATGCTTCGGCGATTCTCTCGTTGCTCTTCAACGACGTGCATGCGACGCTTGCAAAACGACAGTTTCGGCGAACGGGCAAGCATCTGCTCTCCTCGCTCGCTCGCGCCGAGTGCGCCTCGGTCATCGCGCGAGCCGTGAGGAGCGGTGAGATGGCGGTTGCACTCGGCGAACGTGCGATCGAGAGCATCGCGCGCACACCGTGGCTCGCACTCGCTGATGGGCCCGCGGCGGCAACGCTGCGAGTGCTCGCGCGTCGTTATCCGCTGCGCGGCGCGGATTTGTGGCACCTCGCGCTCGCCCTCGATCTCGGCGAAAGCCTTCCGGGGGTACGCTTGCTGACGTTCGACAGCGTGCTCGGCGCGGCGGCACGCGCGGAGGGGCTCGCCGCCGAGTAGCGCCGGCGGGCGAGTTGCGTTGGAGGATAGTAAGGAAGTAAGATATCCTTACTATGCTCGCTAAAATGACCTCGAAAAATCAGGTGACTCTGCCTAAAGCGGTGACGAACGCCGTCGGCTCCCCCGGCCTGTTTGAAGTGGAAGTGGAAGATGGGCGGATCGTATTAACGCCCGTTACGCTCGTGAACGCCGATGCGGTGCGTCGCAAACTCGCCGAGTTGGGAATAACGACGGACGATGTTTCCGACGCAGTGCGATTCGCGCGACGCGATCGCGCGTGATCGCGTGAAATTCAAGCGCGTCGTCTTCGATACGAACGTCGTGCTCTCAGCGCTCCTCTTTCGTTCGGGATCGCTCGCGCCGCTGCGCAGGATGTGGAGCTCTCACGCGTGTACGCCTCTCGTTTCCGCGGCGATGGCCGAAGAGCTCCTTCGCGCGCTCTCGTACCCGAAATTTCGATTGAACCAACACGAGCGCGATGCACTGCTGCTCGAATATCTACCGCACTGCGAAGCCGTAACGGTTCCGAGTGCGCTTCCCATTCTGCCGGAGTGTCGCGATGCGAATGACCGCATGGTGCTCGCCCTCGCGGTCGCCGCGAACGCCGATGCGCTCGTTACCGGCGATCGCGATCTTTTGGCGCTCGACGATCGCTTCGTTATCCCGATTATCGCGCCGGCGCGCTTTTTGAAGCGGTCGTAAGGGCAGCGCCGACCCCTCGATACGGGCGCTAAAGCGCCCTACTCGGGGTGACAAATCCGCGTGCGCGATCGGATTACCGCGGCATCGGGGGGCCGCCGATCGGCGGTTGGGGCGGCGGCGTAACGTTCATCGGCCCCACCGGAGCGGTCGGCGGCATGTAGCCGCCGGTCAGCATCGTGGGCTGCGCGAGCGAGAGTACCGTCGCACCGACGCCGACGAGCACCACCAACATCGTCACCAGGAATCCCGCGATCGGCACCAACTCCGCAGCGGTGATCAGCACGAGCCCGACCACCAATGCGAGCAGCGGCGAGGGGTCGACTTTCGCGTTCGTCATCACCATCAACCGGTTGCCGATAATCAGCGCGAGCGCCGCTTTGCCGATCAATAGTGCGACGATAATGGCGAGCACTTCAACCAGGATCAACGGGCTCAAAATGACCGTGATGAGCAGCATGAAACCGAGCGGAAGCACCGCAATCCACGCGCCCAAACCAACCGCGGTTGCGAGGCCGGGGTGCTGTTCCAAGCGTTCCATCGCCAGCCGCGCGCGCATCGGAAAGATGAGAAACGCGATGAGCACCAAGAAGTCGCCGATAATTTTTCCACCGGCGAGCCACGGCACGATCGATACGCCGAACGGATTCATGGTATGCACCACGGCCGATCCGTTTCCGGAACTCACGCCGATGCTGGGAAGAATGCGCATGATGCCGTGCCCGAGGCCGATCGTCGTAATGTGCCGGCCGACGTGCGCGCCCGGCATCTGCGTGAACGCACCTCCGAGCACCGTCACATCGCGCCCGACGCTGCCTTCAATCGTCGCGCCGCCGCCGAGGACGGTGAGGTCGCGTTCGACGCTACCTTTGATGTCGGCGTTGCCGCCGATCACGGTGAGGTCGCCGTGCACGACTTGCCCCGGTTCGATCGTGACATCTTTGCCGATGTAGACGTTGCCGTGGTCGTCGGCGTAGGTGCTCGCAGCCGCAGCGTGCGGAGCGAGCAGCATGCCGGCGGCGGCGACGATGCCGACGAGTAGTGTGCGCATGAGACGCATGTTAGCGTTCCTCCCGGATGGCAATGGTGGCGAGCACGTGCGGCCGAATGCGCCGCTGGTAGAAGAAAAGGGCGCCGAAGAATGCGGCATCGATCGCAACGACGAGCGCTGCCGCAATCACGGTAAACGGTGCGTACGGTGCGAGCGCGTGCATGCCGGCACCGAGCGCGGCAAAGGTCGAACTTGTCGCCGTGAGCGCGTTATTCGAGGCCGAAGCGAGCGTCGCCGTCGCCGACGCGCGCGCGAAGAGCCAGAACGCAACCAGCGCGATCCACGCGCCGATGGTGTAGAACGTCAGCAACGCCCAGTGCGAGAGCCGGAACGCGCGCGGTTGCGGCATCGTCCGCAACTCGGCCATCACGGCGTAGGTAAAGTTCGGGGCGAGTTCGACGGGGGCGGTCGTCGCGAGCAATGCGTCGATCACTTTGAGTTCGTCG
>JABEUX010000087.1 GCA_013044185.1 Vulcanimicrobiota bacterium | reverse complement strand
AGAACGGTTCGGTCGGCGACCTCGACGAGTGCGGGGTCGTGCGTCGCGGCGAGCGTTGGGATCCCGGCATCGCGCAGCGCCGGAAGCGCACTCGTAATAAACGCTTCCCGCGCGCTGCTATCGAGAGCCGAGGTCGGCTCGTCGAAGAGCACGAGCTGCGGGCTGCGGGCAAACGCACGTGCGATTGCGACGCGTTGGCGTTCGCCGCCGGAGAGCTGGTGCGGAAAGCGCTCGGCGAGCCCTTCGATATCGAAGCGTGCGAGTAATGCGAGTGCGCGCTCGCGCCGCCGAGCGCGACCGTCGAACGCGAACGCGACGTTCTCCCACGCACGGAGATGAGGAAAGAGCAGATGCTCTTGTGGAAGATAAGCGATCGGGCGTCGTTGCGGGGGGAGCCCGGAGAACGGCGTCCCTTCTGCGTCGAGCAATCCGGCGAGCGCGCGCAAGATCGTGCTTTTCCCTTCGCCGTTTCCGCCGAGCAGTACGGTTACGCCCGTAACGTCGAACTCTACTTCGAGTTGGATCGGCTCGAAGATGCGATATGCGACGTGGACTTCGTTCATGCGATACCCCGTCGCTGCGCGCGCAGTCCGAGCCAGAGCGGCAACGGAAGTGCGACGAGATAGAAGACCCAGAGTAACGGGAATACTGCGCCAAGCCCGACGTCCTGGAGATTGACCCAGATCCGCACCGGAATTCCCATCGGAAAATACGCAACGATCAAGCAGATGCCGAACTCTCCGAGCGCGCGCACCCACGCAATCGCCAGCGCCGCTCCTAATCCGACGCGTGCGAGCGGTAGCGTGACGGTAAAAAAAATCGTCGGCTGCGATTTGCCGAGCGTTCGAGCGAGCGCTTCGTACTCCGGCGAAACGCCCTCGAACGCCGCGCGTGCGAGAACCACGAAGAAGGGCAAAGCGCCGTAGGTAAGTGCCAGGACGAATGCCGGCGCTGAGTTCGTGAGCAAGAGCCCGAGCCGCGCGAGCGGCGCCCCCGCGGCGCCGTACGGACCGTAGAGCGTTTCAAGAACGATTCCCAGAGCCAACGGCGGTGAGAGCAGCGGCAATAACACGATGGCGTCGGCGATCCAACGTGCTGGAAAGTGCGTGCGCGCGAGCCACCAGGCGAACGGCGTCCCCAATGCGATGACGAGCAACATCGCACAGGCACCATATCCGAGCGAAACGCCGATCGCCGACCAGTCGCCCCTATCGAGCGAAAAATGTGCCCACGGGGTGGCGAACACCAACGCAATAAACGGTGCGATGAGAAAGAGCAGCGCGGGAATTGCAAGCAGCCATGCCTCGTTGGGGCGACGACGGGGCACTAAAGCGGCGAACCCAATGGGGGATCGTAGCCGAAGGAACGGAGAATGTGTTGGCCGGTGGGCGAGAGAACGAATGCGACGAACGCGCGCGCGGCTTTACGGTTTGCAGCGCCTTTTAACACCGCGGCATAGAATACCAACGGCTGCGGGTGCAGCGTTTTCGCCTTGCCGTGAACGGTGCTTCGAATCGTCGCCCGTTCGTAACTGCGGGCGTATGCCGGATCGCCGAGATCGATCTGGGACGGAAGTGCGATAAAGGGCAAATGAAGCGATCGCACCGCACTTTCGTATCCCGAGGCCGCATCGATCTCGCCGCTCTCGAGTCGACTTAACAGCGATGCTTCGGTGAAAATCTGTGCGGGGTTCCGCTCCGTGCCGAGAATGCGCTTCGCGAGGTGGGGCTGGTGGTAGTAATTTTGCGCGAGTTGCATGGTAAAGATGATGCTCTGCCCCTGCGGATCGGTTGCCGGATCCGTGCGGCCAAAACGAAGGCCGGGTGTTTCGAGGACGCGCCACCAGGCGGTTCTTCCCGTCGCGGCGGATTGAAATTGCGCGGCGAAGCGGCTCTTCGGGCTATAGGCAATGACCATCTGCGTGCGCGCGATGGGAACCGCGCGAGCGACGATTCCCGCGCGCTGTAGTATGCGGATCGGTCCCGGCGTAATCGAGATAAAGAGATCCGCTTGCAGGCGTCCCGCCGCAATGAGGCGCGCCAAACCATAGGCGCCGGCCCCGATGCCTTGGTAATCGATGTGCTCGCTTCGCGCGAAGCGCGGGCCCAGGCCACGGTCCATCACCGCCCCCATCGAGCCCGCATAGGCGATGCGAAGCGAAGGCTCCGCCGCCGCCGACTGCATCGGTAGCATGCCCGCGCATGCCAGTGCAGCAAGGAAACATCGCAGGTGCTTCATGCGCGTTCGGTTATCCGCATAGCCTCACGATTCATGCGCCCCGGAGCGCTCCATGGCCGAGAGATCGCCCTTTCGGGAACGATGGGGGCGCCCTGCGGGTGTTCGCTGAGTCCGAGCCTCCCCGCATGGACGGGCCTATGCAGCGGTGGAGCAACCGGGAGAGGGAAAGCCCGAGCGCGCATAAGGGCAGGATGACCGCGACTACCGGCACTGCCACCCTCCATTGAGCACGACGCTACCGCCGAGCGCCGAGCCGCCAGGTTTCCTACGCAAGATCGGCGGTATCGCGCTCTTGCTCCTCTCCTTTGCAGTCGCCGCCCTCGTCATTCGCTTCCAGCCCGAGGTCGATCGCTTTATCCGTTCGATCGGTGGTTGGGCCTACCCGATGGCGACGGTCATCTTTGCGCTCGTCGCGTCGGCGCCGTTTTCGGTGACCGACGCACTCGCCGTCATGAACGGTGCGATCTTTGGGCCGCTCTGGGGATCGATCATCAATGCCGTCGGGCTCGTTCTCGCGGCGATGCTTGGCTATTGGGTGAACCGGCACGCCACGCATCTCCTCGATCTCGACGCCTATCTCAAGCGATTGCCGGCATGGACGCGCCGCTTTAAGCCCGGATCGCCGATGTTTCTCATCTGCGTTCGCGTGATCCCCGGTTTCGGCGGCACGGTCGCCACCGCAACCGCTGCGGTGATGCGCGTCCCGCTGATTCGGCAGATCTACACCATGTGCGTCGTCGCCATCCCTCTCTGCACGCTATTGGCGATCGGTGGCGATCGCGTGACGGTTTTGGTGCACGGATACGAACGCCGCGCGGGGAATGCGATGCGACGGTACGAACGTCGGGCGAAAGTGTATATCGATAAGCACGCTCACCCATTCCACATTCACTTTCGGCGCGTTCGCCCGACTCCGGTTTCCTCGCCGATGGTAACGCCATGACGCACGAGCTCATCGTCGATGCGAGTGGCATCGCCGCCCTCTGCGCGCGCCTCGATGCGGCCGATCGCGTCGGGCTCGATACCGAGTTCCATGCCGAGCGCAGTTATGCGCCGCGCCTCATGGTATTGCAACTCGCGTTGCCGGATTATACCGCAATCGTCGATCCGCTCGCGCCCGGTATAGATCTGCGCCCGCTCGTCGAGACGCTCGATCGCCTGACCGTTGTCGGCCACGCACTGCAGAGCGACCTCAAGATTTTCGCCGAGCGATTCGGGGCCGTTCCACCGAAACTCTTCGATACGCAGGTGGCGGCTTCGTTTCTCGGATACGGCATGCAGATATCGCTCGCCGATCTCGTGCGCGATCTCATCGGCCTGAAGCTTGCAAAAACGCAGACCGTCAGCGATTGGTCGACGCGCCCCTTGAGCGAGAAGCAGATGGAGTATCTCGTCGACGACGTCGTGCATCTATTGCCGATGCACGACATGCTGCAAGAAAAACTCGCAGAGCGCGGTCGCGTTTCGTGGTGCGACGAAGAATGCGTCGCGCTGGCAAAGCCGGAGAAATATCGCTTCGACCTTCGGCGTGCGTACATGAAGATACCGGGCGCGGTGCGCATGAATCGGCGCGAACTCGCGGTTCTTGCCGCAGTCGTCGCCGAACGCGATGCAATCGCGAAAGAACGCGATATTCCGCCGAAGTTCGTAATTCCCGACGACGTCATCGGCGGCCTCGCGCAGTTGCGCCCGAAGCACGTCGAGGATCTCGTGCAACTCCGCCGCCTCGAAGCGAACGCGCGCCGAAACTTCGGCGCGCGGCTGCTCGAAGCGGTCGAGCGCGGCGAAGCGGTACCCGAGAACGAATTGCCGGAGCGCCCGAATCGTCCGCTCGGCTCCGATCGCGAGACGTTGGCGACGCTCCTGGGGGTCGCCGTGGGTGAGGCCGCGCGCGATGCCGGCCTTCCGCAGGGGCTCCTGGTCACCCGTGCCGCACTCGAACGTGCCGCGCGCGAGGCGCCGGAGAGCGCCGAGGAACTCGGCGAGCTCTTGGGACTCTCCGAATGGCGGAGTGCGCTCGTCGTCGAGCCGTTGTGGAGACTTTTGTCGGGAGAAACGCGCATTGTCGTCGAGGGCTATGCGAAAGGAGAGCCGAAAGTAACGCTCATATCATGAGCGCTCAAACATCAAGCTT
>JABEUX010000007.1 GCA_013044185.1 Vulcanimicrobiota bacterium | reverse complement strand
GGGCCGAGGCCATTCCGTCGTCGAGACGATCGAGCCGAAGCCAACCATCGACGCGGTCGGCGAGGTTCCCGCGTGCTTCGATTCGCAATGCGAGCTCGCTCTGCCCGAAGAGCAGAATATTGAGGAGTTTTTTCGCCGGGACTTGGTAGTTTAGCAGCATGCGCAGGGCTTCGAGGTTCGCATCGCTGAGGTTCTGCGCTTCGTCGATAATCAGGACGAGCGTGCGCTTTTCGAGGATCGCCGACTCGAAGAGGAAGTTCTTCAAAGCGTTCTTGAGCGCCGCGCTCGAACGCGGCGGCAACGCGAGCCCAAAGACCTTGCCGACCGCGACTAAGAACTCGGTGTCGCTCGCGAAGGTCGGGTCGAGAATCTTGCCGAGTACGATCGCGTCGTCGGAGAGCAGCTCTTGTTCCAGGGCGGCGCAGAGACTGGTCTTTCCGGTCCCCGGCTCGCCGAGGACGACCGTCATGCCGCGCGAGGCGTCGACCGAGGCGGAGAGCCGGGTGCGGGCCTTCGCCAACGCGCCGAGCTCGCAGTAAAAAAACGGATCCGCGGTGTCCAGAAAGGGATCCCGCTCGAGCCCGAAGTGTCGATGATAGCGCGCCATGCAGCGGAGGTTATTGGCTCTAGAGCCCTAAAGTCATTTTGCAAGCGCCCCGTATCGCGTAGCACACTCCGCTCCGCGCAGAGGGCAGCATAGTAAACCTGTTTGCCGCCTCCGCTCTTATGTTGGGGATCCATGAACGATCGTCGCCCCTGGTCCGTTGAAGACTCCCCGGCACGGGTCGTCCGAGGTGCATTCGATTCCGAACACTACCTCAAAGAACGCGAAGACCTTCGGCGAGCCTCGGTCGATCCGGTAGCGCACTATATCAACGTCGGCTGGAAAGAAGGCCTGAACCCACACCCCGACTTCGACGTCCGCTTTTACCTCGATGCAAATCCCGACGTAGCGGCGTCGGGGAGCGAACCGTTCTATCATTACTTGCGCTTCGGTCGGGAAGAAGGGCGTCGCCCCAACGAGCGGGGCGAGAAGTTCGGAAATCGCGTTCAGAGGGTGCCGCCTACCGTTTCGGTGCTCTTGCCGGCTTATCGACCGAATTACTTGGACCTAGCTATATCTTCAATTTTGGCACAGACGTTCACTGATTTCGAATTGATTATTGGAGACGATTCGATCGGCGACACGTTGGCCTCGATTATTTCAAAGTGGCAAGATCCGCGAATTACGTATCGGAATAACCCAAATCGTCAGGTCCCGGCAAGCAACGGTCGATTCCTTTTAACTGAGGCGAATGGTAAGTATGTTCGATTCGCGCACGATGACGATTTTATGCTTCCCACCTCGTTGGAACGACTCGTTGAAGCCGCGGATCGAGAGAAGGCAGCGGTTGTATATCAAGCCCGGTACGACGTGGACGAAATGGGGATCGTTACGGAAGCTCGAATCGCCGTTCCGCTTGGAGGGGAGACGCGAATGGACGCGCGACGATTTTTCACCAATGTGGTGGGTGCGTCGCGAAATTTTATCGGAGAGCCCAATAACATTTTAATTTCTCGCGACGCCATGAATACCGTGGAGGACCCGTTCGCCATTGAAGGTCGCCCGATGCAATTCCTCGGCGATGTTGCGCTATACGCCAATATGGTCGATCGAGGATTTGAAATTGTCGGTCTTTCGTATTTTGGCGGTGCCTTTCGCCATCATCGAGCTCAGTTTTCAAACAGTGACGGGCCATCGTATTCCGCCGGGCTGTTCGAATGGGAATATCTTCTACGCTGGGGAGCGGATCGGGGCCATTTGGGTGACGATACCTATCTCCCGGCGATCGCGCGAATCGTGCATGAGATGTATCGAGCGTGGGTGCACCGATTCCCCGAGTTGCAACGTTTCATCGATCTTGCCGGGCGCGGTGAGGGCGGCAAATATCTTACAGCGGCGTATTTAGAGGCCCTGGAGGAAGCTCGGGCTGCGGTAAATGCCAGAACGAAGAGCGATTTTTAGGAAGAGCAATCACGCATCGGGTAATTTTGTAAAAAGGAAAAAAGGCTCGCGCCCGTTGCATCCGTACTCGAGAGGGTCGACGCCCGGTAGAACGTGCTCGTGCGGATAAAGCTCGCCGGCAAACCCCGCGCTTCTGAAATAGTCGACGATATCTCTTCCGAAGAGGCGAACGTGATCGTTCTGGCCGTAAAAAAATTCTGCGCGCTCCGGCGAGGTCGGTTCGTCAAGTTCGAAGGTTCTTTTGAGCGTGGGCGCATACGGTGTTTGAGCGATGAGGTATCCGTTCGGTTTTAGCGTTCGAAAAAATTCCGAGAGGGCGGTATCGGGATTTGCAACGTGTTCGAGAACGTGGTTGCTGATAATAAGATCGAAGGAGTTATTCGGAAACGGAAGGCTTTCGCAATCGATGCGTTGATGCGATGGTTTTTTAGGAAAAAGATCCCCGCAGATATATTGCATCGGTTGGGTAGCGACGAGCTTTGCTTCTACGGCAACTTCCGGCGCGATGTGGAGGATAGAGCCCTGATCGATCTGGGTCAACAAACCGGTCCGACTCATATAAAGCCAGAGGTGACGGTCTCGATCGTTGCAGTTGCAACTCGGACACAGGTAATGTTCGAGATCGGATCCGACGCCGTTGATAAGGGTAATGAATGGGCTGGCGGGAGCAATGTTTGGATGAGGTAAGAAAGCCTCGACCTGTCGCTCGCAAATGACGCAAAAAGGCATAGAACGTCATTCGCCGGTCGGCGTCCCGCGCCCCCGGGCAGAGCGTTACCTCGGGCCGCAAAAAGGTTTCACCTTTTATTGCTGAGCCGAACGTTCGGATTTACTACATACGACGACGAAGCCGCTTACGAAAAGACCGTACCAGTCATCGCGGAACGTAGCGATCGAAAGGTCGCGAAAGAGCGCGCCGTAGGTGGCCGACACCTCATCTCGCGACGAGAACGCGCGAAAGATCGACCCATTACGGAGCTCGAATGGATCTGAAGTTATTCGATAATGCCCATCATCGAGTGCGACCGCGTTCTTGAGAATAAAGTTGTCCGTATCGGGGAGCGTTGAGATCAAAAAGCCACCCGGCTTGAGGACTCTACACGCTTCGCGAAGATTGGTGTCGAACGTAGCGTTTGGTTCGACATAGTATATCGAATGCGAGGCGACGATATAATCGAAGAAGGCGTCCTCGAACGGAATTCTTGCATTCGAGCCGGTTCGCAGATCGCACGGCAAGCCTTCGTCGGCCGCGCGCGCCGAAACCATGGAGCAGACCTCCCGCTCCGGTTCGACTCCGTAGACATCGGCACCAAGGCCACAGAGGAGTGGTAAGTTGCGCCCATCCCCGAACCCAAGGTCGAGTAGACGCTTCCCCTCATAATCGTGGCTAAGGGTTAAGTTTTGGTAGCGTCCGAGCATGGTTCTGATGAGAAATTCCGACGGGAAGAGCAACCCGCCGAGACGATTGCGATGGAAGGCCGTGTACTTGGGAGTACTCATTTGCGCTCGGCGACTTCTGCACCCCGGCAGGTAAACCTTTGCCGGGTTCACGAAGGCCGCTCGTATGTCGGTTACGCTGCAGACGAAGCGATTAGAACTTGTTCCGAGCAGCACGCTTCATGCAGGGTCGCTCTTCCCGCTCATGAGCGATGAGCGGCTAACGCGCTTCCTTACGTGGGCTCCTCATCGCGATCCGAGCGAGACCGAGAGGGTATTGGCTTCGTTAATGACGTCCTTGGAGCGCGGTGACGCGTATCATTGGACGATCTTTGAGGAGAGAAGTGCCCGGGGGATCATCTCCTTGATCGACGTTCGTCGGCGCCATCGTTTGTGGACCCTCGACCGGGCCGAGATTGCCTATTGGGTGGGAGTCGACAACCATGGACGAGGAATCGCCTCCGAGGCCACGGCCGCCGTCATCGAACATGCTTTCGCGCAATTGGCTCTGCATCGACTGGTTATTTCTCATACGAGCGATAATCCAGCAAGCGGTAATATCCCGATAAAGCTCGGCTTTCGTTTGATCGGAACAGAGCGAGAGTTTTTTAAGAAAAACGATGTGTGGCACGATATGAATCACTACGAACTTTTGGTGGAAGATTGGATAGCCATCTCAATGAGGAATTCTGATGAACGTATCGGACGTTGATATCTTTCGCTGCCCTGCGACCGGGGAGCCTCTAACGCTCGAAGCCCACACGCGAAACGGGGACGAAGTTACCGCTGGCATTCTGCGATCGCCGAGTGGATCGGAATATCCGATCGCGTTCGGCATCCCGGACTTTGTTTATCCCCCGGTGCTCGACGAAGCCGACGCCTTCGCTCAACGAACTTACGATAGGGTCGCTGACGTATACGACGAGTACCTGCCGCTCACGTTTAGGACGTTTTCTTGCGATGAAGGCGAAATTCGGCGCCACATGGTGGACCGGCTACGGATCGAACCGGGCCAGCGCATTTTAGAAGTAGGAGCGGGAACGGGGCGCACGAGTCGGTTTATCGCCGACCGCCTGCAAGGAAGCGGACATATATTCGTACATGACATCTCACGCGGTATTCTCGAAAAAGCCGTCGAAAATCTGGCATCGGAGCGCGTCGAGCGGACGTTCGTAATGAGTAATGCCGTATATCTGCCATTTCCTCAAGATGCCTTCGATTCGGTGTTCCATTTCGGCGGACTCAATATGTTTTCCGATATCGCGCAGTCTCTGAAAGAGATGGTGCGCGTCGTGAAACCTGGCGGTCGAATCGTTGTCGGGGACGAGAGCGTTCCGCCATGGCTACGCAAGACCGAATTCGGGAAAATTCTTATGAATTCGAGCTCGCATTATGCTTGCCCGCTCCCTATTGACGATATGCCTGTCGAAGCTCGCGACGTCGTCATCGAGTACATTATGGGAGGGGTATTCTACCTAATAAGCTTTACCGTGGGCGAGGGTGAGCCGGTCGCCGACTTTGATTTTGAGATTCCGGGGGAGCGTGGGGGCACTCATCGTACGCGTATGTACGGGCAACTCGAGGGCGTCACACCTGAAGCGAAACAACTCGCATATCGCGCGCGCGAGAGGCGAGGGGTGAGCCTTTCACGATGGCTCGATGAAGTCGTGCGCGACGCCGCGCGGCGAGATTTGGGCGAGTGAACTACCGGTATAACGTAGGCCTATCCATGAGCGTGCTCGCCGCAAAGATGGGCGAGCGACCGGCGTTGAAATTGTCCGGCGGCGAAGCGGTTTCGTATAAGGAACTCGATAGTCAATCGAACCGCCTTGCGAAAGTGTTGCGGAATAGCGGATTAAGATATCGGGACGTACTAGGGATCGTTCACGATAAAAGTTCGATCTGTTATGCAGCCATGATCGCAGCGCTGAAGCTTGGGGCGGCGTATGTTAATATCGACGACCAGAATCCCGCTCCGAGGCTTACACATATTTTTGAAAGCGCACGCCCAAAGATCGTTATTGGAAGGGACCTCAACGAATCCGTTAGATTCTGCGCATCTTCATGCGGAGCGCTGCCGATCGACGTGTCCGACGTCGCCTTTCAAAAGGAGCTAGGGCAATCGGACGACTCGGAAGTCTCCGAGATGGAACTCGTGACGGGCGAAGACCCGGCATATATTATGTACACCTCAGGGTCGACGGGCGTTCCTAAAGGGGCTCTGATCAGCCATGCGAACGTTCTGAACTTCGGCGCATGGGTTGGAAGCCGCTTTGGCATACGTTCCGATGACGTCTTCACGAACCTCAATCCAATGTATTTTGATAACTCGGTGTTCGATTTCTACGGAGCGCTCCTTAATGGTGCGGCTCTCGCACCCGTTACCCGCAAAACGCTTGCAAACGGATCGGAACTCATGCACCAAATCGAGGACGCGTCATGCAGCGTTTGGTTTTCGGTTCCATCGCTTCTGATTTATTTAATGACCATGAAGCTGTTGCAGCCGAATCGCCTTGCGACAGTCCGCTCGTTCGTTTTCGGTGGGGAAGGATATCCAAAGGCGGAGTTACGAAAGTTGTACGCCGCTTTTGGATCTCGCAGCCGCCTTATCAACGTATATGGCCCGACGGAATGTACGTGCATCTGTTCCGCTTGGGATGTTCGCCGCGAAGATCTTGTCGATGAGGGCTTAGTCACATTGGGCCCAATAGCGGAAAACTTTTCGGCGATCGTACTCGATGATAGCCGGGAAGTGCCCTCGGGCTCCGTCGGCGAACTTTGCCTTTTGGGGCCGCAAGTGGGCTTAGGTTACGCAAACGATTCGGAGCGAACCTCCATTGCATTCCCGCTGAATCCGCTAAACGTGCGTTGGCCCGAGCGCATGTACCGAACGGGGGACCTGGTTCGGCTTGGAGATGACGGCAGGAGGCTCGATTTTATTGGCCGCAAAGACAATCAGATCAAGCACATGGGCTATCGTATCGAACTTGAAGAGATCGAAGCCGCGCTGAATCGTATTGGGGGAGTGCTACAGTCGGCGGTGGTTCATAAAAGCTCGAAACAAGGGCAAAAAATGATCGTCGCGTACGTTTCAGTTGACGCTCCGCTAGACGAAGCCCATCTACGAGAGCAAATGGAGCAGCTTCTCCCGGCCTATATGATTCCGCAAAGATTTGATATTCGCGCGTCTCTTCCAAAAAATGCAAATGGGAAAATCGATAAGATCGCACTACTTGACGCGATGTAGGTATCGATCGATTATCGGCGAAGGCGAGCGTAGCCGAATCCGTCCCGTCCAAAATAGTTACCGCTGTAAAACATCAAGAGCGAATCGTCCACGAGAACAACACAAGGATAACATACCATTTGCGAATCCCATTCGGATCCGCTCGCGGGCAATAATTCTCCTTTTGAATCGTCTCTATGCCAGGTGAGAAGATCGTCCGACCACGCATATCCGATGCGATACCCATGGTCGGCGTTTCGAAAATCGGTTCCACGCCGATAGCAAAACCACATATGGTGACGGCCCTCTATTGTAATCATGCACGGGTTGGTTTGCACCTCGTCTTCAACAATCGTTTCTATACAGGGACGTCCATCGCGACTCCAATGAATCCCATCGGTGGATGTGGCGTGAACGACGACATAGATTGATTCGAAGGCCCCTGCGTGCGCGACCCAGCGAGTGCCGGTGCTATACCACATGTGGAAAACGTCGCCGAGTTTCATCACGAAGGGGCTATTTTGAATGAAAGGTTCATGTAACTCGCGAGTGATGATCGGTCCTTTACCGAAACGCTCGAATGTGATCCCGCCGTCCCGGCTTACCGCCAGCCCGATCGAATGGTTATAAGGGACGCCTAGGCATCGCTCCCATCCGACGTAGTAGAGCCAGACCTCGTCTTGATGACGTAGCACGGTCGCGGCCATGACGCCGAACCGGTCGAACGTCCCCGGATCGCCGAAGTCCAGAATCGGTCGATCGTGAACTGCGAGAATCGTTCGTGGGTCTCCACGATCGAGATCGACGAAGGTTGGCCGGGCACGCACGCTCCCGTCGCTCTCCTTTTTCGGTCGGCAATTAAAATAGACACGGAGCCGATCCTCCATAACGAGGACCGCCGGATTTTGGGCGTGGCTCTGCATCCAGTCGTAGCGACCGTCCGGGTTGAAGATGCGACCCGCACGTATCCAATCAAATGCTCGAGGTTGATGTTGGCTCATCGTTATCTAAGCTTCGATATCTTCATGTACATGTCGCTGTTCAACCGGAAGAGGTCGGTGTTCTTTTCGATGAAGACGCTCTTGGCGTCCGCACATTTCGTTACGATCGCGCCCGATCCTAAGAAGCTTTGCTCGCCAATTTCGACCTCATGACCCACGGTCACTCCGAGCCCGACGAAAGAGCGCTCTCCTAAAAATGCGGATCCCCCAAAGGTTGAATTTGCGGCAATCCAGACATGGTCGGCGATCGTCGTGTGATGGCCGATAAGGACGTTGCTCCAAAGCACGACGTTATTCCCTAGCCTGACCCCGGGTTCGACGGTAGCCCCATCTAAAATTATGCAGTTATCCCCTGCGACGAGCCAATTCCCCACGCAGGCTCGATTGCTAATATACGAAGCCATCGTATAACCCTTTTCTTTTGCCTCTGCGTAGCGACGCGCTCTCAAGGCGTTGAGGCCGTGATAGCCGATAGCAACGAGCATTTGGAATGCATCGGGCGGAAAACTATCGACCACTTGGTGGAATGGAACGACGGGACGGTCGTGAAAGGTGCCGGCGGCTGGGAGATGTTCCACGTCCGTGGTGAATGCGACAATATCGTGTTGTTTCGCTGCGACGACGTGATGGTACAGCACGTCGGCGACTTTCCCCGTCCCGAAAACTATAATCTTCGCCATTCGTTTTGCCGTCCTCCCGAGCTATAGAGCGAGCCCGCCGTTGATGGCGATGGTCGTTCCGGTGAGATAATCGTTTTCGATTGCGAAACGCACGGCAGAGAATATTTCCTCTGTAGTGCCGAGCCGCATGAGGGGCGTTCGGCGCTTTAAGTCGGCTATCGCCTCTTTTGTGAGCGCCGCCTCGGTCGACGAAGTTGCAATAAACCCAGGCGCTATGGCCACGGAGCGGATCCCGAAAGGCCCTAGCTCGCGCGCCCATACTTTCGTGAGCGCCTCGACGCCGGCTTTTGCTGCGGCATAAGCCGACTGACCTGGGTTGCCTTGAGCGGAAATAGATGAAAAATTTATGACCAATCCGCGAATACGCTTCGTTACCATTCGTTCGACAACGTGACTTGAGAGATTGAACGTCGCGGTGAGATTGCTTCTGAGAACGGCGTCCCAGGCTTCGCGACTGTGGTGCCGCTGAGTCGGATTGGTGATATTCACGAGCGGCTCGCTGTGAATGAGCCCCGCGCAATTGACTAAGATTGCGGGCTCACCTAAGTCACGAACGAGATCCTCGAGAACCGAGGCGACGGAATGCTCGTCGGCGAGATCGACGTGGTAGACGGGGTGCCGGGGCGTAGGAGAAGCCGAGGGGTTATCGAGGATATCGAGGACCGCGACGCGCGCGCCGATGTCGGCGAGGGAATCTGCGAGCGACGACCCAATGCTCCCGAGCCCTCCCGACACGATGACGAGTTTGCCGTTCGGATCCACGTCCTAGGCCTCGATTCCCTTCGAGTGTAGAAGCTCTCGAATTTTGCCGACGGTGCGCATGCCCACGATCTCTTCTGCGCTTAATTCGATGCCGTACTCGGATTCGATCGTAATGATGAGTTGCATGTGGCTCAACGAATCCCAGGTACCGATATCGTCCATACCGGCAGCGTCGACGACTTCTTTCGGCGGAATGCGCAATATCTCAGAGATCAAATTGACAAATCGCTGCGAATTGCTTGCTTCCATGAATGACTCTTCGCTACGCTCTTCGGCTCGCCTTTTTGCCTAGGAGCCCGTCGGAGTATCGGCCATGCGTTCAATGCGAGCCATTTTGGCCGAGTTCGAGGAGCGAGGAGCGCGGAATAATCACGCTATTCGAGCGACGAGCGACGACGAAATCGACGAAAATGGCCGCAGCCGTAGGCCGATTGGTCGAACGTGTGGGCAATACTCCGATCGGTTCCTAGGGTAGGAGAATAGTCTGCTCTCGAATATCGGCGGCGACCGCCTCGGGCCCGTCGTTTAAGATCCGTTCGAGGATGCTACCGGCGTCGCCGCTGTATTCGGACAAGAATCGTAAGTCGATTTGCGAATTGCTAAATCGGGCGGGGTCATAGAGGCTCCGTCCGCCCGAAGGATTCACATATCGTGTACCGCCTACGGCCTCAACGATAGCGATAACCCGTTCCTGGCCTCGAAGATCGGGATCTATATTCAGCGTGCTCGATACGATGGGTTCGAAGCGTATCTGCAATCGATCGGAAAAATACCGCAGAAGATCGACTAAATATGGCGAGACGCCGTCGCCGTCCATTGCGAAAAGAAGTTCTAAGGCAGGATGGTTTTCCGCCCGCGCTCTTTCGAGTACGGGAAAGCGACGAATCGCCTCCTTCAGGCGCTCCCTTGCATCGGGTGCAAAACGTAGGGACGCGATAAGCGCGGAGCGCTCGGCCTTTTCGATCGGTAGCGTCAACCAATCGAATTCGCCATTTGCAAGTCGAAAACGATTGCGGTGTACCCAACCCCGTCTTGGAAACTGAACGCAGTCGAAGATGACGACGCAGTCGGCGGCCTCGAAGAGGCGAAAATATCCCGCATACGGCAAGAAGTATGGTTGTATTACGGCTACCGTCTTCATCCGACGAGGGCATCGATGCCGTTCGCAACTCGTTCGAAATCAGCGTCGGTGAGATCGTGGAAAAACGGAAGCCCAAAGACTCGTTTGGCGAGCCGTTCGGTGGTGGGAAGCGGATCGCGCGGGAAACCCCGGTAAGCCGGTTGTACGTGAACGCCGTTTTGCCACCAGCGACGTGTCTCGATACCAAGATTTGATAACGCTTGGATATTTTGGTTGAAATCCCGTAGCTTCGGAGCGATATTGCAATAACAGGAAACCCAACCGCTCCCGAACGACGGCAGCAAATCGATACCAGCCTTCGTGCGAAGCAACTTCGCATATCGGTCGGTGAGCGCGGCAAGCCGTGCTCGGCGCTCGGGCCACGTTTTCAAAAATGCCAATCCTACCGCAGCGTTATATTCGTTCAGTTTGCCGTTATATCCAAGGATTTGTCCGGCTGGAGAATCCCACACGCCGAAGTTACAGACTTGATTTAAACGACGGATGAGGGTCTCGTCGGTGGAGAGAACGAGCCCACCTTCTCCGGTTCCGAGAACTTTCGTTGCGTGCAGGCTGATCATGATCGGCGAACGGCCGGGCGCCGCGATCGGTACGGTCGCTACGGTGTCGAATGAGGCGGCGCAGTCGATAATAACCGGAATACCGGTCTCGTCGGTGAACCGATCGCAGGCGGCGGTGTCGACCGGCGATCCAAATGCGGATACGATCATAACGGCGCCAACCTCGGCAAGGTCCGGGCGCCGCTTCAGTCGATCGAGGTCGAGCATCCACGTTTCCGGATCCACATCGACGAAATGCGGAACGAGGTTCGCCGCCCATGCGGCCGCCGCAGAGCCTACGAATGTCCAGGAGGGCATGAGGCACTTCGATTCGGCACGGGCGCCCGCTGCGACGAGCGCTGCGCTTAACGCGACCGTCCCGTTGTTCACCAGCGCGACACGGTCGGGAGTAACGTCAAAATGCGCTGCGAACGCCGATTCCAGTTCGCGCAATAGCGGGCCATGATTGGAATAGTATCGTGCGGCATCGATCCGCTCGATATACGGACGAAGCTCTTCGGCCGTCGGTAGCTGCGGTCGCATGACGGGCACGTTCGCGAGATCTGGATTCCTCACGAGCTTTCGCCCGATTCCATGCGCTCGCGCGCGATTAATTGCGTCGCGTTGAAGAGCGATTCGAACTGTCCGGCATCGGTCCACCAACCGTCGAGGACGTCGTAATGCAGGTCGCCTTCTCGGATATAGTGGTTGTTGACGTCGGTGATCTCGAGCTCGCCGCGATGC
>JABEUX010000086.1 GCA_013044185.1 Vulcanimicrobiota bacterium | reverse complement strand
CCTCCCGACGTCGCGACCGCACGTGTACGAAACCTCAGGGCTCGGCGCGGCGATCGACGCATCCGTCGCTTTAGGGTTGCACGGCGATTTCGCAACCGCCGTAGCGGCGATGACTCGCACCGCTCGCACCTTCGAGCCGGAGCCTCAAACGCATGCGCTCTACGACGAGCTCTACGGGAGCGTCTACCAACGCCTCTACGGCCGACTAGCGCCGCTCTATCGCGCGATTCGACGTATTACCGGCTACCCGTCGTAGGCGCACCTAAGAGTACGAAGCGAGAGCCTAGAGGAAATTCAATCCTCCTACGGGTAGTGCTGCACCGTGCGAAAGGTTGTGCTATGCCTTCTTCTCGCTGTTTTCGCGGCTACGACTGACGTAACCGCGCATCCTCGCGCGTCCCTCAACCTGCGAATTTTCTATCACCGGATTGTAGCCGCCGAGATTTTGGAGAACCCGAGCATCGCTTCCAACAAAACCTTCGCATCGGATTACTCCTCGCTCTTTTCATGTTCGGTTACCGACGCCGAAAGGCCGGCAGCCGACGACAGCTCGCCAGCCGCTGTAGTAGCGAGCCTTAAAAACGTTCCACCCTTCGTAACCTACGCGCGATCCATAGATTTGGAGCGTCGAGGGAATCGGCTAACGGTCGGTCCGACGCTTGCGTACGACGAGTCCTCCGTTCTTCTTGGCACGGAACTGAGCGGTCTCGACGAAAAAACACCGTGGCATACCTGCGGATCGATAGATTGGCAACACGGCCCCTTCCCACAGGACGTTAACCTGGTCGTCGACAACCCACAATCGCTCGACGCCGTTGACGTGCCTTTGAACAGAGCGCGGCTCGCGAATGGCGCCCGACTGCGCGTCCGCGCGAAGATCGTCTCCGTCGATGCATCCGATCCCCAAGATATCGTCGCACACGCAATGGTCGATGCATTCACCGTTCTTGGTGGCCCTCACCACAACGTCGCGCTTCAACATTGGACGGCTTCGGGAAGCTTCGCAATCGCAAAAAAATCACCACTAACCTGTTCGATAAAGGGTCCGTCTTGGCTGACGCCGGTTGCGTTGGACGGAAACTCGTACATTCACGCTCGGCTGATATTAAAGGCTCACGAGCGCCTGCTCCTAGATCCCGAAGAATTCGATGCTTTTATCCGAACGAATAAGACCATCGACAAATCGTTTGGCTATTCCAAACTCCTCCCGTTTTACGACAATCTTGGCCACGATATTATGAACGGGCGCGACGCAATCGATGCGGCGCTGCAATCGCTCACCCCAAACGATCCAGGTGAAAGCAAAAATTCGATCCCGCAAATTAAACTCGGTCAAGATTTTGGTTTCGTTCAATTACTCGAACTCAAAAAAGGGCAAACGGCTCACTGGATTATTTCATTTAAAGTTCCTGGAATCCACCGAAACGCACGCCTTTTAACATTACGATGGGGTAATTATACAACGTGTTTGCCAGAACGCTAGCATCTATCGCGCTTATTATTACTGCCACGACCGGCGCAGTGATGGCAAAGGAAGCCCGCGCGCAAACACTGCGTCAGGCATACGCAACCTACGTTAGCCTGGAAATTCGTCAACTTCCACTCGTCCTACAAGACGATCAATTCGTACGCGATTACGGCCTTTTAATGTTTTGTCGCTCGAAATATCAAAAACTGCATCCCGACCTTTTTATCTCTAAATGGCGCCGAGATCTCGAACGGCAGGCCGCAGCCGAGCCCTTTCGCAATATGACGATAACGTTCACTATTCCGGCTCTTCATTACGATCCGCAGCAAGGCGGCTTTCCATTTGCGATGGCGGTATCGTCGCTCTCACATCAAAGCGTCTACTCACTGACGACCGGGAACTTGACAGAGGGAGCACCCTGGCCAAATTGCGGCGTGCCGAATTGGAGCGACTCGGCGTTGCCGAAATCGGCGACGATCTATATCGATAACACGGGAACGCTCTCTCTACTTTCCGTCGCACGCAATCGCGCAGCAGCCGTGGCAAAACGAATGGGGAGCGCAGATCTAGTGACCATTCGCGCGATCGTGAAGCCGGAGCGGCTCGACTTTCGAAGCGACGCCGTCGCGGCCGTCATGCAGCATTTTGCGGCATATGCCGGACCGTACGCGCGAGGCGGTGCCGTAGAGACCTGGCCGAACCGAAACGATCGGCACGTGTTTCCACTCGTCTGCCGGATCGAACGAACCTGGATGACCAAAACCGGCGAAACGGTCAACTACGAACCCTACCTGCACGTGCGCGTCTTAATATCCGTTCGGAGGCCGATTGCGATCCGCCCCGATCAATTCCTCGTTCACCTATCCTACAAGCGCGGCGGCTTCGTCGAAGAGACCGGAATCGACGCCGAAGCTCCGGACGTCCGCGATTTCAACGGCAAAAGCACGGACGTTTCGTCGGTTAGTCGCTCTGAAGATCTCGGTCTAAACTATATTACTGGTCTTCCAGCGGGCCCCGGTGCGAAGTATATTTGGGTTATTACCTTTCCTCTACTTCCTTTCGTTCACTATTCTCCCACGATCGGCCCCTTGATCTGGAACGACTCGCTCGACCACCCATGTCTTCCGATAAAAACGTCGGCGACAAAGATCATTAAAACCTAATGCATCGCCGGTATGCAGCAACGGCGGTCACCTGTATCGCTCTATTCCTACTGACCCGCGCTGCCGAACCGATCCCGCTCGGAGACGCAACGCTCTTGGGCTCCCCCCGAGCAGAGCGGATCGCCGCGCGTTCGGCATATCGAGCAAATCATTTACGCCGCGCGGCGACGGGCTTTCGCGCCTGTATCCGAGATGCCGACGGCCAAAGCGACCGCCTAGATGAGGCACGTTGCGAGGCCGGTATGGCAATGGTTGAAGTTGCCGACGAGCACCTTGCCCGAGCCGTCCGATACGCCCTTCGCGGCCTCAGTCGCATATCGCCAACGACGCCGGATGTCCCAGCGGCATCGATTTCCTATGCTGCCGGAACGACATTATTGCGAGCGAGTCGCCCCAGGGAGGCCATTACGGTATTTACCAAGGCCCTATCATTTATATCGGGAAACGGACATGCCACGGATTATAATTGGCAGGGTCGCTTACAAAGCGGAATCGCCCGCGGCTATCTCGACCTGCACGACTATTCCGGGGCCGCCTCACACGCAGCAGCGGCGGCGAGATTGATCCTCAAAGCTCCATCGTTTGATGTTGCCGAACTCACCGTCCTGGAGAACTCCGGGGAGGTTGCATGGGGCTTTCACCGATATGTATCGGCATTATCGACGTTTGCACAGGCCTATAGGGTGATCGGCGATCCGCGCTTTCGCGTTCGCCCAATCGATCGTTCAAGCGAAGCGATCGTTATCGCGCGGTTGGCATATGCAACCGGCGACGCCAACCTTCAACTGCGACGGCCCGCCATTGCGTTGACGAACCTCGTACACTGCCGCCAAGCAACGCCCGTTTCTATCAGCGTCCTTTGCAATTTGGACTCGGGCGAGGCGCTTCTAGAGGGTGGCCATCTTCGCGCGTCCTCAACAATATTTACCGCTTTGGAGTCGACAGGAACTCAATTATCGCCTAACGAGCGAGTCTTGCTCGACTACCTGGCGGCGATGGCATCTCTCGACAAGGGCGATGGGGTTGGAGCCGCATCTGCAAGCCGCGAAGCGCTCCAGCAACTGCAGAACCCCGAGGTGTCTCCATTTTGGAGAGCGCTCGGTTTTTTTACCGCATATGTAACCGCGCGCACGGTACGTCCGCTCCTCTGCGGAAACGTTCGGCCGTGTGCGAGCTCGTATCACCGCGAAGCGTTAGCTTCGTGGAAATTGCTAACTCTCAGGCACATACGCCGCTATCGAAGCCTCCTTTCCTCTGCCGACGCATTCGACAGCGCCGCGCTCGTAAGCGCTCAAGTCGACCACGGCGGAAGGGCGGACGTAAGCGCCCCACGTTTCGAGCGGGTTGCAGCCACCGAAGCCCACAGCGGCGCCATTCAAGCGGCCGTCGTGAGTTTCTCAGAGGCCGCTCGCGAGCGCTTGGCTCATCGAGACATCCAGGGAGCTCTCCAGGACGCGGTACGTGCCGTGCGATTGGCGGCCAAGGCCGATTGGAGATCGCGCTGGATGGCCGCCCGCGTCGAGGTGCTCGCCGACGAAGCCGCACATTCGCCGGTCGCCGCGGGACGCACCTGTGCCGCTTCGCTGCTTCGTTTGGAAAGAGAGCGCTCTCGAGCCGCTTTTTATGCTCGATGGAATCCGCAGTTACGGATCGATTCGATCGATCTTGGCGTTTCGAGTCTGAATGCCATTTATACCAACTGTGAAGCCCAACTCATGTCAGGGAGAGCTAAGGACGACGCTACCGAACGTCTCGCCGTCGAATTATTCAACGATGATGTCGGCAGACGGGCGTTTGATGAAATATCGCGAAATGGGGCGCTGCATATCGCAGGCGTTCCCAACGGTGCCCTCGATCGCTTACGCTCGCTGGCGGAGCGTTACGTCGATGCATCGAACGCTCGCGACGCTACGAGCATTCGCGCGCGGCTCGAGGGTATGGAGCACGCACTTGCCGTTCGATTTCCCCAACTCGCCGCCATCATGCTTCCTCAAGCATTCTCGCATCCTAGCAGCTGGCAGCGCAGCCTTACCGCAAACGAAGCAATCCTCATCGACGACATATCCGGTAATGCCTTAAACGTTTGGGTCATTACTCCGACAGCTATTCGTGGCGTACGATTGTCCAACGTTCTTCCTACCCTCCTACGTCGTTCAAAGACCATAACGGGTATCGTGCGCCATATCGAGCGCTCGGGAGGCGCGCGGCGACGAGTAGAAACGCAGGAACGATCTCGCTACGATGCGACGGTACGAAAACTTGCGGCCCTTCTTCTGCCCCAATCGCTTTCCGGTATCCTCGCTCCCTATCGCCATATATTCATCATCCCAACCGGCATACTCTACCGCATCAGTTACGCAACCCTACGTCAGAATCATCGATACCTCGCACAGCGCGTCGACCTCGCGTACCTATCGTCGCCTTCGCTCCTCCCGCTCATTCGCCGGGCCGAGCAATCCACGCGCGTCGCAACGTCGCGATCGTGGTTGGTCGCCTTTGCCGATCCGCTCCTTTCGGGATCGACTTCGCCGAACGATGCAACGCGTAGCAACGGCAGCTCCCTCCTTCGGCTACCTCCGCTTCCCGATACCGCCATTGAAGCCAAACGCGCCGCAAGCGACTTCTCACCCAAGGGAAGCTTTCGTATTTTGTCGAGAGCCGCTGCGAGCGACAGATCTCTCTTGCATTTAAATGCCGATGGTTCGTTGCGCCATTATCGGTATATTCTCTTTGCCACGCACGGCGTCGTTGCCGCGCGTCCCAACCGCACGCGAAGACCGTACATCGTCCTATCGCACCCGAACCTCACAACCGGTTCGGGGTTAGTTGGGGTCAGCGACGTTATGAAGCTCCGACTTAACGCAAGAATGGTCATGCTCTCTACCTGCGACAGCGGTTTCTCGTACACGAGTGACAACGAGGGAGAGGCAGAATTCGGACGCGCCTTTATGGGTGCGGGCGCGCGTTCGGTGGCACTTACGCTCTGGCAGATCGCCGATCTACGAGGAAGCGTGGCATCGGGATTACTCTTTGCGCGGCTCGCGAAAGGTGAAGCGCCCGCAATCGCGCTCCGTCGAACGCAAATCGAAATGTTCACTCATCCGGGGCGCGGCGATCCCGAGGGTGGCAGCGCGAACGTCGCATCCAATCCAATGAATTGGGGACCGTACGTGATTTTCGGAGACGGCTTTAATTCGAGCCCGGCGGGAACATAACCAGAAACGTCGTTCCGGGGTAGGTCGTCCTGAGCCCCGAGGAGCGCGGCTCCGATGGGTTCGCGTTCTTCATCCGAGCCGAATCGTCGATAAGGGCTGTAATCTTTGCCTGCCTCTCTCTATACGACGGATGATCGCTCAGGTACGATTCAAAGCCCAATCCTCCCGTTTTCGCCCGGAGTGTATCGAGCGCCCAACTCAAACCCCAGGGATTTACGCCCACCTCGGAAAGGATCTTCGTGCCTTCATGGTCGGCAGCGAGCTCCTGTTGACGATCGAAATTCAGGAAAGTATAGGCTCCCAACAGGCCTGTCGCCAGTTGCAAAGTTTGCGTTTTTTCAAACATCATTGCGGCGATTGATACCGCACCGAGTAAGGTTGCTTCACGCTGACTTTTAATGCTATGGGAAAGAATCACGTGCGAGGTTTCATGAGCCAATACCCCATACAATTCGGCATTATTGTGCAACATCTTCAACAATGAGTCCGTGACGAAAATAATGCCTCCCGGCGAAGCGAATGCGTTCGGGTGAGGATCGCGAACGATTACGTAATTGAACGTATAGCCGTACTTGTTCATCGAAGCTCGGATGTCCGGTGCGCGCAAGAGCCGCTGCCGAATATGTCGCAATAATGGGTAATATCGCGAATGCATGACGACTTGACCTTTGAGCAATAAACTCTGAAATATCTCAGCGCTCTGTACTCGCTCTGCAGAGAATGCCGGCGGCGCGCTTTTCGCCGGAGAGCAATTTGGACTCAGCACCAAGGCTATGAAAGCGACGAGAGCAGCGCCCATTATGGCGAACTCCGTAAAGCTGCGTCGACCCAATTTCGATTTCACGATTCGTTATCGCTTTCTTGACGATCGGCCTTCATTCGACCCAGAATACAATCCAGAAATAGATTTATAGATTTGAGGATGACCGTTACGGCGCTGCTCAAAGCCACCGTCGCGAATAAAAATCCGAAGTTAGCGTAGAGGTTATGAAGCAGCAGCCATCCGGCAAATATGAGCGTGCCAAAACTCAACAACCAGCTTGCAGCGAGCGTCATATTTTCCCAATTTTTCTTCTCGGCGGAGAGAACCGATACCAGCCCCAGCAAACCGATGAGCGCGTATTGAAACGGAAAGTCCTTCACGCCTCCGGTTCGCAATGTACGAAATGCATTTAGCAATAGCACCGTCCCCGACATCAGGCCTAACGGGGAGGCGTGGATATCGCCGATCGCACCCGGTGAATCGAGGCCGGGGCCGATGAAGACACCTGCGTTTACAAGCGGCGCGAGCACTCTTGGGGAATCGCCGACCTCAAGCATCCCCGATGCGTCCAAGCAGGCGAGGCCGTTCCCGCACATAGACGATTCCCGCCAGAGATAAAATACTCGCTCGGTCCCTAGCGGTTCGTAGGGATATTTTGTGGGGGGGAGGCGCGTCTTCAGTGCCGGGCGGAGGCGATTTTCTTCCTTGCGAATCCGCGTCAACGTGTTGGTATCCCGATTCATAACTGCCGCGGCGACTACTGCGGCGTTAAAAAGAACGTGCGAACCGGATCCGGAGTAATTGTTGAAACGCGTCGCCGTTGCAATGCTGCGTTGGTATCCGCTATAGGTTCCGATAGGCGCGACCGAACTCGCCGGTAGAATGTGCCCTTTCGATCGAGCAACGAGTGCGGGGGGTAAAAGTAAATTCCCCCATCGTCGAGGGCTTCCGTCGGCTCCGCCCGCTCGTACGCTCGATACGAGGATCCAGGTGGTACATCCCGATTTTCGGCACGGCTTATGCACGACACGCCGAAAAAACGATCGTAGCGGATCGCGTTTCGTGCCGTTTGTTTTATTATTGCCCCCGACATCGAGAACGACGAATTTCGGATGCTCTCGAGCGACGATCGAGAGCAGTAACGCGAGTTTACGGTGCGATGCGGAAAGCGCGTAGTTTGCGCCACGTTTATAAAAAGATGGGTCGAGCCGAAGCCAAATCGTTCGACGGGTCACGCATTTATTCGTAGGCGCGCTCGCGACCAACTGAACTCTGTGGCAGCTCTCGAGTTGGCTAGCCATGTCATAAACGCTTTGTGTAGCCTCGGTGATATAATAAAAAAATCCGGCGTGGTAGAAACCGAAAAACCCGAGCATGATGATGACCGCAATCGCATCCCGGATGTTTCGTTTTCTATCCCGTCGTTTAAGGAGTTTTTCCTGTATTTTTTTTGACTGCTTGCGAATAGCACCTATTATGTTTCGAGATCGCGATCGGACTCCGTCGACGAGCCTATGGATGCACGATTTCCAGTTAGTACGCACCGCTTAACCGGCCTGCCAACAGCTTTGCAACGAGGTTCTTCCCACGCTTCGGGGCGACGAGCGAAAACGCATAGAGGCGCCACCGGCGACGGGGATCGCCGAGCAATGCAACGGCGCGCCGCTCCACGCTCGTTGCGCGAGTACCCGGCGGGCGGTTCTCGGAGCGCTCGATCGTGCACGCGATATGCGATCCCGCTTTATCGACGATTTGTAAATCGATGCGCTGGGTCGATCGGTCCACTGGCACGTCTATCAACGATCGGTGCATCGTTGCGATTTGGGAGACTGCAGCTTCGCCGGGGCTCGCGAACTCGACTCGAAACGGCGGCGCCCCACCCGCCCAACCGATCGATATTCGGTCGACTCCCTCGGGGATGAGCTGCGGGCTGGAGAGCATCGAAGAACGGAGCGTATCGCTGGAAGTTCCTCGCGATACGTCGGCCGACAACGAGAGATTTCTCTCCCGGAAAAGCGTCGCTACCACGAACATAAAGTGCTCGAATCCGGCGATAAGTGGCGACGGCGGGCTCGGATCCTCTATGTGGATCGTTCGCATTTTCGACGCGCAGGAGATCTCGTCTATCGGCATCGGGGCGCGTCCGGCAAGGACGCTCCGCAAAGAGAGAACGGTCACTACCGGGTGTGGTCCCGCACGCGCGCAACGGATAATGCGGACGCGATCGCCATCCTCGAGGATGTTGCCTTTGAGGCGTGAGGCCGGCGTCATTCGTACCTCGGCGATCGGGCCGTCGATGCAATACAAATCGCCGACGCCCTTTGCCGCTGAAGCCTGCTTGGGGTCTTTCAATGCGGCGAGGAGCACCGCGCACGACTCGGGCTGCACGCGCGGTAGCGGCGAAGCCGAAAGCAAACGAACGCCGACCCCAGAGGATACGGCGATGACGAGCAGGAGCATGGCCAGCACGCGCATCGACGTCGCCCTTCCTGATGTCCCCCTTCCGCACCTCTTGGATATGGGTCGAGAGCATTCGAATTTGCCGATGGTAACGACCAGATCCAGGAACCCTCCGCTGATTGCCCCTAGTTGTCGTATCATGCCCCCGGAATCGACCGCGGATCGCAGAGCGATGCGGGGCTCCAACTCACCGCCGACATCTTCGGCCTCCCGACGTCGCGACCGCACGTGTACGAAACCTCAGGGCTCGGCGCGGCGATCGACGCATCCGTCGCTTT
>JABEUX010000085.1 GCA_013044185.1 Vulcanimicrobiota bacterium | reverse complement strand
GATACGATTCGGCGACGCCGGCTGCGGCGAGCAGGCCGTCGAGTTCTTCGCGCTCGCTCATCTCGTCACCGCGGGTGAGCCATGCTCGGGGCGCTGCAGATGCAGCGAGAGAATCGCGATGTCCGTCGGTGCCACACCGGGGATCCGCCCCGCCGCACCGAGCGTGCGCGGCCGCTGCCGCGCGAGCTTCTCTCTCGCCTCGCTCGAGAGCGCGCCTATCCCCTCATAGGCGAAATCCGCGGGTATAACGAGTCGCTCGCGGCGAGCCGCTTGGACGATTGCCTGCTCTTCGCGCTTCACGTATCCCTCGATCTTCACTTCGATTTCGAGCCGCTCGGCGAGATCGGCGGAGAGATCCTCAGGAAGCCAGGAGCGCAGCTCCGCAACCCGCACCTGCGGACGGCGCAATGCCTCCGCGAGCGTCGGCGGCGCTTGAAAACGCTCGCTGCCGATCTCGCGGACGGGCAGGCGCATGCGCTCCGCATCGCTCACCGCACGATCGAGAAGCGCAATCTCCTCCGTAAAAACCATCCATTGACTGTCGTCGACCAGTCCAATATCGCGTCCGTGCGGCGTGAGGCGCCGGTCGGCGTTATCGTGCCGGAGCAAGACCCGATGCTCGGCGCGCGAGGTGAGCATCCGGTAGGGCTCGTCGACGCCCTTGCCGACCAGATCGTCGACGAGCACGCCGATATAGCCCTCCGAACGAGCGATGCGCAACGGCTCGCACCCACGCGCCGCGAGCGCGGCGTTCGCACCCGCGACGAGCCCCTGAGCGGCGGCCTCCTCGTACCCCGAGGTGCCGTTGAGTTGACCGCAGTGATAGAGTCCGGCGATGCGGCGCGTTTGCAGGGTGTCATCCAACTCGGTCGGCGCGACCATATCGTATTCGACGGCGTACCCCGCGCGCAGCATCTCGCAGCGCTCCATGCCCGGCAGCGTCTGCAACATCGCAAGTTGTACGTCGGCGGGAAGCGAGGTTGAAAAGCCGCCGACGTAGAGCGTCGGCTCATCCCAACCCTCGGGCTCGATGAAGAGTTGGTGCGTCGGATTGTGTGCGAACTTGATGACTTTATCTTCGATCGAGGGGCAATAGCGCGGACCGATGCCGCGAATAAGATCGAGCCCGTAGAGCGGCGAGCGATGGAGATTTTCGCGCACCAACGCGTGCGTCCGTTCGTTGGTATCGATGAGATAACACGGTAATTGCTCGCCGGCGAAACGCGCTTCGCTCCGTCGCGAAAACAACAACGGCGTCGCACTCGGTTCCTGAACGCGCATCGCGCCGTACTCCACGCTCGTGCGATCGACGCGCGGCGGCGTTCCCGTCTTGAGGCGTTGCATCGAAAAGCCGAGTGCGCGCAAGGCGTGCGAGAGCCCGATCGCCGGCGCTTCGGCGTGCCGCCCGCCCGGCTGCACCTCTTCACCGCGAAAGAGTTTGCCGCCTAAAAACGTACCCGTTGCCAACACGACGCGACGCGCGTAAAACGAGCGTCCGTCGGCGCAGCGAACGCCGCGCACTTCGCCGGCGGAAACGATGAGCTCTTCGACCATCGCCGCTTCGATACGCAACGCAGGCAACGTTTGCAACAATCGCAGCGCCATGCGATTGTACGACGGCTTATCCATGAGCTGTCGCAGCGCGCGCACCGCGGGGCCTTTGCTTTCGTTGAGAAAGCGCGCGTGCAGACTGCACGCATCGGCGAGCACGCCCATCGCTCCGCCGAGTGCGTCGATCTCGCGCACCAGTTGCCCCTTCGCACTCCCGCCGATCGAGGGATTGCATGGCAACGTGCAGATGCGCGACGGATCGCCGGTGAGCAAGAGCGTCGGCACGCCCATCTTTGCTGCGGCGTGCGCCGCCTCGACCCCGGCGTGCCCTCCGCCGACGACGATAACCCCCGCGTCGTCGGAATGCATCGATTCCATCGTTACTTCCCGATACAGAAGCGCGCGAAGATGCCCGCGAGCATCTCCTCGCTCGCCGCTTCCGGCGAGAGATGGGCGAGCGCGGCATCGACCAATCGCAGATCGTTCCCAACGAGATCGAGCGCTTCGTCGGCGGCGAGCGCCGCGCGCGCCGAACGGAGCGCCTCCAGCGCCCGCGCAACGGCATCGAACTGCTCGCCAAATGCGAGATGCGCCCGCTCGAGATCCGGGTGCTCCGTTCCCCAGCCGGCCTGCGCGATCGCCGCTCGCAGCTCGCGCATCGTCTGCGGCCAGCGAACGCTGCCGCAGATCGAGAGCCCCGATACCGGCCGCACCGCAGACGTGCCGAGATCGGCCTTGTTGAAAAAGACGATCCGCGTGCGCCCTTCACTACGCGCGAGCAGCTCCTCGCCCTGCGTCGAGAGCGGAAGCGAGGCATCGAGGACCAGCAGCAAAATCCGCGCGCTCTCGAAGGCGCGCTGCGAGCGTTCGATGCCCATCGCTTCGAGCTTATCGGCGTGCGCGCGAATGCCGGCGGTATCGATCGCCCGCACGGCGACGCCATCGATGAAGAAGCGCTCCTCGATACTGTCGCGCGTCGTGCCGGGAATATCCGAGACGATCGCTCGCTCTTCACCGAGCAACGTATTGAGTAACGACGATTTTCCGGCGTTCGGTGGGCCGACGATTGCCAGGCTCACGCCCTCGCGCAGCAATCGGCCGACCTCGCCGTCGCGTTGCAACCGCGCGAGCTCGCCATCGAGTTCGCCAAGCGTATCGGCGAGCGGCGCGCGCGCCGGCTCCTCGACTTCATCGGGAAAATCGATCGATGCGGCGAGCCGTTCGAGCGGTTCGCGCAGCCTCGAGCGCATCTCCGCGACCCGCGCGCGCAGAGCGCCGCCGAGATTTGCGAGCGCCGCGCGTGCCGCCGAGGCGCTCTCTGCGGCGATGAGGTCGGCGATCGCGCCGACGCCGTCGAGATCGAGTTTGCCCGCGAGAAACGCGCGTCGCGTAAACTCGCCGGGAGCCGCTTGGCGCGCTCCGCAGGCGATCGCCGCGCGCACGACCTCGCGCGCGAGCACCGGTGCACCGTGCAGGTGAAACTCGACGACATCTTCGCCGGTCGCCGAATGCGGCGCCGGAAACGAGAGCGCGAGCGCATCGTCGAGCGCGCGCCCCGCTTCGTCGACGAGCGCGACGCGGGTCGCATGGCGCGGTGCGAGCGCTGCGGCGCCGGTGAGTCGCGCCGCGATCGATCGCGCGCGCGAGCCACTCACGCGCACCACGGAGATCGCTCCCTGCCCCGGCGGCGTCGCCACCGCAACGATCGTCGGCTCCACCGCATCGTCGTTCGCAGCGCTCGGCGCGTCGTCGATGAGTTCGATGCGGTTGCCGAAGGGATCGGCGACGTAGCAATGCGCTCGCCCCTCGACGGGAAGCGCGTCGTTCGCAACCGCAACCCCCGCAGCGGCGAGGCGCGCGAGAACGCTCGCGTACTCGCCGCACGCAAATGCAACGTGCGCTTTTCCGGCGGGGTGAAAATCGGGGTCGATGCCGAGATGCAGCGCGATCGAAGCGCTGCGGAACCAGAGCCCGCCGCGAGGGGCGAGCTCCGCCGGCTTAGGCACCTCGCGCAATGCGAGCAGCGTGCCGTAAAAGGCACGCGCCGCATCTTCGCCCCCGGCGGGAATCGCGATTTGGAGATGCTCGATCCGGGCCGTTGCGTAGCGCTTCATGGCAGCGTGCTTCTCCAACGAAGCGCTATGCAGAGATCAGGCCGGGAAAACGACGACGCAGCGCTCGGGCTCCGCGCCTTCAGATTCGGTGCGAATACGTGCGTCCTCGGAGATCGTCATATGCACGATCTTGCGCTCGGAGGGCAGCATCGGTTCGAGTTTGCTCGGTTTGCCGCTACGGACGACTTCCTCGACGGCGTCGAGCGCGATCTCTTTCAAACGCTCGGCACGGCGGGCGCGATAGCCCTCGGCATCGATCGTGAAATAGCGACGGTTGCCGCGGTTTCCCGCATTGATGATATTGTTGAAGACCAAATTGATCGCCTCGAGCGTGTTGCCGTGACGACCGATTAACATCGCGAGGTCGGGGCCGTTGACTTCGAAATACTCGCCCTCCTGTCGCGGAATATACGAAATATCCGCGGCACCGACGCCCATTTTCGAGAGCATCTCGGTGAGCAGTGCGTGCGCCGGTTTCGCATCCTCGGGAACGGGCTGCGCCTTCCCCGAGGGTCCGTTCGAGCGCGGGCGCCCGCCGCCGCGAAAGGGTCGGCGCCCACCGCCGCGGCCGCCGCCGCCGCTGCCGGGAATCGCGCGGTCGCGAATGTGCGCCGGCTGTTCTTCAAACTCGTAATCGTCTTCGTAGAGCATTATGGCTTCGCGCCTTTCTTTTTAACCGAGCCGTTATTGAGCGCGGGCGTTGCGGCCGCGCCTTTTTTCTTGGAGCTCTTCGCGACGCGTTCGTCGATCTCGCGCACTGCGGCGGCGACGCTATCGTCGGAGGTAATCGCGCGGTCGCTATCGATCGCGCCGAGCGGTTCGTGGTACTGCCGCAACATATAAAATTGCTGCGCCATCGTCAGCACGTTATACGAGAGCCAGTAGAGCACCATCGCCGACGGCCACTGCGCGCGGAATCCGAAGAAACCGATCATCAGCGGCGAAACGATCTGCATGATCTTGTTGGTGTTCGCCTGCTGCGGATCGGTCGCCGGCATCGTCGTGAACCGCAAACTCACGTACTGCGAGATCATGTAGAGCACGATCAGCAGCAGGTCGGGCTGCGCGAGGCTCTGCGCGAAAATTGCCGGGAAGTGCGCCGAGAGCGCGGTCCCGATCCACCAAAATTTCGTTTGCGCGTAGAGATCGCGATGCAAGATGACGACCCAGAAGACGCTGAAGAGAATCGGTAGCTGCACGAGCATCGGCAAACAACCGGCGAGCGGGTTGACGTTGTGCTCTTTGTAGAGCTTCATCGTCTCTTCTTGCAGCTTCTTCGAATCGTCTTTGTAGCGCGCTTGAAGCTTCTTCATCTCCGGTGCGACCTTTTGCATCGAGATCATCGCTTTGAACTGCGCGACGTTGAGCTTCCAGAAGACCACGCGTATGAGGAGGGCGAGAACGACCAGGCTCACGCCGAGGTTGTGCGTGTAGCGGTCGATCCCGAGAACCAACCACGAAAGCGAGTTCACGATCGGGTCGAGTATCGAGGCGGCGAAGATTGGCGTCACCGGGGTCCTTTCAACGAGATGCTCGGAGGAACGGGATCGTACCCCGAGGCGTGCCACGGGTGGCAGCGCAAAAGCCGGAGCAAGGCGAGCCACGCCCCGCGCGGCACGCCGAAGCGAGCGATCGCTTCGCTTGCATACTCCGAACAGGTCGGCGCATAGCGGCAAGCGGGCGGAAAGAGCGGGGAGAGCAAGCGCCGATAGAGCGCGATCGCCGCGAGCGCCGCGCGTTGCGCGCGACTCATGCGATCGCCTCGAAGACGGCGCGCTCGAGCTGCGCGTAGCTCATGCCCGCGCTTGCGGGCTTCGCGACGAGAAGGAGGCGCCCCGGGGCG
>JABEUX010000084.1 GCA_013044185.1 Vulcanimicrobiota bacterium | reverse complement strand
GTCGAGAAAGATCGGCAGCGTATCGAGTTCGTCCATCACCTTCGGGATGCGCCCCCAATCTTTGTCGCCGATATTTCCGCGCCGGATATCGTGCATCGAAATCCGCACCGTCGACGAGAGCAGGCGCAACACGAGTTCACTATTCGACATTTCGAGCGAGAAGAACGCAACCGGCTGCCCCGCAGCGCGTGCCGCCGACATCGCCATGTTCAGCGCGAACGAAGTTTTGCCCATACCCGGGCGCGCCGCGATAATGACGAAGTTGCCGGGCTTGAACCCGGTGGTCACCGCATCGATATCGGGGAATCCCGTCGTGACGCCGCTGAGTTCGCCGCGCCGGTAGTAGTACTCTTCCAACTCGTCGAGCGCGGGTTTCATCAGCGAGCCGACGTGGGAGAAATCCCCGCCCATCTGTCGTTGGCCGATCGCAAAAATCATCTGCTCGGAGCGGTCGATCGCGCCTTCGACATCTTCTTCGGCCTCGAAGCCGGTCTGCACGATCTCGGTACCGGCATGAATCAGCGAACGAAGCGTCGATTTCTCGCGCACGAGTTTCGCGTAGTACGCCGCCGAGGCCGCGGTCTGCACCGAGTTCACCAACGTGCCGAGATAGGCGGGGCCGCCGACGCGGTCGAGCGCACCGCGACGCTTTAATTCTTCGGCGAGCGTGATGCGGTCGAGCGGTTCGTTCCGTTCGTAGAGCCCGAGCAACGCCGAGAAAATCGTCTCATGCGCGTGCACGTAGAAATCGCTCGCGCGCACGATCTCCGAGATGGTGCCCATAATCTCGCGGTCGATGAGAACCGAGCCGATGCAGACGCGTTCGGCATCGACGTTCTGAGGAGGGATGCGCTCGACGGTACGAGCGAGATCGGGTTGCGCGAAACTCATAGTGCGCTAGTTCCCGCGCGAGGCTGTGGAGCGCTTGCGAGTCTTAAGCGAAACTCCCGACTTTGTTGCGAGCAACTTCGGCGCGCGTTTGATGCGCAGGGCGCGCAGGACCTCTGCGACATCGTGAGCGGCGATCACCTCGATCCCCGAGAGCCGCGCGTCGATCTCGCGCGCGTTCTCGGCGGGCAGCACGATCGCGCGCATTCCGGCTTGGCGCGCGGCGTAAAGTTTCTCCACCACGCCGCCGACGCCGCGCACTTTCCCGGCGAGCGAGAGCTCTCCGGTCACCGCGACATCCTGCGGCAACGGCACGCGCGCGAGCGCGGAGTAGAGCGCGAGCAGAATCGCGAGCCCCGCCGAGGGGCCATCGATATTCCCGCCGCCGATGACGTTGACGTGCAGATCGAAATCGGCGGGATCGGTGCCGAGCAGCGAACGCAGCACGCTCCCGGCGTTGAAGACCGAATCGCGCGCCATCGTTCCGGCGGTCTCGTTGAAGCGCACGCTCCCTTTTCCCGCTGCGGAGGCGGGGAAGGCGAGCGCTTCGATCTCGATGAGGCTGCCGACGTGGTGGAGCACGCCGAGCCCGAAGGCTTTGCCGATCTCGCGGCGGGCGCGCGCGCGTGCCGGCGTATGCGCGACGAAGCGGCCGCTGCGCAGGACCGCCTGCAGATCCTCCTGCGTGATGTTGACGTGCGCGGGGATCGCCTCGGAGCGTCGTTTCCCGGCGCTGCTCCGTGCGAGCGCGACGCCGTAGGCATCGGCGACGAGTTGCACCGCCTTGCGCCCCTCGATGGTGTAGGTCGCGATCTGCTGCGCGATGCCGCGCGCGGCGCTCGCGCCGAGCCGACGCATCGCGGCCTGAGCGATGGTGACGATTTGGTTCTGCGTGAGCGGTGAGAAATAGAGCTCCGCGCAGCGCGAACGAATCGCCGGATCGATCTCGTCGGGCTCGCGCGTGGTGGCGCCGATGAGAATGAAATCGGCGGGAGCGCCTTCGCGGAAGAGGCGCTTCACATACTCCGGGACGTTCGGCGCGCTCTCGTCGAAGTACGAGGATTCAAAGTTCACGCGTTTATCTTCGAGCACTTTGAGCAGGCGCGTCTGCAGCACCGGATCGAGCTCGCCGATCTCGTCGATGAAGAGCACGCCGCCATGCGCGCGCGAGACGAGCCCCAATTTCGGTTCGGGGATACCGCTCTCGGCGAATTCGCGCCGACTGCCCTGGTAGATGGGGTCGTGGACGCTGCCCAACAATGGGTTGGTCGTCTCGCGCGGATCCCAGCGCAGCGTCGTGCCGTTCGCTTCGACGAAGGGCGCATCTTTGGCGAAGGGCGCGTAGGGGCGCGCTTTCGCCGCTTCGAGCGCGAGCCGCGCGGCGGTGGTTTTGCCGACGCCCGGCGGGCCGTAGAGAATGACGTGCTGCGGGTAGGGTGAGGAGATTTTCGCGATGAGTGCGGCGACCGCTTCATCTTGCCCGACGAGATCGCGCAGGTGCGCCGGACGCAGGCGCGCCATCGCGTCGAGCGCGAGTTTGCGCGAGGAGAGCGCATCGAGCTCGGCGAGTTTCGCTTGCGTCGCCGGGGTCTCGGGGCCGCCGTCTTCGCGGAGCGCTTCGATCTTGAGATCGTTGAGATAGCTCTGGTGGCGCGCGCTGACTTTTTCGTTGACTTTGCGATCGATCGTATCTTCGACCGAGCGCTGTGCGAGCAGCTCGGCGAGCGCTTCTTCGATCTCGGCGATCGCTTTACGCTGCGCCGGGCGAGTGGTCACCCGTTCGAGCGTGGGGTCTTCAAAGACCAAGCGCCCGAGCGCACAGAGACGATCGGGCAATGTGGCCGAGCGGAGGAGTTTGAGCGCGCTGACTTTTCCGGCGCGCAGAACGACTTGGTCTTGCCCGATCGCTCCGGCGAGAAGATCGAGCAGTGCGCCGACGTGGCGCAACAGCTCTTCTTCAGCACCGACGCGCCGACGGAGGCGTCGCTCGGTGCGCGTATCGGCGCCCGACGCCATCTCGTTGCGCTTTCGGCTAGGCCGCGACGACGCTCACGGTGCCCTTCGCGGTGACGTTGCGATGCAACTTAATTTCCACCGGGTAGGACCCGAGCGCCTTGATCTGCGCCTTGATCTCGATTTTGTGCTTGTCGACGGCGACCGCGAGCTCGCGTTCGAGCGCTTCGGCGATATCGGCATTGGTGACCGCACCGAAGAGCTTGCCGTTGCCGCCCGCCTTTGCGGGGACCGCGATCTTCGCCTCGGCGATCCGCTGCGCGAGCGCCTCGGCATCGGCGAGCGCACTCGCTTCGCGTTTGGCGGCGGCGGCACGCTGCTGCCCGAGCTGCGCGATCGCGCCTTTGCTCGCTTCGGCGGCGAGGCCGCGCGGCAGCAAGTAGTTGCGACCGTAGCCCTCGGCGACGTCGACGACATCGCCGGTCTTACCGAGCGTTTTGACGTCCTGGGAGAGGATGACTTTCACTATAGCGCCGCCTACTCCGCAACGAAGGGGAGAAAGGCGATAACGCGCGCGCGCTTCACGGCGACGGTGACCATCCGCTGATGCTTCGAGCATGCGCCCGAGATGCGACGCGGAACGATTTTGCCGCGCTCCGAGACGTATTTCCGCAGGCGGCTCACATCGCGATAGACGACATCGACCGCTTTCTCAATGCAGAGCGAGCACGGTTTCTTCTTCGGACGGCGATCTTTGGTCGCGCGTTTGACTTTGGTTGGGGTTGACATCGGTTCAGCCTTTCGTTCGCAGATCTGGTGATCCGCAGCCACGCCGCAGGGAAGCCTCAAACTGACTCAACCGAATGAC
>JABEUX010000083.1 GCA_013044185.1 Vulcanimicrobiota bacterium | reverse complement strand
CGCCGAGAGCAACCGCCTCGGGGCTCCGGGAACCGACGCGGTACGAACGTCGATTGAAACGAGCGTTGCATTTCTCAACGAGCAAATTGCAGAGATCGAGGAACAGATCAAAAACGATATCGATAGCGATCCCAAATTGCAGAACAATCGCAAGTTGCTTGAAAGTATTCCCGGCATCGGCACCACCAGCGCATCGTCGTTGATTGCCGAGGTTCAGGATATGCAACAGTTCGACTCGGCGCGCAAATTAGCCGCGCATGCCGGGCTCTCTCCGCAGGTTCGGCAGTCGGGGACGTCCATCCATTCGTCCTCCCTCACTCCGATCGGCAACCGCGCTCTCAAACAGATTTTCTACATGCCGGCGCTCTCGGCCATGCGTCACAACCCTATCATCATCGCTTTTGCCCAGCGGCTTCGGGAACGAGGGAAGCGACCGATGCAAATCGTCGCTGCGGTCATGCATAAACTGCTCGTCATCGCCTATGGGGTCCTCAAATCCCAACGCCCTTTCGACCCCAACAGGGCTTGACGCTCATCACGGAATCTCGATACGGTGGCTCCGCCACCTACTCGGGGTGACGAACTGCTGCGCCCCTACCAAGCCTGGAACTTCACCCGGAAAAGCATCGTGCCCGCGACGGCGCGACAGTTGCGCGTCGCCGCAGCGTACTCGGCGTTCTTCGCCATCTGCAGAGCGAGGACGTCGAGCGCGGCATTCCCGCTACTGCTCTGAATCGTCGCGTTGCGAAAGGCGCCGAGCGCATCGACGGCAACGGCTATCGTGCTCGTCCCCGTCGTTCGTTGCGCGCGCGTCGCCGGATCGATCGGCGGGGCGGTCGGCTCGGCGAGCATCCGTGGCGGGGTGCTCGTGGCGATACATGCAAGGGCGGGGCTCGGTGACGGATGCGGCGTCGGCGGAGGGCGCGGCGCTGCGGTCGGTGGAGCCGCTGCAACTGCGTGACGTGGACCCGGGCGCTTCGAGAGCGGCGTCGACACCGCAGTATGAAGTCGCGGCCGCGGCGTCGGCGGAGGGGTCGGCGGAATCGGCGTTTGCCGTGCGATCGTCAGCGGCCGTGGGAGCGCCTGCACGGTAATGCGTGCGACGCCCGAACGCAGATCGAGCGGATTACGCGCGAGAAAGAGCGCCGCAAGAACGTGAAGGAAGAGCGAGATCGCGAGCGCCCACCAGAGATAACGGCTCACTCTCACGCGCAGCATCCCTGGCCAGCAAAAACGGAAAAGACGCTCACGCGAGCGTCTTTTCGCCGAAGGAGCCCGATTGCCTTAGTCGGGCTGGAACTGCGCATCGAAGATATACTGCGATGCGACCGGTTTGCAGTTAACGATCTTCGGATAGTAGGTGGTATCGCGCGCGGCGCGTTTCGCTTCACGATCGATCGCGAAGTTGCCGCTCGATTGCACCAATTTCACCGAGACTACCGATCCGGTCGCGCTCAACGTCACCACCACGGGCACGTCGGCGGAGCCGAAGCCGGCATCCTGCGCTGAAGACGGATAGTTCGGTGCCGAGACTTGGTTCACGGTTGCATCCTTGAACGGAACCGCGCACGCCGGGGCTTGGGTCGGCGGCACGGTCGGTGATGGCGATGCCGTTCCTTTTCCCGTCGGAACGCCGGTCTCATTACCTGTTTTAGGATTGTTATTGCTAATGCTCGGCCCGCTCCCGGTGTTATGGCTCTTCAGCACATGCACTTTGAGTTTCGGCTGCGTCGGCGTTTGCTTCGGTGGCGGCGTCGCCCTCGTCGGCGGCGGCGTCGGCGTCGGCGGCGGGGTCGGCGTCGGCGGCGGCGGGGTCGGGACCTTGATCGGGGCCTTCTTCGCTACCGAGACTTTATCGACTTTGGTCGTCTCGTGCGGTTTCTCGAGGTTCGGGAAGAACGGAGTCGAGAGTGCATGAAGGACGAGCGCCGCGATCAGCGCGATCCAGAGGTAATTGGGAACCTTCTCGCCGGTGGTTAAGAACGGCGATTTCTTTTTATCGTCGGGTTGCGGTGGTTTCTGTACGGCCATCGGTTACTGCGTCACTCCTTGCGGCGTGCCTTGTACGTGATTGGCCAAGCCAAAGTAGGTCAAACCGACCGATTTCGCGGCGTCCATTACTTGGAGAATCGTACCGAAGTGCGCCTTCGGATTCCCTTTGATAATGACATCCTTCAAATTCCCGCCAACGGCGTCTTCGAGCGACTGGAAGGCTGCCTTGGCGCCCTGGATCGACATCGTGTTCGAGCCGATTTGAATTTGATTGTGTGCATCGACGATGACGACGATCTGCGACGGCGAGACTTTATCTTTATTATACGCCGTCGGAAGCGGCGGTTCTTTAGTAACCGACGCGAGGATGATGAAGATAATGAGGAGGACCAGCAGCACGTCCGTGAACGGCGTGATGTTGATCGTCGACATTACCTCTTCTTCACCACCAGAGGTTGAAACGGCCACGGATGAATCCCCCCACGCTTACGATGTAACGAAGCCCACGTTCTCGTCGCCGGCCCGTTTGGCGGCGTCGAGGATGCGGATGATGACGCCGTAGGGCGCCTTGATATCCGAGGTCAACGAGATCTTCTTCTTGCCGCGCTTTTTAATCGTATCGTACATGACGCGGTAGATGCCTTTGGTATCGGTCTTGGTCGAATCGACGAAGATTACACCTTTATCGTTGACGACGATCTGAATGTCGTTCTTGTTCTTTGACGCCGTACTTTGCGAATTATTCGAGTTCGGCAATTGCTTCTCGAAGCCGGGCGGCGTAACCAGAGCGGCGAGGATCATGAAGATGATCAACAGCACTAACAAGACATCGGTGAACGGCGTAATATTGATCTCCGCCATCACCTCTTCGTCGCCGCGCGCCGAAAGTAGACTCACGTCATTCCTCCAGTGCGCTTACTTCTGCGTGGGCTGATAGAGATCCGTAGGAATCGCCGCGCCGGTGTTGTGGAAATGCAGCATTTCGGCGAGTTGGTTCGCCGCAACGATCATCTCTTGGTTGTAATTCTTGATGCGCGTCTTGAAGAAGTTGAAGAACACCACGGCGATGATCGCGACCACGAGACCGCTAAAGGTCGTGACGAGGGCTTCCGAGACGCCCGCTGCGACGACCGCCGGGCTCGAGTTGCCTTTCAGTGCGATCGACTGGAACGCCTTGATGATACCGAGAACGGTACCCGCGAGGCCGACGAACGGCGCGATAACGGCGATCGTACCGATGATGCCGAGGTTGCGTTCGAGATCGTTCAGGTGCTCCATCAGCGCGATCGAGAGCGCGTCGGTGATATCGGCGCGGTTCTTATCGCCGCGCTGAAGCCCGAAGCGAAGGATGCGCGGAAGCATCCCCTTCTGGCCGTCGCAGTACTTGATCGCGCCGGCGAGGTCGTTCGCTGCAACGCGTTTGCCGATCTCTTTGAGCAGCGACTTCGTGTCGCCGTGTTGAGCGCTAAAATAGAGAAAGCGCTCGATGACGATCCAAACGACCGCAATCGAGAGCGCGAGCAGGACGATCATGTCGAACCCGCCCTGTTTCATTACACTGATAAATCCGTCAAACACGAGTTGTTCGAGCCTCCCCTTCCGGGCGTATTGAGTGAAGCAAAACCTCTGGTAGAAACGTTTCGGCGGGTCTCCCCGCCGCTCCAGGGCGGTACTTTGGCCGCCCTGGGTAAGAGTCCTGTCCTAAATTACGTAGAGCTTGGGTTAACCGCCGAGGTGTTTCAGAAAGTTCTGAATCTGCAGCACGAGGGCGGCGTTCTTCCCGGCCTTCGCTATCGCAAGCGCTTTGTTGAGCGTCGCTTTCGCGTGGTCGGTCAGGTCGGTCCGGTGATAGACCGCTGCGAGGCCGGCTTCGCCGATGCCGCGCGCAAAGAGCGCGGCGGGATCGTTCGGGTCGATCGCGAGCGCCCTCTTCGCGTAGCTCCCGACGCGACTGTAGTCGGGCGATTTTCCTTGAATGATGACGAACGCAGCCTGCGTATAGGCAGCCTCGCTAATCTTCGGGTCGCCCGCAGCGGCGGCCTTATCGAGCGCGGCGAGGGCCTCTACCGGTTTCAGCGCTTTCGCCGCGGCGACACCCTGTTGCAGGTAGAAGGCTCCGACGAACTCCGCGCCCGCGGTTCCGGTGGGGTCGAGCGTCTTTAATTCCGCAAGCATCGCATTGACGTTCGCGGTATCGCCAGTCTGCAAATAGTCTTGCAAAAGATGGCTATCGACTGCGACCTTTGTTGCCGTCGGGGTGCTCTTCTGCGCGAAAAGGATACCGCGCGCTTTCTCCAACGAGGCGATACTCTGGGCGTAGTGTTTCATACCGAACTCGGCGACGCCGAGCGCGTAGAGCGAGTTCGGGCTGGAATCGAGCGCGAACGCCTTCTGAGCATAGAGGAGCGCTCGGTCGGGGTCGGTGGAGGAGCGCAGCACCGCGACGGCAGCGAACGACTGAGCCGCCGCCTCCTTGAACGGTGCGCCGATCGTCGCAACTTTATCGAAGGCCTGCACCGCTGCCGGAAAATCGGAGGAGAAATAGTCGGAGATTCCGAGATACTCCAATGCGAGTGCGTTGCCGGGATGAGCGAGAAGATAGCTGCCTGCCGCTTGTTTTGCATCGGCATATTTTCCGGCGTGAATGAGCGCATCGATATGCCCCAATTCCCCGCCTGCCAAGCCTTGCGCGCCCGAACTGACGAGGCTCTTCCCGAATTTCAGCGTGTAATCGTAGTAGGCTTGAATCGGTTTACTCCCACGATGCGCGGGCTCGTAGGTCGAGCTCTTGGCGATCTCCAACGCTGCGGCAACGTCACCCTTATTGGTGGTACGAATAACTTTCACGACGTGGAACGTACCGTCGGGAAAGACCTCGACTTGCAACACGACGAGCCCGGGGCCCGCCCACGGCGTCGTGGTCGTCCCTTGCTTGATCAGTTTGGCAGGGACGAACTCGCTCGCATACTGCGCTCGCGCAGGCAGTGCCCCCATCGCTGCGAGGGCCGCGAAGGCGAGGATAGCGACGAGGGGCCGAAGGGATTTCATGCTTGCTCCTATGATGGCGGTGATGCGTTGGGTGTTCTTGCGACATATCGCTGCGGAAGGCGCCGCCCTAGCGCAGTGGCAAGCGCCGGAATGCTTTCCATAAACGATTCAAACTCTGCAAACGTCAGCGACTGCATTCCATCGGAGACCGCGGAGGGAGGGTCGGGGTGCACTTCGACCATGATCCCGGCGGCGCCCGCCGCTATAGCAGCGAGCCCCATCGGTGCGACCAGAGCCGCGATCCCCGTTCCGTGTGACGGGTCGACGATCGTCGGAAGGTGGGTCCGTCGCGCGAGGAGCGGCACGACCGAGAGGTCGAGCAGGTTCCGCGTCGAGGGGTCGAAGCTGCGGATGCCGCGCTCGCAGAGGACGATTCGTTCGTTGCCGGTGAGGGCGATATACTCGGCGGCCAAAAGCCACTCATCCACCGTCGCCGCGAGACCACGTTTTAAGAGCACCGGCTTCCCGGTCTCACCGACGGCGCGGAGAAGAGCGGTATTCTGCATGTTCCGCGCCCCGATCTGCAGCATATCGGCGCTCCCGGCGACGACCTCGGCATCACGCGGATCGAGCACCTCGGTGACGACGGCGAGCCCGAAGAGGTCGGCGGCCTCACGCATCATCGCCAAGCCGTCGCGGCCGAGCCCCTGAAACGAATAGGGTGAGGTGCGCGGTTTGTAGGCCCCACCGCGCAGGACGTTCGCACCGGCGCGCGCCACCGCGGCGGCGGTCGCGACGATCTGCTCGCGGCTCTCCACGGCGCAGGGCCCGGCACAGATCGCCAACTCCTCGCCGCCGAAACTCGGCCCTCCGGCCCGAAGCGAGACGATGCTCTGCCGCTCGCGTGCATCGACGTGCACCAAGCGGAGATCGCGTGAGGGAGGAAGCGGGCGACCGTTCATTCCCGCGATGCTATCACGCCGCCGTCGGTTGCGCGCGGTGGAGAGGTCGCACGGGCGAGTTCGGCGATCTCGCGCGAACTCAGCGGACGCACCCGACCGACGGCAAGCGAGCCCAACTCGATCGCCCCGAAGCGGAGGCGCCGCAGCTCGATCACGGGGTGTCCGAGCGCGGCGAACATCTCGCGAACCTGTCGATTGCGCCCTTCATGGATCGTAAGGTCGACGAGGCTGCGCAGCGAGGCCGAGGAGACGATCCGTAATTTTGCACCCGCCGCGCGAAAGCTCGGCGTGCGTACGCCCGCGCGCAACTCCTCGATCTGCTCGGGAGTGAGCTCTCCGCGAATCGTCGCGCGATAGGTTTTCTCGACGCCGAAGCGCGGATGGAGCAAGCGGTGAATGAGGTCGCCGTCGTTACTGAGCAACAAGAGCCCCGAGGTATCGTAATCGAGGCGGCCGACGGGAACGACGCGCGGGAGATCGCGCGGTAAGAGATCGAGGATCGTGCGACGCCCTTCGGGGTCGGAGAGCGTCGTCACGACACCGACCGGCTTATTCATGGCGAGATAGATGTAACGCTGCGCGAGCGCGGGCTTCCCATCGCAGAGGATACGATCGTCGGGGGTGACGAGGCTACCGAGTTCGCGAACGATGTGTCCGTTGACGCTGACGCGTCCGGCAAGGATGAGCTCGTCGGCGGCGCGACGAGATGCTACCCCCGCGCGCGCGAGCGCGCGGTTGAGCCGCATCTGCGCCGTGTCGCGCTTAGTACTTTCCGTTATTCTCTTCGTAACCACGGGACATCGAGAGCGCCTCTTTCGTGACCGACGCTAAGAACTCGTCGTTCGTGCGCGTCTGCGCCATCTTGTCGAGGATGATCTCGGTGATATCGCCGCTATTTAGAACGGCGGTCGCGCGGCGAAGCATCCAGATCTTTCGCATCTCTTCGTTGGAGAGCAAGAGCTCCTCGTGGCGCGTTCCCGAACGCTTGATATCGACGGCGGGGAAGACGCGCGATTCGGCGAGTTTGCGGGTGAGGTTGAGTTCCATATTCCCGGTGCCCTTGAACTCTTCGAAAATGATGTCATCCATCTTCGAACCGGTCTCGATCAGCGCCGTCGCGATGATCGTCAGCGAGCCGCCTTCTTCGATCTTTCGCGCCGCACCGAAAAAGCGCTTCGGCTTATGCAACGATGCGGTATCAAGGCCGCCCGAGAGCGTGCGCCCGGAATTCGGAACCACCTGGTTATACGCGCGGGCGAGTCGGGTGATGGAATCGAGAAGGATGACGACATCTTTCCCCATTTCGACGAGGCGTTTGGCGCGCTCCATCGTGAGTTCGGCGACTGCGGTGTGGTTCTCGGGATGTTCGTCGAACGTCGAGGCGACAACCTCACCATCGATCGTCCGCTGCATGTCGGTGACTTCTTCGGGGCGTTCGTCGACGAGCAACGCGATGATGTGTGCTTCGGGGTGGTTGATCGAGATCGAGTTGGCAATGTTTTTGAGCAGCGTCGTCTTACCGGCCTTCGGAGGCGAAACGATCAGCGCGCGCTGCCCTTTGCCGATCGGGCAGAAGAGATCGATCACGCGCGTCGAGAGTTGCGTCGCGCGAACCTCGAGCTTGAAGCGCTCGTTGGGGTAGATTGGGGTGCCCTTTTCGAAGAGCTTACGGACACCCATTTTTTCGATGTCGATCTCGTTGACACGGTCGACGCGCAAGAGTCCGAAATATTTTTCGCCCTCTTTCGGGCGGCGGACCGTTGCATCGACGCGATCGCCGCGCCGTAGGTCGGCGCGCCGAATCTGTGCCTGGCTTACGTACACATCTTCGTTACCGATGACGTAGCCCGCGCGTCGCAGAAAACCGTAGCCCTCGGGAAGAATGTCGAGGATCCCGCTCGCGCTTTCGATACCCGATCGGGCCTGCTGAGCGGCGAGGATCTGAAGGACGATCTCGTCTTTCTTCACCTTCGCCGGGGCCGCGATTTCGATCGAAAACTCCTTCGCTAACTCGACGAGCTCGCTTTTGGTCTTCTCTTCGAGCTGCGCCGAGGTCAGTAACGTCGGCGCCTGTGCCTCGTTCTGTGCAAACGCCTCAGGTTGCGGAAACCCGGCGTTGTTATGGCGGCGCCGCGAGCGGCGGCGGCGGCCGCCGCTCGGCGGGCGACCATTTTCGTTGGGGCGGTGATCGAGTTGCAGGGGAGGCTCACTCTCGCAGCGTCCGCGCGCATTCACCAGCGACTTCATCGGGCTACGCCGCGATGGTGGGTGAAGGCAAGCGGGAGGGAATAGATTGCGCCGGGCGAGTCGATAGCGACTCAACGGCACCACGGAGGTTATAGCACGGGATACGTGCCCCCTTCAAGCGTCCGGCGATAAAGCATCCGAACCAGAGCGCCCTTTAGGCAGCTATACGCGAGAGTTCGGCACGAGCGAGTTCGGAGAGATCCTCGGCAGCTCCGATTACGAGATCGAGGCTCGGCATCGTCCGCAGGGCACAGACGAGGTGGATGTACGGCCGGTGAAGGATCGCCGGCAGCGCACGATGTTCGCGTACGTCGTCGAGCAACTCCGCATCGGGAACCGCAATCGTCGCGAGATCGCGGCCGAATCTGCGTAGCGCTTGGATCAGGGCATAGAGTGCGCTATAGGCGGCAGCACGCTCGGCCCACTCTTCCGGCGCGGCGATGGAGAATGGAACGCGCAGTAACTGAGCGCTCCGACCGCGCCGGATGCGAGCGATGAGGACTGCGTTGCCCGTCGCTGCGGCCGCGTAGCCGT